>CAYGHG010000131.1:0-6525 GCA_964349515.1 uncultured Spirochaetia bacterium
GTAAGCGAGGGAGAACCGGGTAAAGGAAAGAAAAAGTACGGTTTCTGATTCATCTTTCGGGTTTAAATATCACATTGACAACGTAATTATTAGTTATATAATTAAATATCACCAAAATAGTAGTGGAGGTTGTCAAATGACAAAACGCCGGCTTGTCATTGCTTTATTTTTTATCTTTCTGCCTGTATTAACTCTCACAGCCAAACCTCATATGTCCAAAGAGACAAAAGCCTGCATAAAGTGCCACAATGAAAAAAACATACACATAGTCCAGATAAAAGAGTGGGAGAAAAGCAGCCACGCAAAAAAAGGCACAGGATGTTTTGAGTGCCACCAGGCAAAAAAAGGGGAGCCTGATGCCTGGGATCATGAAGGCTACACTATTTCAACAATTGTTTCCCCCTTTGACTGTGCCAAATGCCACCGCAGGGAATTTGAAGAATTTGACCGCAGCCACCACTCAAAGGCAGGGGAAATTTTAGGCTCTCTTGACAACTACCTGGGTGAAGTCGTACAGGGGGAGGGCGCCTCTGTTCAGGGTTGTGCGTACTGCCACGGTTCTGTTGTAAAAATGGATAAGGATAAACCCGGAAAAATGGATCCCATGACCTGGCCGAACCTCGGCATAGGCAGGCTGAACCCCGACGGCTCAAAGGGAAGCTGTTCCGCCTGCCACGCAAAACACGCTTTTTCCCTGGAAGTGGCCCGCTCGCCTGACTCCTGCGGAAAGTGCCATATGGGGCCGGACCACCCGCAAAAAGAAATTTTTGAAGAATCCAAGCACGGCATAATATACAAGGCGCATCTTTCCAAAATGAAGCTTGATTCAAAAAAATGGATACTTGGAAAGGAATACACGCAGGCGCCAAACTGTGTCACCTGCCATATGGGAGCGGCAAAAAACATTCACAGGACCCACGACCTGGGGGAGCGCATAAGCATGGACCTGCGTTCTCCTATATCAAAGCCCAAAGAGGATCAGCAGAAAAAAATGGCAGAGATGAAAAAAGTCTGCGCCAACTGCCACGGGCCCGAGTGGTACAATAATTTTTATAAGCAGTTTTACGCGACTGTTGACGGCTATGAAAACAGGTTCGGAAAAACCTCCGCCGCAATAATTAACTCGCTGCTTGAAGAGGGAAAACTGACAAAGACCCCTTTTGATGAGGAAATAGAGTGGGTTTATTTTGAGCTGTGGCACCACGAAGGCAGGCGCTTAAGGCACGGTGCCGCGATGATGGGGCCGGATTTTGTGCAGTGGCACGGTTTCTATGAGGTGGCGCAGCATTTTTATTTTAAATTCATACCAAAGGCAGAAAAACTCGCGGGGGAAAAAACCAAAAAGCTGATCGCGGGCATAATGTCAAGGCCTGAGCACAGATGGATGAAAGGCTATACGCCCGGGAACCTGAGAATACAGGAAGCGGCATATAAGGAGTGGGCAAAAATGAGGGAGGCGGCCCTTGCTGAAAGAAAAAATACAAAAAATTAAGGATTTTTATCAGAATCACAAAAAAGGTGTTATTGCAGCCGCCGCGGGGCTCTTTGTATTCGGCGTTATTTTCACTTACGTTTCAGTGGAACTGACCTCAACTGTTGAGTTCTGTTCGTCCTGCCATGAGATGAAGCCCGCATACGAGAGCTGGAAAAAATCCACACACTACAATGTGAAAGAGGGGGAAAAACGCGCTTCCTGCCGGGACTGCCACGTGCCGCCCTGGACTAACCCGGTAAACGTCCTGTACACAAAGGCGTACCACGGAATAAAGGATGTTTACAAACATTATGCCGACGCGGACAAACTCAGTGACCCGGGCTACCACGAGGCGATGCGCTACAAGGCGCCCAAGGGGATAAGCAACAGCAGCTGTCTGAAATGCCACGGTGACGTTTATAAAAAGGAATATCCCGGCAAGGTAAATATTCACAAAGAACTGAAAAAAAACAGGGGTTCGCGCTGCTCTGACTGCCACACGGATATGGTGCACTACCCATATCCGTTTGAACTCCTGAAAAAGTAGGTTTTTATTATGAAAAAGATTGTATCCTTTCTTACTTCAATGAAAACAGCCGTGGGGCTGTTCATATTCATATCCGCGGTTTCTGTTTTCGGAACAGTTATTTCTCAGGAGGCCGCAGACAGGCTGATATACAAGAGCCCCTGGTTTATGGCAATTCTGTTTTTTCTGGCGGCATCCACCGTTATGTGCGTGCAAAAAAGGCTTCCGGTCACGCGGTCTAATTTTTACAGCATTCTTGCGCACGCGGGAATTCCCGTGATACTGGCGGGCGGGCTTATAGGTTCGGTTTGGGGTATAAAAGGCATGATGCACATAGAAGAGGGGCAGGAACTGTCGGCGATAATGACAACCGCGCATAAAGAGGAAGCGCTGCCGTTTTCGGTCCGGTTGATAAGTTTTTCAGTGGAGCCATATCAACAGGCAGTTTCGCACAGGCTTGTGTTCTACAATGAAAAGGGTAAAAAAGCCGGTTTCATTAATTTCAACGGAAGCGGTGTTTATACCGCTTCGAAAAAAATACGGGACATCGGGATAACAGAAATTTACTCTGATTTTGTGCTCGCAGAGGCGGGGAAGCCCGCAAACCGTACGGACAGATGGGAAAACCCGGCGGTAAAAATAAGTTTTGGCGGCGAGGAGGGCTGGCTGTTCGCAAAGTACCCGTCGTTTCACGGCACCAGGCTCTGGAACGGGTATCATATTATATATGAGCCGAGAATCAGCGGCGGCGGCATCCGTGCTTATACCAGCCGCGTGTCAATACAGGAAAACGGCAGCGTTGTCGTGAGGGAGGCAAATATCGGCGTTAATTCTCCCTTAACTCACAGGGGCTGGGTGATTTACCAGCATTCATACGACGCGGAAAATGAGGGCTGGACAGGGCTGATGTTCAAAAAAGACCCCGGTGTTAATATTGCATATACAGGGTTTATTCTGCTGATTTGCGGGTTGTTTGGAATTTACTTTACAAAATACGGCACAAGAAAGGGCGGATGACCATGGCTCACTACACAATGGCGGTAAACGGTTCGATGGCGGCTCTCTCTATTGCGGCGGTTCTGTCGCTGGTGTTTCTGGTTTCAGGGAAAAAAGCTGCCGGAGCAGCTCTGAAGGTATTTTATTTTGTTTCCGCGGCGCTGCTTGCGGCTGCAATTGTTCTGCGCTGGACAGAGGGGGGCTACCCGCCGCTTTCTAATACATATGAAACCCTGCTGCTTTTTGCATTTATGACTTTATGCGCCTGGTTTTTCCTGGCGAAGAATGCTTTGTCGGCGGTGTTTATGTGCGGGCTGACCTTCGCGGCGCTGATAATGACGGCGGGCTCCTCGCTTATCAACGAGGCGCCGAGGCCGCTTGTACCCGCGCTGCAGAGCAACTGGCTCACAATACACGTGCTTTTTAGTTTTGTCAGTTACGCGGCTTTTGCGGTTTCATTTGTATCAGCCGTTATTGTCCTGTTTTCCAAAGATGAAAAAATCAAGGCGGCCGATGCGGTGTCATATAAGAGCATACTCACAGGCTTCCCTTTTCTTACTCTCGGAATAATCACAGGCGCAGTCTGGGCCGAGCGCGCCTGGGGAGCCTGGTGGAGCTGGGACCCGAAAGAAACCTGGGCGCTTATTACCTGGTTTGTCTATGCGGCATACCTGCACCTTAGGCTTTCAAAGTGTTGGGGCGGAAAAAAGTCAGCGTGGGTGTCTGCCGCGGGATTCTGCTTTGTTTTGTTTACCTATTTCGGAGTCAATTACCTTCTGGGCGGACTGCACAGCTATAAATAATTTTTGATTTTTGTTGACAAAAGCACTTATATTTTGTAATATATCACCAGAAAGGTGATATTCAATCCTTCGGCAGGCTCAGAATTCTCTGTAAAGAAGAAAATAAAAACAGGAGGTAAACATGTTAAGAGAAATGATCACGATAGACGAAGACAAGTGCAACGGCTGCGGGTTGTGTGTGCCCGGGTGCCCTGAGGGGGCATTGCAGGTAATAGACGGAAAAGTCCGGCTGGTCTCAGACCTGCTTTGTGACGGACTCGGAGCGTGTGTGGGCGAGTGCCCCGAGGGAGCCCTTAAGGTTGAAAAAAAAGAGGCAGTCCCCTATGACGAAAGGAAAGTCATGGAAAATATAGTAAAGGCAGGGGCAAATACCATTAAAGCACACCTGAAACACTTAAACGGCCACGGACAAAAAGAGTTCCTCAGTATTGCGCTTGAAGTCTTAAAGGAAAAAAATGTTGATATACCAAACTATAAGGAGGCAAAAATGGCGCATCATCACGGAGGCGGCGGCTGCCCGGGGTCGAGGGTGCTTGACTTTTCAGGTGAAAGGGAGAATACTTCAGATACAGGTAATACGGGGGAACAACCGTCATTTTTAAGGCAGTGGCCTGTCCAGCTTCATCTTGTTTCGCCGCAGGCGCCATACTTTGAAAAAGCTGACGTACTGCTGGCGGCTGACTGTGTGGCTTTTTCGCTGGGTAATTTCCACAGGGATTACCTGAAAGGCAGGGCGCTGGCTATTGCCTGCCCGAAACTTGACTCTGATATGGAAGTCTATACTGAAAAAATAACCGCCATGATTGATGAAGCAAAAATAAACACTCTGACTGTAATGATAATGCAGGTGCCGTGCTGCGGCGGGTTGTTGGGGATTGCAAAGCAGGCAGCAGCAAAGGCAAAACGGAAAGTTCCTGTAAAAGCAATAGTAGTGGGGTTAAAGGGCGAGATTTTGAGTGAGGAATGGGCGTAGAAGGCAGGTTAAAGTTTAAAGTGTAAAGTTGAAAGTTAAAACAGGAAGGAGAAAACATGGAAAAGCCAAACGGGATTATAACTGAAAACGACAAGGTTTATGATGTAGTTACGGCACATCCTGAGCTTAAGGATGTATTAAAAGAGATGTCACCCAAATTCGTGAAACTCAACAACCCTGTGGTTTTTAATACTGTTGCGAAAGTGACCACCCTTAAAATGGCTTCCAAAATCGGGGATGTTTACCTGAAAGAAATGCTCTACAGGCTGAATGAGGCCATAGGCAAAGGCTCGGAGTATATGGCATGGTTTAAGTCGCAGATACCCGCGATGCAGGAGGAGTTTATGAAAAAACAGTTTGGGGATGAAAAAGAAAGCAAAGAGATGCCGGGCTGGGTAAAACAGGCGTCAGACTATGAAGTTGTTGACGCAAGAACCTTGTCAGAAGAGCCTTTTCCGGTTGTTGCCGCAAAAGCCGGCAGCATTAAGGCAGGCGGCGGGTTTGTTCTTGTGCAGGCTTTTAAGCCCTCTCCGCTGATACACTACCTTGAAACGCAGGGTTTTGAGAGCTGGGTTGAAAAAAAAGATGAGAACGAATACCGGGTGTATTTTTTGAAAAAATGAGGTGCCAAAATGGGAGACAGCGCAAAGGATAAGGTAAAAGAGATACTCAAAAAAGTTACAGAGCGCACAACGCCGGAGGAGATGGCAGCTCTAAAAGAGACATTTAAGGACATCATAAAAGACGCAAACCCGATGGTCATAGCGGCGGCAGAGAGCGAGCTCGTAAAAGAAGGTGCAACACTTAATGACCTGATGAAAGCGTGCGACATACACCTGGAGATGTTTAAGGATGTGATAAAGAACCCGAATTTGAAACTGCCTGAAGACCATCCGATAACTTCTTTTCAGCACGACCATGTGAATATCCTTAACCTGATGGAAAAATTTATTGAAACCATTAAGGCCCTGAAGGCGAAAGGGTCTTTTGAAACCGGCGAAAAAGAGATGCACAGGCTAAGCCTGATTGGGGAAAAGCTTCTTGAAGCGGAAAACCACAACGTCCGCCAGGAAAACACACTTTTCCCGATTCTTGAGAGGCACGGCATAGAGCAGCCGCCTGCCATAATGTGGCACGACCACACGGAAATGAAAGAGCAGAAAAAGCAGATTATTAAAGTCATAAAAGAGGCTGAGGCGAGCGGGTTTAATCTTTTCATTTCCAGGCTTGAACCCCTGGCGGTGAGCCTGCTTGAAAAGTTTGCCGGGCACACGCAGAAGGAGGAAAATATTCTGTACGTGACGGCCGTTAATGTTATAACAGAAGAGGAGTGGAAAGATATTAAGGAAGAGTGCGACAATCTGGGGTATTTTATCCCAAATATTAAATAAAAGGAGGATATCATGAATCTTAAGGAACTGAGCATTGAAGCAATTGAAGCTGTTATGGATTCGCTGCCGTATGACCTGTCTTTTGTGGACGCCGAGGACAGGGTGAAGTTTTTCAACACACCGAAAGAGGGAAGGATTTTTCCGAGGACAAAAATGGATCTCGGCAGGACGGTGCAAAACTGCCACCCGCCGCAGTCGGTTGACAAGGTAAATGCGATACTAAGCGGTTTTAAAAACGGCTCAATGAAAGAGGCGCCGTTCTGGATTGATCTTAAGGGCAGAAAAATACTGATAGAGTATTTTCCGGTCAGGAACGGCACGGGTGAGTATCTGGGGACCATTGAGGTTACCAGGGACATAAC
>CAYGHG010000132.1:0-3158 GCA_964349515.1 uncultured Spirochaetia bacterium
TCTTAATGTGGCCCTTTGCATAGTCTTCAAGGAACTCATAACCCGGGTAAACTCCGCCGAGTTTCTCTCCGACGATGCCGAGCGAGGTGTCTTTCTGCGCTCCGATCGCGGTGAAGACGATGTCATTTTCTTTCATGATCTTTGAGAACCTGACATCTTTTCCGACCTTGGTAGCCATGACGAATTTTACGCCGAGCTGTTTGAACACCGAGAGCTCTTTGTCAAGCACGTCTTTAGGCAGCCTGTATTCCGGAATTCCGTAGCGCAGTATCCCGCCCGGTTTCTCGTGCTGGTCATAGATGGTCACGTCATGCCCCAGCCTGACAAGATAAAACGCAGCCGCAAGGCCGGAGGGCCCCGCGCCTATGATCGCCACATTTTTTCCGGTAGGCGCCATTTTTTCCTTAACAAGCTGTTTGTATATGCTTTTTTCCTTGCCCATCTTGTACATCGTATCCGCAAGGTAGCGGTGTATCTCGCCTTGCGACACTGACTCGTCCACAGTTTCCCTGCGGCACTGCATCTTGCAGTGGAAGTAGCATATCCTGCCTACTGTGCCGGGTATCGGGTTGTCGCGCAGCGTCAGTTCAAATGCCTCTTCAAGCCTGCCTTCTTTGAGGAGCTGCAGGTAGCCCGGTATGTTCATGTGCATCGGGCAGCTGTTCTCGCACAGAGCGAGGAAGAGGCTCTCGCAGACGCCCGCGTCACAGCGTTTGTCGTTGATGTGCTCTTCGTATTCGTTTCTGAAATGTTTGAGTGTTGTTAAAACCGGGTTTGAGCTCGTCTGCCCCAGGCCGCAAAGCGAAGAGTCCTTGATTACATACGCAAGCTTTTCAAGCGTATCAAGATCACGCAGTGTGCCTGTCCCTTTTGTAATTCTGTTCAGCATCTCAAGCATCTGGGCAAGGCCTTCCCTGCAAGGGGTGCATTTACCGCAGGATTCCGAGTAGGTGAACTCTATGAAATACCTCGCGACGTCAACCATACAGTTGTCCTGGTCCATGACGACCATTCCGCCCGAGCCCATTATGGCGCCCAAAGATGCAAGGGATTCATAGTCAACAGGCGTTTCAAAATCGTTTACAGGGATGCAGCCGCCTGACGGCCCGCCTGTCTGGACAGCTTTGATTTTCTTCCTGTTGCCGGTGCCGCCGCCCATCGAATAAACGATGTCAAGCAGCCTTGTGCCGAGCGGAAGCTCAACAAGGCCGGTATTTTTAACCTTGCCGACAAGCGAGAATACCTTTGTGCCTGTGGATTTCTCGGTGCCTGTTTTTGTAAAGCTCTCGCCGCCCGCAAAAATGATTGCAGGCACATTTACCCAGGTTTCCACGTTGTTGATATTGGTGGGTTTGCCGTTTAAGCCCTTCTGTGCCGGGAACGGCGGCCTCGGTATGGGCCTGCCGGCTTTGCCTTCTACAGACGCGATAAGAGCCGTCTCTTCACCGCAGACAAAAGCGCCCGCTCCTTCTATTATTGATATGTCAAAACTGAAATTTGAGCCGAATATATTTTTCCCGAGCATTCCTGATGCCTTTGCGTCATTGATCGCTTTTTTCAGCCTCTCAACCGCGAGAGGATATTCAGCCCTGCAGTAGATTATGCCTTCGTCAGCACCCATGACATAAGCTCCGATTGCCATGCCCTCTATCAGCGCGTGAGGGTCGCTTTCGATTTCATTCCTGTTCATATACGCGCCGGGGTCGCCCTCATCGGCGTTGCACACCACATATTTTTTGTCTGACTGAACTTTTTTCATTATGTCCCATTTTGTACCCGTCGGGAAACCGGCGCCGCCGCGGCCGCGGAGTTTTGATTTTTTCATCTCTTCAAGCACAGAGTCGGGGTTCATGTTTTTAACCGACTTGTACAGGGCCTGATATCCGCCGATTGCGGCGTATTCTTCTATGCTCTCCGGGTCTATGAGCCCTGCATCGCGCAGGACTATTTTTTTCTGCCCCTTAAAGAAAGGTATTTCGTTCCACAGAGGTATTTCATCAAACCCTTTGCCGAACGACGCGGTTGAAGTTATGAAATCCCATTCTTCAATTTTGCAAAGCGCCTTTGTTACGGGGACTTCGCCTTTGAGCGCGTACTGTACCAGTTTGGCCGCGTCTTTAGGCTGGACTTTATTAAGTATGACCAGCGGTTTGCCCGGGATGTATATGTTTACCAGGGTTTCTTCCGCGCAGAATCCGAAACATCCGGTTCTTTTCACATAGATGTCGGCTTTTTTTGCTTTTACGGCTTTCTGAACAGCTTCAAAAACCCTGTCAGCGCCGTTTCCTATTCCGCAGGTTCCGAGGCCGACCGCGATAACCGGTTTTGAGGGGAATAATTTCTTTAAAGATTTGCCCTTCAGTTCGTTGAGTTTTTCGATGGAGTCTATAGCCATTATTTTTTCCCCTTTCTGCTTTTTCCGGTATTTGCGAGAAGATTATTAAGCATCGGCGAGGTTACGTTGCTGTATATCACACCGTCTATGGCGACCACAGGCGCAAGCGCGCACTGTCCGAAGCAGGCAACGGTCTGAATCGTGAATTTGTTATCCGGCGTGGTAAACGAAGGCTCGCCGCCTTCCATTTCCTTTACGCAGTTCATTTTAACCGCTATTTCGTCCAGCAGCGATTTGGAGCCTTTTGTGTGACAGGCAGTACCGCGGCATACGGTGATTACGTGGTCCCCCTGCGGCTTAAGGTTGAAGAAAGAGTAAAAAGTAACAACGTTGAATATTCTGGAAAGCGGTACTGCTGTTTTCATTGAGATGTATTCAAGCACGTCTGACGGAAGAAATTTATGGCGGTTTATTTTCTGGGATTCTTCAAGAATTGTAAGCAGAGAGCCTTCCTTTCCTTTATTTGCGGCAATGATTTGGTCCAGTTTCTTCTTGTCTTCAGGCGGGATTTTCAGTTCTCTTGTTTCCGTTTTGGCCATAGCTTTTCTCCTTATGTTATTAAAGGCTTTTAAGCATGTAAACATGGTTTCCAGTGACAAAATTCTATTTCATTAATCAATTTGTGTCAAGTGTTAATTTTCACAATGTTAATTTTTTTAGCGCCATTGCCACGTCAGATATGCGTTGGTGTTTTTTGCGCAATTCCTCCGACGCCCCCGGAGGGGCGTTTCGCCGGGCTCGCACCGGCTCATCGGGGAGGTTA
>CAYGHG010000132.1:3168-6521 GCA_964349515.1 uncultured Spirochaetia bacterium
TTTTAACTTTAAAATAAAGGCTATTATGGGATTACGGATGTGATATATTTCACCCTAAGCTGATTCGCGTACAATTAGTTCGGGTTTATAGAGTACTTTTTGAGGGGATTTTAGAATATCTTCCCTGCGTTCAGCGCAAAGCCTGTAAGCAGTAGCAGCCATTTCTTCGATAGGCTGCCTTATTGTAGTCATTTTGGGCCTGCTGGTGGATGCAGCTGCAATGTCGTCAAACCCTATTATCGCGATATCTTCCGGGCATTTCACACATTTTTCCCTCAGCGATTTGACAGCCCCAAGCGCGCACATATCACCGGCCGCGCAGAATACAGCGTCGGGAATTATGGTTCCCGAGAGCATTGCGTGCATTTCATCCGAGCCTTCATTATAAGAATAACTGATTACTTCCCTGATATGCGCCTTGTCAATTTTAATGGCTGACTCTGTAAGGGCTTTTAGAAAGCCTTCAAATCTCTGTTTGGAATTGTAACTTCCTTCCACATTAAGGCGCCCCGTAATTATGGCAGGTGTTTTTCTTCCGGTTTCGGCAAAACGCCTGCCGGCGAGATATCCGCCGGTAAAATTGTCAGGGGCAACCGTAGATACGCCGCGGGCTTCTTCATCTATCAGAACAATCGGCACTCCTGCGGCGGTGTAAGAGCTGATGATTGCCTTATCAGGCGACACTGATATTCCGATAAGGCCGTTTAGTTTCAGCCTGGCAAGTGCATTAAGCAGTTTTTCTTTTTCGTTTTCTTCAACACCGGTGGTGGGAAGCCTTACCAGTTCGCAGGAGGCTCCCGCCGCTTTTTCCAGATAAGTATATACTGTTGACGGAAAAGTGTGCGCAAAATTAGCGGCTGCAACGGCTATGGTTATTTTTTCAGCCATTAGTTATTCTAATGTCTTTAGATATTCGCTTATTGCTTTTGCGGCGTTTCTGCCGGCGCCCATTGCGGCAATTACAGTTGCAGAACCCGTGGTGATGTCTCCGCCCGCGAATACCCCGGGAATTGAAGTCGCGCCGGTCTTCTCATCAACCTGTATGTTGCCCCATTTTGTGAGGGCCAGCCCCGGCACGTCTGAAGTCAGCAGTTTGTTTGCTTTTGTCCCGAGCGCGGGTATTACCGTATCCACTTCAATCACAAATTCAGAATCAGGAACAGCTACAGGCTTGCGCCTTCCTGATGCATCAGGTTCGCCGAGCTCCATTTTTATGCATTTCATTCCTTTTACCCAGCCGTTTTCATCGCCTAAAACCTCTACAGGGTTTGTCAGGAGGTTAAATATAATGCCCTCTTCGTGTGCGCGCTCTATTTCTTCCCTCCTGGCGGGCATTTCTGCCTCAGAGCGCCTGTAAACCACATATACATCTTCAACGCCCGGAAGCCTGCGGGCCCACCTTGCGGCATCCATTGCCACGTTGCCCGCTCCCACTACGGCTATTTTCTTTCCAATTTTTACGGGGGTGTCATATTCCGGAAAGAGATAGCCCTTCATAGCGTTTATTCTTGTCAGGTATTCATTTGCAGAGTAAACGCCCTTCAGGTTCTCCCCCGGTATTCCGAGGAACATAGGTGTGCCCGCGCCAACGCCGATAAATACCGCTGCAAAGCCCATGTTTTTAAGGTCTTCAAGAGTGTAAGACTTTCCTATGACTACATTGGGTTTGAATTCCACACCCATTGCTTTCAGATACTCCACTTCCCTTTGAACTATAGCTTTGGGAAGCCTGAATTCGGGAATGCCGTAAATCAGGACTCCGCCTGCAATGTGCATCGCTTCAAATACCACGGGAGAGTAGCCCATTTTCACGAGGTCTCCCGACACGGTCAGCCCCGCGGGGCCTGCGCCGGCTATCGCTATTTTTACAGGATTGCCTTTTTTGTCTTTTATTTTTTCCGTTATTACCGGTTCAGTTTTTAAATTTGCCCCCTCCCAGTCAGCCGCAAAACGCTCAAGAGAGCCTATATTTATGGGGTTTTTGGTTTTCAGCATAATGCACTTTGCCTCGCACTGCTCTTCCTGAGGGCATACCCTGCCGCATACCGCGGGCAGGCTGTTGTCATTTTTAATGGTGGAAATAGCGCCTTTGAAATCCTTTACCGCGATTTGGCGGATAAATTCCTTTATGTTTATGTTTACGGGGCAGCCTTCTATGCACTTGGGGTCTTTGCACTGCAGGCAGCGGTCTGCCTCTGCAACCGCTTCCTCTTCGTTATATCCGAAAGGCACTTCATTATAGTTCTTTATCCTTGCTTCAGGTTCCTGCTGCCTTACGGCTATTCTCGGCCTTTTTGCCTTTGGGATCTTATTTTCTTCCATCTGCCGCCTCCTTGATTCCGTTGTCTAACCTGCAATTGTGTTCAAAAGAATGTTTTTCCTCATCTTTATACGCGGAAAGCCTGCTTGTCAGTTCGTTAAAATCCACCAGATGCCCGTCAAAATCAGGGCCGTCAACACAGGAGAACTTGGTTTCGCCCCCCACTGTCACCCTGCAGCCTCCGCACATCCCGGTCGCGTCAACCATCATGGCGTTTAAACTGACAACTGTTTTTATGGAATACTTCTTTGTCAGTTCAGAGACAGCTTTCATCATCACAACAGGCCCGACAGCCACAACAAAATCAGGTTTTTCGCCTCTGTCTATCATTGACTGCAGGACGTCTGTGACCAGCCCTTTTTCACCGTGCGAGCCGTCGTTTGTCGCGACAATAACCGAGTCTGAAACTGTTTTCATCTCATTTTCTAAAACGACCAGGTCCTTTGTCCTGTATCCGATTATGGAAGTGACTTTGTTGCCGTCAGCCCGTAACTGCCTGGCTATGGGGAATATCGCGGGCACACCCACTCCTCCGCCTACAACAACAGTATTTCCAAATTTACCGGAGTGAAAGTGTTTCCCAAAAGGCCCTGCAACTGCGTAGATGTATTCGCCTTCATTCAGTTTGCCGAGTTTGATGGTTGACAATCCGATTTCCTGGAAAACCATATATAGAATTTCTTTTTCCCTGTCCCAGTCGTATATGGTGAGCGGTATGCGCTCCCCTTTTTCGTCAGGGATTACCACGATGAAGTTTCCGGCTTTGGCGTTAAAAGTGACATGGCCCGCCTCCACTCCGATCAGTTTGATGTCTTTTGAAAGCGCCCGCTTCTCCACAATCTTGTACATTCATTCCTCTTTTCCCCCGCCGGTTAAAACGGGATAAGTTTATCTGATGGCAAAGGTTCAATCGCGTTAGATTATAGTAAAAAAAAACAAAAAGATAAAGTTATAATTTCCATTTTTCAAAGCCGCGCCCTCAGGAAGAGGTCCAGGGTGATGTTTTTTGTTTTAAGTCTTATCTGTAGTTACC
>CAYGHG010000133.1:0-6501 GCA_964349515.1 uncultured Spirochaetia bacterium
CTATAATGCACTCATATATTTATAAAACGAAGGGAGTATTAATATGAAAAGAACAGTTATGATTA
This sequence comes from uncultured Spirochaetia bacterium, assembly GCA_964349515.1. Lineage (GTDB taxonomy): Bacteria > Oederibacteriota > PGYV01 > PGYV01 > CAYGHG01 > CAYGHG01. Next base: position 66 of record CAYGHG010000133.1, read on the forward strand.
TGGCGGCGGTATTTATATTTTCCTTGTCATACGCTTCAGACGCGCCTGTGCCTGTGACACCTGCGGCTGAAGCAGCCGCTGAGGCTGTGACAAAGGCGGCAAAAGAGGACAAGTCGGTTTTTGACGCTGTGATGGGGATATTTGCGCCTTCTGAAAAAAAAGAGGAGGGAGTGACGCAGACCGCTTCAACTATGGAAGCCGAGTATGAAGAAGAAGCTGAGGAGGGGATTTTCACCCTTCCCGGAAAACTGCTGATAGCGGGAAACCTGTTCTCAACAGGCATAGCGGCGCTCTCGTGGATAAACTTGAGCCAGGGCACGCAGTTTTATGAACAAATGTACGCTGATATCAACAACACCACGCTTGAAAACTACGACAAACTAAAAATGATGCGCCAGGCCGTGCTGAACGCCGAAACCCAGGCCTGGGTGACAACCGGAATCGCGGCTGTGCTTATTTCTTACACTATCGTTGACGTGTTTTGGCTGCACGCGGCTTTTCCGCTGGAGCCTGAGTTTAAGTCAGATTCTGAAACGCAGATACTTACGCTTAATTACAGGTTCTGAAAATAAATGAGGCTGAAACTTCCGGCCGCAGGGGCGCTTTTTCTCTCCGCGGCGCTTCACGCCGCGCTGATAGGCACGCTTGCTTATACAGCGGTTACAGGAACTGAAAAAAACACTTCTGAAAAAACCATAGAGATTACGATAAACAATACCGCACAGGAAAATCAAATCCTGCCCCCTGTAAAAAAAAGGGCTGAAGAGACAAAACTGAACAAACAGGAAGAAAACAACAAAACAGATTACAGCCCTGAGGGCGCCACAGCCGCGCCGCAGGGGATAAAAGAGGGCCATGAGGGGGACTCTGTCATGGACTACCGCGATATGGTGCGGCGCAGGCTGCAGGAAAACAGGCGCTATCCTTACGCGGCGAGGTCGGCAGGCACAGAGGGCAGCGTGGGCGTGATTTTTTCAATAAAGAGCGGGGGCGGACTGGGTTACGCTTCTGTTGAGAGCGGCTCGGGCAGCGGGGTGCTTGACGCGTCGGCTATTGAGGCTGTGCGCGGCTCGTCGCCTTTTCCGCCGCTTCCCGAAGAATACACAGCGGATGAAATGGAAATCAGGGTAAATATAATATACAGGCTTAAATAGGAGAAAAAATGAAAAAACTTCCGGTGTTTCTGATTATAGGGGTTCTATTTTTTTCCGGCGCGCGCTCGGAGGTGATAGACGCGGGCGAAGTCATAGTTGAGGAACTGCACGAGAACAGCCTCGGCGTGGACTCACACTCAAGGCAGAGCGCAATAATAGTAAAAGCTGACATAGAGGCGGGGCCGCAGACAGGCGTTGCTGAAATTCTTAAAAACATCCCCGGCGTCTATTTTGAAAAAGCCGGCGCGGGAAATTTCGGGGCGGGCAATGCGGCGCCTTCGCTTTTCAGGATACGGGGCCTCGGCGCGACGCCAAACTCAGGGATTATAACATACATAGACGGCAGGCCGCAGTATATGGGGCTCTGGAGGCACCCGATTTTTGATACATTGAGCCTTGATAACATTGAGTCAATAAAACTCATAAAAGGCGCCTCGTCGGTGCTTCACGGAAACCAGGCCTCTGCGGGCGCGGTGGAGATTGTAACCGCGTCAAGGAAGGAAGAGGGAGTGGAGGCAAAACTCGGTATTTCCGGAGGCAGTTACTTTACCCAGGATTATTTCTTGACCGCGCTCGGCAGGAAAGGGCCGGTTGATTTCAGCCTAAGCGGAGGTTACCGCTCAAGCGACGGCAAAAGGCCGCACTCGGGCTCTTACACGCAGAACTACGGGATAAAACTCGGCTGGGATATTGATGAGGAATGGAGGGCGGGCGTTTCGGTATCTTACACAGACGCATTTTTTTACAACCCCGGGCCTGTTACCGCGGCTCTATGGGATAAGGATGAGGAAGCCTGCAAGACGATACAAAAAAGCTATGACCTGAGGCTTGTACAAAAGATTGATGAAGGCGAAGCTGAAGTAATAGTATATGCGGAAGAGGGTTTTAACGATTTTGTGAAACAGCGCGACGGCCTCGGGGTACTGCGCGAGGGCAGCGACAACATATTTGCCAATTACGGGGTGATTATAAAGCGCGAGTTTAAGATTTTTCCCGGCAACAGCATAATAGCGGGTTTTGACTACCGCTATTTTCAGGGGCACTTCATAAACTATGTGCCTGTTATGAGCCCTTTTAAGCGTGATGTGAAATGGAGTGAGAACGACTATGCGCCCTATTTCATGATTTCACAGGAGGCGGGGATATTCGGCGTGTCATTTGGATTACGCTACGGCTATAATTCCAAATGGGGAGGGGAAATAATCCCGCAGGCAGGGATAAAGGCCTCAATCTTTGACGGCAATACGGTCTTTATAAACTACGCAAAGGGTTACAAGACACCCGCGATGGGGCAGGCAATATTTGCGCAGTATGATTCACTGATCCCCGAGAACTTATCGCAGTATGAAGCCGGCGTGGAGCACAGGGTAAAAGGGCTCTTTAAGGCGTCGCTGACGCTTTTTCAGTCAGAGGGAAACAACATGCTGAGGACCGATCCCGTGGATTCAAAACTTAAAAATACCGGTTTCATAATCACGCGCGGTGTTGAAACCTCGGCCGAGGTTTTTTTGTTTGACCTGATGAAACTGTACGGGAGCGCGTCATACACCGACCCGGGGGAAAAAACAGCGGGGTTTGCCTATTTCAGCGGGGTTGTCGGGGCTGAATTCCTGTTTCCGTATGATATCAGGCTTGATGTCAGCGCTGATTTCTGCCGCGGCCGTTTTGACGCCGACAACAGGGGGCTGAGGCTTGAAGAATATGCAAAGGCAAATGTCAGAATAAAAGCGCCTGTTGACACCGGTTTTACAAAAGTAACTCTCTTTCTGGATGCTGAGAATATTTTTGACAGGGCCTATCAGGTAAAGGCGGGTTATCCGTCGGACGGTATTATTGTAAGAGGCGGCTGCCTTGCTAAATTTTAAAACCGCTTCAGTCATTATCTGCCTGGCGCTTTTTTCAGGCTGCGCAAAGCACGAAGCGCCGGAGATAATAGCCGGCACTCCCGCCATATACTCCGCGATAAAAGATACAGCTCCGTGGGCAAAGGCAGCCATGCTTGTGGAGCCCGGCCGCTGCCCCGGGCATTATGATATGAGGCCCTCTGACGCGGCTGCGGTCAAGTCCGCGAAATATATGGTGGTGCACGCCTTTCAGAAAGAGACTGCGGAAAAATTAAAAAAAATCAACCCCGATATAAAACTGACCGTACTGCCGTTCGGCGCTGTCCCTCTGCCTGAGGATTACATCATGGCGCTTAAAGCCGCGGAGCTTGTCTTAAAGCGGTTTTATCCCGTGAGGGAGCGTGAAATAACAAAAAACAGGCAGGCGGCTGAAGAGATGATAAAAACCGAAACAGGCAAGGATGCCGCTTTGATTGAAAAGATCAGGGCAAAAAAAATCAGGGCAGTGTCTTCCACGTTCCACAAGAAAATGTCCGGGTATTTTGGCATGGAAGTTTTGGAATACTTTGGGGACCCGGAGTCGCTCACGGCCGCCAAAATATCGGCGATAAAAGGGATGAAACCGGATGTGATAATAAGCAATTATCCCGGCACGCATGACGCCGCGGCCCGCGCGATAGCCGCGGCCACGGGCGCGGAAGTAATTGTTGTTTCTAACTTCCCGGAGAACGGGCCTGATAAAAATATGTTCATAAACCAGTGGAATAAAAATGTCAAAGAATTCAAAAAACTCGCTGATTGAGATAGAGCTCTCGGGTTTGCGCGCGTCAGCGGGCAAAAAGGAAATTCTGCGCGGTATTGACCTCTGTGTTAAAAAAGGGGAGTTTATAACCATACTCGGACAAAACGGCGCGGGAAAGACCACGCTGCTTAAAAGCATCATAGGGCTGGGTGTAAAATGCACGGGTGCCGTTACAGCCTCGGGCATAAGCGCCTCCAAAACCACAATAAACGAAATCAGAAAAAAATGCGCCTATCTTCCGCAGGGTTTTGATATTGACAAAAATTTTCCCGTACTCGCCCGCGACATAGTAAATATCGGCGGCGGTACGCCTGAAGGCATAAGCGAGGCTGTCCGCGAGTTAAAAATTGAAAACCTGACAGATAAGCCTTTCGGGTTTCTCTCCGGCGGGGAAAAGCAGAAGATTCTGCTCGCAATGGTGCTGTCAAGGCGCCCCGCGATACTGCTTATGGATGAGCCGAACCTCAACCTCGACCCTATGGCATACGCTGTCATGACCGGTTTTTTGCAGGAGGCGGCAAAGAAACATTTGATAACAGTATTGTTTGTCACACACCTGGCCTCTATGATACCGGGCAGCTGTGGAAGGGTTTTGGTTTTAAAAGAGGGAAAAATCACATATGACGGCAGCCCGCGAAGACTTTTAAAAATGAAAAAAAGCACGGAGTTTATTTATGGATGAAATATTGGTGAAAGCTTTTCTGGCGGCAGTGGCGGCCGGCGCTCTTGCGGGGTTTACAGGTGTATTTATATACCTGCTCAACATTCCTTTTATCGGCGTGGCGGGAGCGCACTCTGCCATGGCAGGCGGGGTATGGGGGATGATAGCGGGCTTAAACCCGAAAATCACGGCGTTCGCCGCGGCGATAGCAGCCTCTGTTGCCGCAGGGCCGGTAAGCGACAGGGCAAAATCAAATGTAAACATTATAATGGCGGTTGTTTTTTCGGTTGTGATGGCGCTTGCGTTTCTCGGCGCCGCGCTGGTTGAGGGCGGCGACGCGGTGCTTGCAGGTTTTATATGGGGGAATATTTTCATGGCGGGGTTTGGGGAAATAGTTTTTATGGCAGTTTTGTGGGCAGCCACAGGATTGTGGACAGCCCTCAACTACCGTAAAATCTGCGCTGTGCTGGTAAACAGGGAAATAGCAGCAGCCTCCGGCATAAACGAGAAATTATACTTTTACACGATGCTCGCGCTCTGCGGCCTGACGGTCACGGCAGGGCTCGACATCATGGGCGGGCTCATGATATTTGGCCTCATAATAATCCCGCCTGCCGCGGCAAGCAGGCTGACAAGGGATTTGAAAATGTTTTTTGTTTTGTCATCTGCTTTTGGAGCGCTCTCCGCGGCCGTAGGGTGCGCTGTATCATTTGCCTTTGACCTGCCGGTCAGCGCCTGTGTGGTGCTGTCGGCGGCTGTATTGTTTCTGCTTTCGTTTTTTTCCGTCCCTTCGCGCTTCGCGGGGAAATAGAACATATTACAAGGACGGGTATTAACCCCCCTTTTTCAAAGGGGGGGCAGGGGGGATTTGCCTTGAAGTATTTGATGTTGTCTTTCTCTTTTTCAATCCTGCGCTTAAAGTATTGACCGTGTATTTTCGCGGGTATATAATGTATATATGGATGACAATATAATGCTGGAAAAGGCAAAAGAGCAGATAAAAAATGCAGTAGCGACAGCCGGTTTTGGGCTGGCGGAAATAATACTTTTTGGCAGCAGGGCAAGAGGTACCGCGGAAAAAGACAGCGACTGGGATTTTATGGTTATTATTGAAAACAAACTTGAACTTAGAGAAATAATGAGCCTGACAGACAAAATAAAACGCGCGCTGATAAAAAGCGGCATGCCCAACGATGTGATAATCAAATATAAAGGCGATTTTGAATACAACAAAAGAACCTGCGGAAACGTATCGTATTACGCGGTGCAGGAAGGCAGGCAGATACTGTGAACGAACAGTCTTCCTTGTGGCTGAAATGAGATATCTTGATAATGCCTGACGCGGAAATGGCGGCAGAAAGTTTTAGGCTTGCAAAGGAAGTACATGATTTCATAGACGGAAAACTTAAATAGAGGAATAAAGGGGAAGGGGCATGCTGACAACGAGCGGGCGTTTCATAAATGACGTAAACTCATCAGGTCTAACCACCTTTCTCAAAGGGGGGCGAGGGGGGATTTGTACTTTGTCGTATTTCTCCACAGGTTTCCTGACAGACGCTACAGGCGCGGTCAATGAGCATATTGAGTACACGGCATGGGCTGACGCTACCTCTAATAATATTAATATGCGGCGTGCCCGAGCCATTGCGACAGGCTGCGAGACGTGGCTGGAAAAGAACATCCAGCTCACATACAACGGAAGTGAAGTAAACATCCCCAAATACATGTACACATCCAAAGAACTCGACACCCGGACACATCTCTACTACTTTGGGGCAAGGTACTACGACCCAAAGACGAGTTTGTGGGTAAGTACGGACCCGATTTTGGGGAGGTATTTGGATGCCGGCGAAAAAGACATGTCATCAGGTGGAGGGCATGCGGGTATTCTGGACAGCAAAAACATGGGGCTGTATACATACTGCCATCAGAATCCGATGATTATGGTGGATCCGGATGGGAACTTACCTACGTG
>CAYGHG010000134.1:0-6362 GCA_964349515.1 uncultured Spirochaetia bacterium
CCTGATGGATATTATATCAAGGCGGTGCCTTTCTTTTCTTTCATATTATCTCTACGATTTTTTTGTACGGCATTTGTGAATGCAGGGACAAAGACGAGCGGCAGCAAGCCGGCCGCTCTACGGGGTGGGGAACAACAACGAATTCCCGAACGGGAATAAATATCTTAAATCATACTATTTACATCCATATTTTACCGTTCGGGAATAAAAACTTGATTTTTGTGGAATTTTGATATATTATTACCGTACGGTAAAAAGAGGTGATATATGCTTATTCAAGACAGCAAAACGCTCGGTGAAATTATCAGAAAATACAGAAAAGCCCAGGGGCTGACACAGGAAAAGGTAGCTAACTACTCAAATGTAGGGGTGAGGTTTATTGTTGATTTGGAAAAGGGAAAACCTACCTGCGAGCTTGATAAGGCCCTGCATGTGGCAAAGATGCTCGGGATAAAAATTGAAGTGCGGCAGGAGGAGAAATAATGGCTGAGAGAAAACTGGAGGTTTACCTGCACGGAAGAAGGAGCGGCGTGCTGTATGATAATGACGGCGTGCTGTCATTTATTTATGACAGCAGTGCTGATACGCCGCTTACTGTCAGGATGCCGTTAAGGGAACAGCCATATACTGACAAAGATTGCAGGGTGTTTTTTGAAAATCTTCTGCCCGAAGGTGAAATCAGAGGCGTGGTTGCGGTTAAAGAGAGGGTGTCTGAAGGAAATGTTTTCTCGCTGCTGGAAAAAATAGGCGGGGAGTGCGCGGGTGCTGTTTCGCTGTATGAGGAAGGAATGCAGCCCGTGAAGGGCGGCGAAACAAAGCCGCGGGTAATAACAGATGAGGCGCTGTGCGCCATTATTGATTCACAGAAATCTTCGCCTCTGCTGACAGGCAATAATATAAGGCTTTCGCTTGCCGGCGCGCAGGCGAAATTTGCAGTCTATGTAGATGGCGGGGCGGTGTACTACCCTGATGACAAACATTTTTCATCTCATCTTGTCAAACCGGGTAACAGCATATTTGAAGGAATCGCTGTGAATGAATATTTCTGCATGAGGCTTGCCGCGCTCATGGGGCTTACCGTGGCGGCCACTGAAATAAAGAGCGTAAACAACAGGAGTTACATCATAGTTGACAGGTTTGACAGGATGATAAAAGAGGGAAAACGCCGCAGGCTGCATCAGGAAGATTTCTGCCAGGCGCTTGGCCGGACTCCTGACAGAAAATATCAGAAAGAGGGCGGCCCGGGTATTAAAGAGTGTTTTAAATTTCTTGAGGGGCGCGCGGGAATTGCGCCGCTTGAGAGGCTGTTGTCTGTTTTTGTATTTAATTACCTGATAGGCAACTGCGACGCTCATGCAAAGAACTTTTCGGTTCTGCACGATGTTGACGCCGTATCGGTAAAGGACGGCAAACTTTACGCATTGGAAAATAAAGGGGGCATAACCCCGGCTCCGTTCTATGACCTGGTGTCAACAGAGGTGTATGATGCCCTTTCAAAGGAAATGGCCATGAAAATAGGCGCGGCATGGGATATCCGCGAAGTCCAGAAAACGGATTTCTATAAAGCCGCGGCCGAACTGAATGTCAGGGAAAAGGAGGTTGATTCCCTGATTGAAAGTTTTTCGGAAATAAAGGAAAAAGCCGCAATTGTAATTTCAGATATCGAGCAGAGCGGATTTGACGCCGGTATATGCCGCAGGATATCTGAAGGAATAAAAAAGAGATATGAAAAACTGAGCGGGGGAGCCGCAGAAAATAGATTGAGAGCAAAGGGTAGAAAGGGCAGGACAAACCCCGGGACAAAGACGAGCGGCAGCTGAAGCCGGCCGCTCTACGGGGGAAGATGGGGCTAAGGATGAGGATTTAGGGTTGAGGAATAAGGTAGAAAGACCCAGTGCAAAGGTTCAACGTGTAAAGGTGTAAAGGTAGAAAGACGAGTGCAAAGGGAGAAAAGCGAGTGTAAAGGTGTAAAGGGAGAAAGACGAGTGCAAAGGTGCGAAGTGTAAAGGTGTAAAGGTTAGGACGAGAAAGACGAGTGCTGAGGCGGGTTTGAAACCCGCCTTTATGATTTTTTAACGGCATAAGGGAGAGGAAATAATGTTTGCATTGGCCCTGTTTTTGCTGTAATATATGACAAATTTTTACAAATTCCCCCATAGGAGGGTACTTAAATTGGCAAAGAAAATTAATGGCATTTCGGCTTCAATACCTAACAAGTTTTTTCTCGCGGCAGGGCACTCTGAAGGAATGACGCCTCTTAACGCTTTTGACTCTGCTCTCATGGACGCGGGCGTCGGCAATACCAATCTGATGAGGATGAGTTCCATACTTCCCCCCAACTCCAAACAGATCAAACCCATTAAACTGCCGCTTGGCGCGCTGATACCTATCGCGTACGCCGGCAAGACGTCAACTCAGGTTGACGAGATTATCTCTGCCGGTGTTGCGGTTGCGATACCACAGGACAAAAAATTAAACGGCCTTATCATGGAATACTCGGCGGCGGGCAGGAAGATTGACATAGAAAAGATGGTGCGCGACATGGCTGAGGAAGGCATGCGCACCCGCAACTACAAACTGAAGCAGATTCTCTCCGTGGCATCCGAGCATCACGTCCGGAAAATAGGCGCGGCTTTTGCGTCTGTCGTGCTTTGGTGGTAGAGATGGCGCCGAAAATAAAAGGCAAGTGGTGCACCGAAGTTTACAGGGATACCGCGCTTTCTTTTAAGATAAAGAAAAAACTTTACGGTAAGCGCAGCAAGTTTCAGATGGTGGAGGTTTTTGAAACCGAAAAACACGGCAACCTGATGGCGCTTGACGGCTGTTACATGGTCTCAACCGCCGAAGAGTTCGTTTACCACGACATGCTTTCCCATGTGCCGCTTTTCTCCCACCCGAATCCTGAAAGGGTACTTGTAATAGGCGGCGGCGACGGCGGGACAGTCAGGGAAGTCATGAGGCATAAGGGCGTAAAAGAGATTGATTTTGTGGAAATAGACGGTGATGTTTATACGGTATCAAAAAAATATTTCCCGGCGCTGGTAAAGGGGCTTGAAAAGGATAAAAGGGTAAATTTCAAGTTCGGCGACGGCATAAAGTTCGTAAAGGAAGCAAAGAACAAATACGACGTGATTTTGATTGACGGCACTGACCCCTCTGAAATCGCGGGCGGGCTTTTTTCCACCGAATTTTTCAAAGATGTTTACAACGCGCTTAAATCAGACGGCATCATGACGATGCAGTCTGAGGACCCTTATTATGACGCTGACATAATCAAAAACGTTCAGGACAGGCTTAAAAAGATTTTCAAGCAGGTGCATCTCTATCTCGCGTTCATCCCGATATACCCGTCGGGCATGTGGAGTTTTTCCTACGCTTCAAAGAAACACGACCCGAGGATAATAAAAAACAAGAAGTCAAAAATCGGCAAATGCAAATACTATACGCCGGAACTACACAAAGCGGCTTTTGTACTTCCGCAGTTCGTAAAGGATGCCGTTAAATGAAAATGTACAAAGAAACAAATTTCATAGGGTGCGACGCTTCTTTTGAGGAGGCTTCGTTCGTAATAGCCGGCATCCCCTATGACGGGACATCCTCTTTTCGCCCGGGCTCACGTTTCGGGCCGGATGACATCAGGAAAAAGTCATACTCCGTAGAAACTTTTTCCCACGAACAGGAAGCCGACCTGACCGACATGAAAATCTGCGACATGGGCAACCTCGATTTTCCCTTTGGCAACAGGGACAAGGTCCTCGCAGAGACCGAGGCGCTCGCTCAAAAGGTGATAGACTCGGGCAAAAAAGGGCTCTACATAGGGGGCGAGCACCTGCTGACGCTGCCTCTTATCAGGCGCTACGCCGACAAATACATGGGGTTAAAGGTCATACACTTTGACGCACACGCGGACATGCGCGACGAGATGCTCGGCGAGAGGTTTTCGCACGCGACTGTGGCGCGCAGGATAACCGAGCTGCTGGGAACGAAATCGCATTACATGTTCGGAATCAGGTCCTATGAAAAAAATGAATATGAGTTCATAAAGAAAAACAAGATATTCTGCGACCCGGATTTTGACAGGTTTTTTGACGCCTGCAAAAAATTAAAAAACAGCCCCGTATATTTCACCCTCGATCTGGATGTGTTCAACCCCGCGGAGCTGCCGGGGCTCGGCACGCCTGAGGCTGGCGGCATCACCTATAAAGACTACATGAAATATCTTCTGAAAGGGTTGTCATCCCTTAACATAGTCGGGATGGATGTGCTTGAGATGGCCCCTCAATACGACCCCTCGGGCAATTCCGGGGTGTTTGCCGCAAAAGTAATCAGGGAGCTCATACTGGCGACGGGGAAATGACGGCAAAAGACCGCTCATACCTGTTTATTCTGTCCTGTCTTTGTATTTATGCTTTTGCCCCCCAATATTTATCGGATAAGATAATAGCATGGCTGGATGCCTCTCATTATTTTTACCCCTTCAGGGATTTGACCGCCGAAGCCGTAAAAAGCGGCGTAATGCCCGCGTGGAACCCATACATATACTGCGGCAACCCGCTCATTGCAAACATGCAGTCGGCTGTTTTTTACCCGCTCTCGGTTTTCTTTTATCTTCTGCCTTTTGACGCCGCGGTGAGGGGCATCACTTTTGCCGCTTATTTCATAATGTCTTTTTCTTTTTATAACCTCGCGAGGCTCTATAAGATAAGCGAAGAGGGTTCGTTTTTGTCAGCCGTGATTTACGGCCTTACTTTTTTCATGATGGTAAAGGCGCCGGAACTTGCAGACCTGCACGTCATGGTGTGGATGCCCGCGGCGCTTTACTTTATGAAAAAGCACCTCGCGGGAGGGGCGCTGCACGACGCGGTGCTGTCCGGCGTTTGCGTGGCGCTGTCATTTCTCGGCGGCCATCCGCAGGTTTTTCTTTATGTTTTTATTCTCTACTGCATTATTTTTGTTTATGAAGCCGCGCTCTCCGGCAGGGGGGTAAAAAAGAGCGTTGTTTCATTTTTTATAATAATGGCTGTGCCTCTGTTTGCAGCCGGTTTTCAGGCCGTTGTCACGATGAAGTTTATTCTGCTGAGCAAACGCACGGACTCCGGCTTGAGCCCTGCTGAGATAAAGAGCAGCTACCTTAACGCCTGGCATATTTTGATTATGTTTTTTGGTTTTGCCTCAAATTACGCCGACCTCGCCGTGAAGCATTTAAAGTGGAGCGGCCAGATTGACATGGGCCCTGCTGCGATGCTGCTTGTGATTCTCGGCGCGCTTTTTGCAAAAGAACGCGGGCTGAAGAATATGCTGGTTATCACCGCCCTGTTTTCCATGTTTCTTGTTTTTCTCGGCCGTATGCCGTTTTTTGATTTTCTGCTCGAAAAAGCGGAGTTTTTAAAAACTATGCGCTACCCGTCAAAAGCCGCGCTGTTGCTTCTTTTCAGCGCCGCTTTGCTGGCGGGAATGGGTTTTGATGCTGTTTTCAAAGGTGAGCCTGAAAGGGCAAAAAAAGCAGGGCGGGCAGCGGCGGTTATTTTTACGGCTGTTGCGGCGCTGTTTTGCACGCTGATTGCGGGCAGGGATTTTATTATAAAAAAGTATAAAGACGTTTTTGCGCCTGAGATGTCCCTGCCTCAGATTTATGATGTTTTGGAGTCGTATAATGCCTTTATTTCGGAATTCGGACTGTATCTTCTGGTTTTGGCGTCAGCCTCGGCGCTGATATACGCGGCAGGCGTAAAACGCATAAAGCCGGCTGCTGCAGGGATTGTGCTTCTGATACTGATATCCCTGACCGAATCTCATTATTCAAACAAACACTTCAGCCATTATGAAAATTATGGAGTATTAATGGCGCCTACGGCAGGCATGAAGGCTGTAAAGGGCGCAAAAGAAAACCCCCGGGTCCTCGCTCCGAACGTAATTGGCAATTTTGAAACAAGGGAACCGGTAACAAGTACGAGGGAGTTTATCCTGAACGCGAGGGACGCGCTGATACCAAACGCGCCGATGACAGCGCGCATATTGAATGCGGACGGGTTTGACTCGCTGATTACTGCATCGCACCACAGGCTGAAGGCGCTGTTTTCAATGGAGGAGAGGCCCTGGGAACACAGGGCTTTTGCGCTTTTATCCGCCGATTATATTGCCGCTGTTTATCCGCTTGCGGGCGCGCCTCTGAGGGCGTTTTATGCCGGTGCGGGTTATATTTATGAAAATGCAAACAGCGCCGCAAAGGCTTTTTTCGTACCCGCCACAGACAGGGTCATATATACTGATGACAGGGCGGAAATTGCCGGGGTTCTTAACAATCAGGCGTTTGACGCTTATTCCGACCTCGTGATTGAAAGCGCCGGGGCTGTGTCTTTGGC
>CAYGHG010000135.1:0-6081 GCA_964349515.1 uncultured Spirochaetia bacterium
ATTCAATAAAAAATACTTGACAAACAGATATTTTAATGTATTATTAAGATACAAAACCACAGGAGGTACAGTAAATGAAATACTTCGGACAGAAATCAGTTTCATCGGTAATCAGTGTATTGCTGGCTATTGCATGGCCTGTTGTTCTGATAGCGGCAATAGGCGGTAGTGTATTTTTCGGGACAATCTCATTCTCGGACCGGGCGAATTCTTTCATAACGGCGGAAATGGCAAAAGACCCGGGAATCACGCCAAAAGAAATGAAGGAATGGGAGGATTTCAGAAATGCGCCGGTGCCTCTGAAAATGCTGGTGTTTCCTTATGGCGCGGCTGTAGCGGTACTGCTTTTGATGATAATAGCTAAATCAAAACAGCTGTTTGACAATTTTAAGAAGGAAATGATATTTTCAAAGGCAAACGTGGACCTGCTGACAAACACAAACAAACTCATACTGGCTTTTTCAATAATTACCTTTAACATAAGCAGCATATTTACCTGTATATTGCTTTTTATGCTGGCACAGATATTTAAAAATGGCGCTGAACTGCAAGAAGAGCACGACCTGACTGTATAAAAGTTAACTATTATTAATTCATTATTAAGAAAAAAGAGCATAACAGGAGCGTACAATGGCGATAATATTCAGGCTGGACAGGGTGATGGCAGACAGGAAAATACAGCTGGGCGAGCTGGCCAAAAGGATAGACCTGACAGACTCAAACCTATCCATACTGAAAAACGGAAAGGCAAAAGCAGTGAGGATTGAAACTTTGAACGCGATATGCAGGGAACTGAAATGCCAGCCGGGGGACCTGCTGGAGTACGGCGAGGACAATTAATAGGAGGCGGTAATATGAAAGCTGTTGTTTATGAGCGCTATGGCGGGCCTGAAGTGCTGGAAATAAAAGAGAGGGAAGTGCCTGCGGTTAAAAAAGGAATGGTTCTGATTAAGATAAATGCAACAGCGCTTAACAGCGCAGATATCAGACTGATGAAAGCGGATCCTTTTTTAGCCAGGACATATTCCGGTATTCTGAAGCCCAAGCATGATAAACAGGTTCTGGGTTCTGATGTAGCGGGCGTGATTGAATCCGCCTGCCCGGGCGCAATCAGATTTAAGCCGGGTGACGCGGTATTTGGAAGTATCTTTAAAACCGGTATGGGCGGTCTGGCGCAGTACGCGGCGGCGGATGAAAATGATCTCGCGCTTAAGCCTTTGAATCTTTCTTTTGAAGAGGCGGCCGCGGTACCTATGGCTGCAAAAGCCGCGCTGCATGCCATACGTGATTACGGCAAAGTAAAGCAGGGTGAGAGGGTTCTTGTTTATGGAGCGTCCGGAGGCGTAGGGACTTTTTGCGTACAGATTGCAAAACATTACGGTGCAGAGGTCACCGCGGTATGCAGCGGCCGTAATGAGGAACAGGCAAAAAAAATCGGGGCTGATTACGTGATTAATTATGAAAAAGAGGACTTTACAAGGCAGAATAAAAAGTATGATGTTATAATTGGAGTGAACGGCTACAGGGCGCTTTCTGATTACAAAGGAGCTCTTAATCCGGGAGGAAGGTATGTAATGGCAGGCGGAGATAACAGGCAGATATTTGACGCGCTTCTAAAGGCGCGGTGGGTATTCATGGGCAGCGGGAAAAAAGCGTCTGTTGTAGGTTCCTATTCGGACAGGGATGATTTGGATATTCTGAAGAAATTCTCAGAGGAAGGAAGTATTAAACCAGTAATTGACAGGGTATTTGATTTTCAGGATACAGTTGAAGCGGTTAAGTATTTGGAAACAGGCCACGCAAAAGGAAAAGTGGTAATAAAAATATGAAACAGGAGGGAAACATGGCAAAGGCAAAGAAAAAGAAAGAGTCAGCGGCAGAAGTGGGAGCAAAAATAGGAAAGGCAATAGGAAAGGAAATAGACAAGGAGATTAAGAAAGACGAGTGCGGCTGCGGATGCGAAACAAAGTCGGAATACAAAGGCGGCGGAGGCGGAAGCGCGGTTTACGGGCTTGGGTTCATAGGAGCGGCGGTATATTATGTAACAACAGCGACAGGTTTCTGGATGGGAGTACTCGGTATTTTAAAAGCCATAGTCTGGCCCGCGATGCTGGTTTACAAGGCAATGGCCGCGCTGGGGATGTAGTTTTTATTTACAATGCAGAGACACACCTCTCCCCTACGCTTTATTGCGAGGACTTCGTGCGTGTGTCTCGTTTTTTCCCGGTTATTACATAACAACAAAACATAAAACAAAAACGAGAGGGAGACGGAGCTCCCTCTCTACAGTTTATTTGAAATGATTATAAAGAATATTATCTTTTACTCCACCTTTTATACTCATTCTCAACAGTAGTTTTATCTATCGGCCTGCCGTGGGCGGGGAGGAAGAGGCGGCAGTTTGTTTTTAATAACTTTTCCCAGCTTTTTAATAACTGCTTTCTGTCCATGACATAAGGGGTCATGGCCTGGCCGGGGTAAACGCTGAACATGGAGTCGCCAACTGCGGCAACTTCGTCATCAATAATCACACATATTGAACCGGGCGTGTGGCCCGGGGTATGCATTATTTCTATTCCGTCAAACCTTTCGCCGCCTTCTGCTGTTATTTCAGGCGTTACTTCCTTGTAGTTTTCTTCATCAGGTGCAAGTGAGCCTGAAAAGGGGTCATCCTCTGGGTTTACGCCTGCAGACAGATGTCCGGCCTCTGTTTTGTGTATCAGAATTTTTGCATTGAAAAGACTTTTAAGCCGCGATGTGTTTTCCGCATGGTCGTAATGGGCATGCGTCAGGGCTATTATTGAAGGCTTTGCCTTCAGTTTGTTCAGTTTTTGAACGAGGTTATCGTACATATATGACATGCCGGCGTCAACGAGCATGGAGGTATCACCTGACTGCACGAGAAATACATTGTTTCTGCCGGAGACCATCTGCGTTACTGCCGAACCTTTTTTAGTAATCCATTTTCCTGCCATATTACAAACCTCCTGATGTATGGGTATATAGTACAGTTTAATTCTTATGATTACAAGTTTTTGCATTTTCCTCTCCTTATGGGAGAGGGCAGGGTGAGGGGTATTTAGAACTAAGCGGTTAAGCTATGAACTATAAGCTATAAGTTAATATAGATGCAAAAACATTTCCCGCGCTTCGCGGAATAATAGAGGGAGAAAGAAGGGCGGATACAGAAAAAACATCCCTCACCCCGGCCCTCTCCCGCAAGCGGGCGAGGGAGATTTGTTGATATTGCATAAAATAGGTGATAAAATTTAACAATACAGGAGGTGTGTATGAAACGGATGATTACTGTTTTATTGACGGTTTTTGTTCTGGTTTTTGTAACTGCAGGGGGTTATAAGACTGAAAAAAATACGGAGGGGTTAAAAATGAGCATTTATGACATTACCGTAAAAGACATGACAGACAAGGACGTATCGCTGTCAAAGTACAAGGGAAAAGTCCTGCTGATAGTAAACACAGCCACGCTTTGCGGGTTTACGCCTCAGTATCCGGGGCTTCAGGATCTTTACGTGAAATATAAAGATAAAGGCTTTGAAATACTTGATTTTCCGTGTAATCAGTTCATGGGCCAGGCGCCGGGGACAGTTGAAGAAATCAACAAAACCTGCACCACCCGTTTCGGCATTACTTTTCAGATGTTTGCCAAGATTGATGTAAACGGGAAAAACGAATCACCGCTTTACACTTTCCTAAAGGCACAGACAAACGGCAAAAACATAGGCTGGAATTTTACAAAGTTTCTTGTGGATGCTGAGGGTAATATTGTGAGCAGGTTTGAACCGACCGTAAAGCCCGAGGAAATAGCGCCTGCGATTGAAAAACTGCTTAAATAACAGGAGGGCACATGACGAGTACGGTGGTTTTTGGCGCAATTGCGCTGGTTGTTTTGTGGGCTGTTGTTTCTTACAATACTTTCATTCATCTTCGCAACAAATCCAAAGAAGCATGGGCTGACATTACCGTGCAGTTAAAGCGGCGTTATGACCTGATACCCAATGTCGTAAGCGTTGTCAAAGGCTACGCTGCCCATGAAAAAGAGACATTTGAAAAGGTGGTACTGGCGCGCAACGCAGCCATGGGAGCGTCAAACCTTTCGGACAAGGGCGCAGCAGAGGGCAGCCTGACAGGCGCGCTGAAGACCGTATTCGCGCTCTCTGAAAACTATCCGGACCTCAAGGCAAATGAAAACTTCATGGCGCTCCATAAAGAGCTTACAGATACAGAGAACAAGATAGAGATGTCAAGGCGCTACTACAACGGGAACGTAAAAAACTTCAACACTGCGGTTGCCTCTTTTCCGGGCAATCTGATAGCAGGAGCTTTTAACTTTAAAGAAATGCAGTTTTTCACACTGGAAGCAGGCGATGAGGCGGCAAATAAGCCTGTGGAGGTAAAACTGTGATAAAAAAAGCTTTAACCGGGGTTTTGTTGTTTCTTGCCTTGTGTACCGTTCCTCTTACAGCTGATGAAAGGATAGATTCCTTTGGCGTGGAAATTTCAGTTAAAAAAGATTCTTCAATAGACATTATTGAGACTATCGTTTACAACACGGGCGGGCTGCAGAAACGCGGGATTTTCAGGGACATAAGACTGCTCTCATACAGCGGAGAAAAACTCGGGATTTCGGGTGTGACGGTTACGGATAGTGCCGGAGAAAAGTATCAGGTAAAGAAAACCTTTTCCGGTGATATTATCAGGATAAGAATAGGAAACCCTGATGTTACTTTTTCCGGGCAGAAAACTTACATTATCAAATACACCATAAGCGGAGCGCTGGGGGAGTTTGAGGAATATGATGAGATATACTGGAACGCCACGGGCCACAGCTGGCCCTTTCCGATAGAAAAGGCGCATGTAACAGTCCGTGTTCCCGAGGGAGCGTCCATAGTGCAGTCGGCAGGTTACTACGGGCCATACGGTGCAAAAACCTCGCTTCGCAGGGAAGAAGCCGCAGTGTTCAGCCACTCTGAAAGACTTGCCCCGGGCGAGGGTGCTACAGTTGCCGTTGGTTTTTCAAAAGGGTTTGTAAAACATAAAAAAATCTACGCCGTTATTTTGAAAATTGTTTTTATCCTTTTTGTAATCATGCTGCCTATAACGGTATTCATAAAAATGTACCACCACTGGCATGAGTATGGCCGGGACCCGGTGTCAGGCAGGCCGATAATACCATATTATGAAGTGCCTCATGAAATGACGCCGCTTGAATCCGCGGCGCTGACAGCAGATTATCTTGCGGCAAACTCGCTTTCTGCGGAAATAATTTATCTTGCCGTAAAGGGATTTCTCACCATAGAAAAAACAGAGGAAAAACAGTTTATAGGTGTAAAGGAAGATTACCTACTTACTAAAACAGGCCATGAAGGGAATATTTCAGAAGCGGGTCGGAAATTAATGGAAGCAATTTTTGAAGGCCGCAGAAGCATAAAGATTTCATCGCTGAAGGATCAGTTTTACACTAAAATACCCGGCATTACCTCTGCCGCGGTTGAGTCTATTGTGTCAAAAGGATTTTATAAAAGCAACCCTAATAAGGTAAGGGCGAAATACGCGGGTTTCACGGTACTTGCCATGTTTGCAGCCTTTTTTCTGCCTTTTCTCATCATGTGGAGCAGGGTGTTGGGGAATCCGCAGAACATGGCGGCCATAACCGTGAGCGGAGTTATTTCGGCAGTCGTAGTCGCGATATTCGGCTGGCTGATGCCGGTCAGAACAAGAAAGGGGCTTGAAGCATACGAGCACCTGCTGGGCTTGAGGGAGTACATAGACATAGCGGAAAAAGACAGGATTAAGTTTCACAACGCGCCTGAGAAAAAACCGGAAGTTTTTGAAAAGTTCCTGCCGTATGCCATGGTATTCGGGCTTGAAAAACAGTGGGCAAAAGAGTTTGAAGGCATTTACACGCAGCCCTCGGGCTGGTATTCTGACCGCACCATGAGAACCTTCAGTGCGGGCGCTTTTGCAGTCAGCATGAAAAGCTTTTCCGATTACTCGAGCAGGACCATGTCCTCCTCGCCAAGCTCAAGCGGCGGCGGAGGTTCTGGTGGAGGCGGTTCCTCC
>CAYGHG010000136.1:0-225 GCA_964349515.1 uncultured Spirochaetia bacterium
GTGTAAATATTATCAGCGGACAAATAAAAAAGCAAGCAATATCTCCGGAGGGGATAAAGAAAAATAAAAGCATGCAAAAACACCTGCAGGCAGATGAAAAGCAGGAAAAGACTTAAGAAAGAGATTTTTGCAGTAATAATAAAATGGACATCCGGGCAGCCCGGATACAACGCTTTCATTGGAGATATAAATCTAAAAGGATGAAAATGAGGTTTTTTTCAGAAA
>CAYGHG010000136.1:235-6037 GCA_964349515.1 uncultured Spirochaetia bacterium
GAAAAATTAAGGGGTATAATATTATTAATAGGAAACAAGTCTGGAATGTTGCGGCAAAAGTATTAATCGCAATGGAGGGATGATGAGAAAGAAAATTTTAATGGCAACTATCTTTTTATTGTTCGCGTTACAAGGCTGCCTATATATAGTACAGCTTGATTTTACCCCTGATGCAGACTTTTTTGCCGGGCCTGTCGCGGATAAGGTGCTGGTGTACGGGTATATAGACACTTCTGTAATGACGGAAAAAATGGAAAATCTCGGAATCTGGAGGGTTTATCCCAAAGGCCCTTCCGGTGATGTGGTAAAGTACAAGTGTATTGTAAGTAAAGGGTATTTTGCAAACGGGAATTTGGAACCGGGATCGTACATGATACAGAAATTCTATGGAGGTGATTACTCTTTCTACCTCGGAGCCCAGTCAGAGTTGTCATACAGGATATACAAAAAAGGAACATGCAATTTTCTTGGTTCTTATAAGCTGCTGCACAACGCCGGGCAAATGAAAAAAAATGAATTCGGTGTTGAGAAACTGGTTTATCCGGATGAAAAAGCGGTTATTGCCGAGGTGTTGAAAAAGGCACGAGGTACACCTTGGGAACCGGCGCTTAAAAAAAGATTAAAAGCGATTGGAGGGGCCTGATGAGGAGGTTGATTCTGTTATTTTTGGGTGCAGCGGTCCTGTTTTCCGTTTCCTGTATTGCTGCTCCGAGGAAAAAAGCTCTTGTCCCGTCAGACGTTTCTGCGGGAAAGGTAATACTAGTCGGAAAGATAGTTCTTCATCCTGCGTTTGCGAAGGGCGAACAGCGGATAAAGACTCTGGGGGCGGAAAATTATATAAATAAGACCTTTATAATAAATGATGAAAAATTAAAAAGTTTTAAAACGCCGGACCTGAATAAAAACGCTTTTTTAACAGATTTATGGTCAGGCAGGGTGGAGGCAGACATTGGTGAAACATTTTATGCTGTGTGCCCCGGGGGGCCGCTGTATCTGTATGCATGCGCAGTTGTTTTGAAGGTGGGATTGGAAAGCACCGGAAACCAGTTCTATCTGGCAGTCGGAAACCAGCGGCCTGCAACAGCCGCTTTGACCAGCTCAATTGCATATTTCCCGATGAATATCAGGGTGGATATAAAACCGGGTGACAGAGCGGTGTATCTTGGGACTTTTCATTATTACAGAAATGAATTTAATCAGTTTGTAAAAGTAAAAGTGCAGAATGACTATAACGCAGAGTACCGGGTTTTCAGAGATAAGTTTGGCGATATACCGCTGCGCAAAGCTGCTTTCGCGAGAATAAGGGATGGCGGGTATATTTATAAGTGACCATATACATTTACGCAAGCCGGTATTATTAATAGGCATCGGATTAATACTGGCAGGCCGTCGGTATTTCGCGTCGCGGAGGCATCATTTGGTACCGCTGCGGGCGTCAGGACTCCTGTTGACCTGCGTTAAATTTCGATGCCTGTCTTGTCCGGGTATTCTCAGCCTATCCGGTTGTATGGGATGTCTGATCCGGGTTTTGTCCCGCTGATACTTATACGTTGCCTGGAGCTTTAATTGCGGGTATAATATCAAAAAGGAGGCAGCTATGAGTGAACTGGACAGAATAAAAGAGATAATAAAAAAAAATGAGGCAATACTGCGCGGGCAGTATCATATATGCTCGCTTTCTGTATTTGGTTCGGTGGCAAGAGGGGAAGAAACGACAGGCAGCGATATAGACCTGCTGGTTGAGTTTTCGGAGCCGGTAGGCTTCGGGTTTTTCAGGGCTTCCAGATATCTTGAAGAAATAACAGGGCGTAAAGTGGATCTTGTTACCGGGGATGCTCTCAGGCCTTCTGTCGCGGCATCGGCAGAGAAGGAACTCATATATGCCTGAAAGAAACAGGGAGATATATCTTCAGGACATTTTGAGTTCGTGTGTAAAGATAAAAAAGTATACAGCGGGCCTGAACGCCTCTTTGTTCGCGGCTGACGATAAAACTTTTGACGCGGTAATCAGGAACTTTGAAATTATAGGGGAAGCTTCAAAAAAAATAGGCGATAAAATAAAGCACAGTTACCCGGACATACCGTGGCGGGACCTTATTGATTTCCGGAACAGGATATCTCACGAGTATTTCGGCATAAGCGTTGAAATAGTATGGAAAATTATACAGGATGAGATTCCCTCCCTTGAAAGCAAAATCAAAAAAATCCAGACTGATGAAAAATAAAACACCGGACTTTTATATAAAACAAACCTTGCGGCTCGCGAAAAAAGCCGAGGGGCACACGTCGCCAAACCCGCTTGTCGGGTGTGTGATCGTAAAAAACGGCAGGATTATCGCCTCCGGTTATCACAGGCAGGCGGGTAAAAACCACGCCGAGCGCGAAGCTCTCCTCAAGGCAGGCCCGAGAGCCCGGGGAGCCTCGCTTTATGTCAACCTTGAGCCGTGCTCCCACTATGGCCGCACTCCTCCCTGTGCGGACATGATAATCGAAAAAGGGATAAAAGAGGTTGTGGCCGCCATGCCTGACCCAAATCCGCGCGTCAGGGGCAGGGGGTTTAAAAAAATTAAGTCAGCCGGAGTGCGGGTGAGAGCCGGCGTAATGAGAAGTGAAGCGCAGGAATTAAACAGGATATTTGTAAAAAACATGAAGCATAAGATGCCCTATGTCTTTATGAAGGCGGGGATGTCTGCCGACGGCAAGATAGCGCTGAAAAACGGAAAATCAAAATGGATAACGTCAGAACAGTCGAGAAACCACGCGCAGGGCTTGAGAAAAAAGGCGGACGCCATACTGGCCGGGATTAATACGGTCCTTGCGGACAACCCGCGGCTTGACTGCCGGATTGACAAGCGCAAGCGCATAAAAAAGGTGATTTTGGATACGCGCGGCAGGATACCCTCAAACGCCCGGCTTTTCAGAAATACAAAAAAGGGGGAGGTTTTTGTCTTTACCTCCAAAATGAAAAGGGGTAAAATCACTGAACTTGAAAAAAAGGGCGCTGTGGTAGTTTTTTTAAAAGCAATAACCCCCAAGGCGGTTTTAAAAAAACTCTTTGAATACGGCGTAATGAGCGTGCTTGTGGAGGGCGGAAGCGCGGTGGCTTCGTCTTTTATCCGCTCCCGGCTGGCTGACGAGATTTATCTTTACATAGCGCCTGTCATAATAGGCTCGGACGGGCTGGGATATTTCGGCAATATGGAGTTTTCGAAAATGCGCAGTGTATTCAGGATTGAAGATAGAACAATAGAAAAAATCGGGCCTGACATGCTGATAAGAGGAAGGGTAAAATATGTTTAGCGGGATTGTTTACTGCAAGGCGAGAGTGCGTTCTTTCAGGCCTTCGGGCGGAGGGAAATACATAGAACTCTGTGCCGAAAAACCGGTTTTGCGCCCTGTTAAGGGCATGTCAATAGCCGTAAACGGCGTGTGCCTTACCGCTGTCAGGTTTTCAGGGCTCAGGGTTTTCGGAGCGGAGGTTTCGGCAGAGACATACGAAGTGACTTCGCTGAAAAGCCTGAGGCCCGGTGCGGTTGTGAACATAGAGTTTCCGGTGACCCCTGATACGTTTTTGAGCGGGCACATAGTGCAGGGCCACGTGGATGCGGCCGGGCAGGTGGTATCTATAGACAAAAAAAAGAACAACACTGTTTTAAAGGTGTCTTTTCCGCAGAAGTTTTCAAAATATCTTGTGGAAAAGGGCTCTGTGTGTGTGGACGGCGTGAGCCTTACGGTTTTTAACGTGAAAAAAAAATCGTTTGATGTATCAGTGATCCCGGAGACGCTTGCTTCCACGATTATAGGCGGGTACAGGCCGGGCGTTAAACTCAACATTGAGTTTGACATAATAGGAAAATACGCGGAGAAATTTATGAAAGGAAGAAAAAAATGAGGATACCGGAGCCTACAGGCAATTACGGGGATGAAAAATCCATACTCGGCAAGACAAAAAAAACAGGCGATAAGAGAATATCAAAAGGCGTGCAGAAGGATGTGGTAAACCAGAATGCTTTTTTAAAGGAACTTGACGGCGCGGTTGAAGAACAGGTGAAACGCTCTCTTGATGAACTGATAAAAGACCTGGATGAGCAGGCAAAGGTTGTTGAAAAGGTGCGTACTTTCGGCGAGGTGGAAAAGTACAAAAAGATGGTAAAGGATTTCATGCAGGAGGTAATAAAGAAAATCTACGCGGTAAAGGTTTCTGACAGCTCAAAACTGATGCAGAAAAGAAAAAAAGTATATATGATGGTGGAACAGATTGACGCGGAGCTTGCCAAAATGACAAAAGACGTTCTGACAGGCCAGTCCGCGGGCATAAGCCTGCTTGCAACCCTTGACAGGGTGCGCGGGCTTCTTGTGGACATGTATTCATGAACAATAACATACTGAGAGGACAGTGAAAAATGGCGGATTTTAAAATTTCAAAGGTTGAGGATGTAATAGAAGAATATTCAAAAGGCGGGCTCATAATAGTTGTTGATGATGAGGACAGGGAAAACGAAGGCGATCTTATGTGCCTTGCGGAAACGATAACCCCGGCGCAGATTACATTTATGGCAAAGCAGGCAAGCGGCCTTATTTGCCTCGCGATGGAGCGCGGGCAGCTCAGGAAGATGGATCTTGACCCCATGGTTTACCAAAACGAGGACAAGCACAGGACGGCATTTACCGTTTCAATAGACGCGCGCTGCGGCGTTACCACCGGCATATCGGCCGCGGACAGGGCGCTCACAATCAGGCTCGCGGCCGCACAGGAACCCAAACAAACTGATTTTGTAAGGCCCGGCCACATATTCCCTCTTGAAGCAAAAGAAGGCGGCGTGCTTGAGCGCGCCGGCCACACCGAGGCGGCGGTTGACCTCGCGAGAATCGCGGGCGCCGGGGTAAACGCGGGGGTCATATGCGAGGTTCTGAACGAGGACGGTACCATGGCAAGAATGCCGCAGCTCATGGAATTTGCGCAAAAGAACAGCCTGAAGATTATTACGATAGAGGACATCATCAGATACCGCAGGGAAAAGGACAAACTGGTTGAAAAAATTACAGACACTTCGCTTCCCACAAAATACGGTAATTTTCAGATTCATCTTTATAAGGATAAGATAGAGGGAAAGGTGCATATTGCGATGGTAAAAGGCGGAATTAAACAGGACATGCCGGTTCTGACCAGGGTGCACTCCGAGTGCCTGACAGGCGACATACTCGGCTCGCTAAAATGTGACTGCGGCGACCAGCTGCACGCCGCCATGGAAATGATAGAAAAAGAGGGCTCGGGAGTCCTGCTTTACATGAGGCAGGAGGGCCGCGGCATAGGGCTTGAAAATAAAATAAAGGCATACAAGCTCCAGAATGAAGAGGGAATGGATACGGTGGAGGCAAATACCGCGCTCGGGTTTGCAGACGACCTGCGCGATTACGGCGTGGGCGCGCAGATACTTTATGATCTTGGCGTAAGAAAAATAAAACTCATGACTAATAACCCCAAAAAAGTAGTCGGGCTGAACGGCTACGGATTGGAAATAACAGACAGGGTGTCTGTGGAGATATGCCCGAACGAGATTAATAAAAAATATCTTGAGACGAAGAAAGAAAAGATGGGGCATATATTGCATTTATAAGTTAAGAAGACAGAAGACAAGAGACAAAAGTAGAAACAAAATACAAATAAAGGCTTTCGATAGCCCTCGCCTTGTGTGAGTCGTAACCCCCTTTCCCCAAAAAAAAGTGGGGGTTAAGCTATAAGTTATATGATGACTTGCATCACATCGTGGACACGATTTCCTCTCACCACATCGTGGACAG
>CAYGHG010000137.1:0-5994 GCA_964349515.1 uncultured Spirochaetia bacterium
AGCTTAACGAGGTGTGTCGCTCCTATGCATACACAACATTTGACAAAAACTCTAAGCAGGTCCTGCTTAACATAATAGCCAATGCGATAAATAACCGCTCCGCGAAACCCGTGATAGAGATTTCATGTTCCCGTACAGATCAGCTTCCGCAGCGGGCGGGCGGTAAAAAATGGAGGGCGGGTTATGAACTCTTCAAAATAAGCGACAACGGGACGGGAATAAACAGGTGCGAAATAAAAAAACTGTTTGGGAAATTTTACCAGGCAGGCATGGATAAACAACTTGTGAACAGCGGGGCAGGGCTGGGCTTAAGCATAGCAAAAAGCATAGTTGAACTGCACGGCGGCACGATATGGGCGGAGTCAAAGGGCAAAGGAAAAGGCGCATTGTTTTGTTTTGCGATTCCTGCCTTAGAAGAGGTGAAAAGCAAGTGAAACGGGTGCTGCTGGTAGATGATGAAAAAAGCACGGGCTTGCTGTTTGAAGCGTGCTTCAAAGCCGAAAAAGGGTATCAGTTTAATTTTGTATCCGGCGGGGATAAATGCCTTGATTTTTTGAAAAACCAGAAAGAAAAACCTGACATTATTCTCCTTGACGTGATGATGCCGGAAAAGGACGGATTTAGGGTGTGTTCGGAAATAAGGAAGATAAAAAAATATAGCAAGATCAAAATTTTCATGTTTACCGCGTTGAATAATGAAATAGTCGAATCGAAAGCTAAAAAAGCGGGCGCAGACGGATGCATAGAAAAAAGCCTGGGGCTTAAGTCCATGCTGGAGAAAATAAAGAGCCTGGCCTGATAAAGCGCGGCCGTCGCGGGTTCGATAGTAGTGACATTTAAAGCATTGACATTCGTTATACAAAATGTATAATAAAGCTATTAAATTTACTGTTTCGAGTTGAATTAGCTGCTTTCTGCCGGATTTAAAATGACTTTTACATAACGGACAATTATATAGGTGTTTTATGTAATAGAATTTGGCACAAAAGATATTGGCAGTATTAAAGACATGGTGGTAAGATATTTATGGATATTAAAGGAGAAATATGACGACGAAATTAGCGGAAAGGCCGGTAAAAGCAGAGCCGTTTTTAAAGTGGGCTGGAGGCAAGGGGCAGCTGCTTAATGATTTTGTACGCTTCTTTCCTGCCGCCTTCAATGGATATATTGAGTCTTTTGTAGGGGGCGGGGCGGTCTTTTTTTATCTGCATTCAAAAGGCATGTTGCAGGGTAAAAAAACGATCTTGATTGATTCAAATAAAGATCTCATTACATCATACAAATCCATAAAGGACAGCAGTAAACTGAAAGCAATAATAAAATCGCTGTCCAATGGCAAATATCTTAATAACGAGGAGAATTTTTATAAAGTCAGGTCAGTAGAAGAAAAAAATGATGCTGAAAAGACAGCGCGGCTTATTTTTCTAAACAAGACATGTTTTAACGGGCTATACAGGGTAAACAGCAAGGGCAAGTTTAATGTGCCATTTGGCAGGTACAATAACCCGCTGATTTGCAATTCTTCTAATCTGAATGCAGTTAATAAGGCCCTTGAAAACACTGCGATTGTAAGCGGAGATTTTGAAGCAGTTTTAGAATATGCTGAAAAGGATGATTTTGTTTATTTTGACCCGCCTTACCAGCCGTTAAGCAAGACAGCCAGTTTTACAGCTTACACAAAAGATTCCTTCGGGGTGAAAGACCAGGAACGGCTTGCGGCGGTATATAGAAAACTTGATAAACGTGGCTGTAAATTAATGCTGAGCAATTCCGACGTAAAGCTGATACGCAATTTATATGAAGGGTACAGGATAGAAGTGGTAAAAGCAAAACGAATGATAAACTGCAAATCGGCCAAACGTGGAGCCGTGAATGAGCTTGTAATACTCAACTACTAATTGGGAGGGTAAATGCAAATAGTTACTAGAAGGAAAGCAATTCAAAATTTAAAAGGCTATGTAGGCAAGGATCTGTTCAATTTAGCTGAAAAAAACGGAATAACAACTTTTATTGGTAAAAAACAGAACAAGGGATGGAAAGGATTACTATTAGAACGTCTTGCTGGATTACAAACAAACACTTTGAAAGCTCCTAATGGACTGTCTTATGAATTGAAATCAGTTAGTTTTTATTCTGTGAAAGGGGAGCTTAGGCCAAAGGAAACAATGGCCATTACTATGATTAATCCGACAGAACTTAAGCGGGATTCGTTTTTTACCAGTCATTGTTGGGACAAATTGAAGTCGATGGTTTTCTGCTCTGTTATGTGGCATGGCAAACATGCAAAATCAGCAGAGCTTCTGAATGTAGCAAGTCTTGACTTTGCGGAGGACGACGAACTTATAAAGGAAATAGAAGCTGATTATGAATTTATCCGTAAAAAACTTATTAGCAGTGGATTTAGTAGTCTGACGGGGAAAGACGGAAAATGGATACAAGCAAGAACAAAGGGCGCCGGACACGGTTCGACCTCGCGAGCTTTTTATGCAAGAAAGCAGCTGGTTAAAAAAATTTTTGATACTGCGTCATAGGTTTTTGTTTTTAAGTTGTATTGATAAAGAGGGGTTATTTGATGAACCGACAAAAGAAACGAAAAAAGCAAACCGGCTATTTTTTGAGACAAAACAATCGTGAGTTGCCGATTGTTGAAGAACAGGAACTACAACCCAAACTCTTCGAAGAAGAGATAACTACTGTATGGTCGTTTCCTGACAGAGGCTCATGGGCAACGCATAAAGGGGATTTCCCCGGGAACTGGGCCCCGCAAATACCTCGTAATCTCCTCTTAAGATATACCAAGGAAGACGATTTGGTACTTGATCCTATGATAGGCTCCGGTACAACACTCATAGAGTGTAAACTCCTGAACCGCAATGCAATAGGTTATGACATTAACCCTGAGCATGTTAGGATAACTAAAAACAGACTTGATTTTGAGGCATCAGGAGCCGATATAAAGGTGGAAGTCGGCGATGCAAGAAAATTAAGCAAAATAAAAGACGAGTTCATTGATTTTATTGCCACACACCCGCCATATGCAAATATCATAGAGTACAGTAAGGGGGAGATTAAAGAAGACTTATCAAGCATCAGCAATATAGGAAAATTTTGTGATGAGGTAGAGGTAATGGCAAAGGAGTTTTACAGAGTGCTAAAACCCGGGAAGTTTTGCGCGGTTTTGATAGGATCAACCCGTAAAAAAGGGATGTTTATACCGATTCCTCATATGCTGTTGGACAGATTTATGAAAGCGGGTTTTAAACTTAAAGAGGAGATAATCAAGGAACAGCATAACTGCAGTTCTACCCCGTACTGGAAAAATCAGTCAAAAAAATTCAACTTTTTGCTGATTATGCATGAAAGCTTGTTTGTATTTAAGAAAATTTAGCGTCCGCTGAGTGTTCTTATCATTGACTTTGTCTTTCCTTCTATATATAATTGTTTAAAGTACAAATTTAGGAGGAAAATATGAGGAAAATCTTTATTGCATCTTTTTTAATCCTTTCGGCTTTTTCATCGGTTTTTGCTTCCCAACTCTCGGAACTTTACACCTTTGAATCGGGTTTTTACCCTCGCGGGCTTGTGATTGCAGACATTGACGGAGACGGCAAAAATGAAGTCGTGGTGGCGAATTTCGGGGAGGACACGCTCATCGGACAGGAAAATGACGCCGAGCCTTCGCCTTCCATAACTGTTTTTTCCACATCCGGCGTGAGGACGCTGCGCTCGGGGCTTTGCCCGAGGGGTTTGGCAGCGGCTTTTATTGACGGCGATAAATTAATGGATTTCGCGGCGACAAATTACGCAGACGGCACAATAACCATATACACAAATAACGGCTCAAACCTGCACACCCTGCAGGCCGGAAAACACCCCGTAGGTATTGACATAGGGGACTTAACAGGCAATGGCGAGGCTGATATCGCGGCTGCGGTTTACTCGGAAAATAAGGCTGTGATTTTTTCCCGTGATATAAACGGAAGATGGGCAAAAAAGGAAATAGCCGTCCCAGGTTCCCCGACTGATGTCGTGATAGGCACGCTTGATAATGAGCGGGTGCTTGTGACCGCCAACTACGGCGCAGCCTCTGTATCTGTCATAAAAATCGACAACGGCATGCCTGTAAAGCTCTATGACCTCGCTTCAGGCAACGGCCCGTGCAAACTTGAAATAGCCGATGTGACAGGCGACGGCAAGAATGAGCTGGTCATATCAAACTTCCACGACAACACCGTATCAATAGCACAGACAGGCGCTGACGGCAAATTGTTTGTCTCTTCCACACTAAAACTTAACGGCTCAAGGCCGAACGGCATGGCGGTAGGCGACATAGACAATGACGGCGTCCCGGAAATCATAACCGCCAACAGGGATTCCGACACAATAGACATACTCGCGCGCAACGCATCCGGAGTTTATGAAGTGAGCCTGACTATCACGGTAACGGGCGACGAAAAAAAGGATTACGGCCCTGTTGAGGTGGTAATAGGCGACATCAACCATGACGGCCTTGTGGACATAGCCTTTACCCATATGAGGAGCAACACGCTGAGGATCCTCTATCAGAGGCCCTCTGAAAACGGCGGCAAACCGAAGTTTGTAGAGGCCATGTCAGAGCATAATGTTTACAATTTCCCCAACCCCGCGTCAGACAAAACTACAATAAGGTTCTCCGCGGATAAAAAGGCTGATGTAACCATAACGGTTTACAACGCTTCCGGCTCTGTGGTATGGGAAAAGAAGATAGGTTTTGCAAGCGTGGTGGAGGGCGTGAATTACTGCGAGTGGGATTTGAGGGATAAAAACTCGCGCAAAGTCCCGAACGGCGCCTACGTGGTAAAAGTCTCCGACGGCACCGTTGTGGTAACCAAAAAGATAGCTGTATTAAAATAAACCGTAAAAAAAGGGCGGCAGAAAATGCCGCCCTTTTTTTATTTGAAGGGGATCATGAAACATAAAGCGATACTTGCCGTGCTTCTGATATGCCTGCCTGTCGCGCTCCCGGGCGCCGGCGCTTTTCCTTTTTTGCGGCTCGGAGCGGGCGCGAATGCGGCCGCGATGTCGGGCTCATACACCGCAAGGCACGGCGACGCCGCGGCTGTTTACTGGAACCCGGCTTCCGCCGGATTCAGCGATAAATACTCCATTACAACACTGCTTTCGTTCCTTCCCAATGACATGCGTTACAGCTACTTTGCCGCACTTGTGCCGACAGAGTACGGGGTATTCGGCTTAAGCGTCATGAATTTCTCGTCAGGCCCGATAGAGGCGCGCGGCGATTCTGACACGCAGGATTTTACTTTGTTTGAAGGCGTGGACAATTCTTTTAACATCCATTACGCTTATGCGGTAAATAAAAACATTTCCGCGGGCATTACCCTTAAAATAATCACTGCGGCGCTTTACACCGAGTCTGCGGGGGGGTTCAGTTTTGACGCGGGAATGATTGCGCGTTTTAATGATGTGTTCAGCGCGGGTGTGTCAATGCAGGACCCGGCGGGAAGCGTGACGTGGTCAACAGGAACGCCGGAAAAGCCGCCTTATGTAATGAGGATAGGCGCAGCGGCGGACATAAAGGAATGGAACACCTCGTTTTCTATTGACGGCGAGCAGGTTGAAAACGAGCAGGTGTCGGTAAAGGCGGGCGCAGAGGCGGTGTTTTTCGGCACAGTAGCTGTGAGGGCGGGGCTCTCATACGGGTTAAAAAGGAGCGACCTGAATTTCGCGGGAGGGCTCGGGATTAAGCTTTTGATAAACGGTGTTGACGTAAGATTTGACTACGCGCTTGCAAAAGAAGGCTATCAGGATGCACCGGATTTAAACCTGGGACATAAAGCCCAGGCAGGGGTGTACTTTTAATACAAGATATAAGTTAAGAAGACAGGAGACAGAAGTTAAGAAGACAAAAGACAGAAGTTAAGAAGACAAAAGACAGAAGTTAAACCTAACCTAACTTAAAAAACCTTTTTCTATCAACCGCTTTTTGTTTCTAAC
>CAYGHG010000138.1:0-5801 GCA_964349515.1 uncultured Spirochaetia bacterium
AGCTTATAGCTTAACTACAATCCCCCCTGCCCCCCTTTCCGAACAAAGGGGGTTAAGACAATAACGGCTGCCAAATAAAAAAGGGGCCTTTTTACAAGGCCCCTTTTTTACCGTTTTTCTTACAGCGTTATGAACTTTATCTCTATGACATCCGCCACGTTTTTTATGGATTCAATTACATCTGCGGGAACGTCGTCGTCAACAGAGATGATACCCATCGCGACCTTTTCCTCTTTGCAGCGGCCCACGTCAAACGAAGCTATGTTTATCTTCTTTTCCCCGAGTATCGTGCCTACCCTGCCTATGATGCCCGGTTTGTCCATGTTCTTGTAGGCTATCATATACTTATCGGGCGCGATCTCGAGCTCAAAGTTGTCAATCTTTACTATGCGGGCTTCTTTTGTAACGGACAATATCCCGAATACCTTTCTCTTTTCCTTGTCGGTTTCTATCGTCACGCTTATCAGATTCGGGAAATTGCTCTTAACGTCGGTGGTTTTGTGCACCACGTCTATCCCGCGCTCGGCGGCGAGCAGTTTGGCGTTCACGTAGTTAACCCCCGGCCCTACCGCAGGCAACAGCACTCCCTTGATCGCGGCTATGTTCATTATCTTCATGTCGTAGTTTAACGCCTCTCCGCTGTACTCTATGATCATCCGCTTTATCGTGCCGTCCACAAGCTGGGCTATGAAGCATCCAAGCTTTTCGTTTAGGTTGAGGTAAGGCTGCATCTCTTTGAGAAGCTCGGGGTCAATCGCGGGTATGTTGACCGCGTTTTTCACCATACCGCCCTTTAAGGCCTCCAGTACCTGCTCCACTATGCCTGTTCCCACTTTTTCCTGCGCTTCAACCGTTGATGCTCCCAGGTGCGGCGTCAGGATAATGTTGTCAAGCTCCAGCAGGGGGCTGTCAAAAGGGGGTTCCTTGTCAAACACGTCAAGCGCGGCCTTTTGTATCCTGCCCTCTTTTAGCGCTTCGTAGAGATCCTGTTCGTTTATTATCCCGCCGCGGGCGCAGTTAATCAGAATCACATTTTTTTTCATGGTCTCCATCTGTGCTTTTCCTATCAGATCCTTAGTGTCCTTGTTTTTTGGTATGTGAAGCGTGATGATGTCGGCAGTCTTAAACAGCTCTGCAAGGGACATTATCTCTATCCCCATCTCCTCGGCCCTTTCTTTTGTTACAAAAGGGTCAAAACCTATAATCTTCATTCCGAAAGAGGACATTCTTTTTGCCACTTCCGCGCCTATTCTTCCCAGCCCCACAACTCCGAGCGTCTTGCCGTAGAGTTCTATGCCTGTGAGCTTGCTCCTGTCCCATTTTTTCGCTTTCAGCGAGCCGTGTGCCTGAGGCGTATTTCTGGCTGCGGCCATTATAAGCGCTATGGTCTGCTCGCAGGTGGAGAGGGTATTGGCGTCAGGCGTATTCATGACTATCACGCCCTTCTGGCTGGCCGCGGGGATGTCAACATTGTCAACGCCCACGCCGGCGCGGCCGATTATTTTCAGCCGTGTTGTTTTTTCAAGAACCTTTGCCGTAACAGTGGTGCCGCTTCTTATGATAAGCGCGTCGTAATTGCAAAGCTCCTCGGCGAGCTGCTCCTCAGTCAATCCCGTCTTTACCGTGTACTCCACACCCTTGTCTTTTTCCAAAAGCGCAAGCGCGTCATCGGCCAGTTTGTCGCTGATCAGTATCTTGTTCATAAAAGTGTACCTCCTGTTTTTTGAGTCCCTTGAGCCCGTACTAAAACCCCTCCATCAGTGTTTCCATCGTCTTTGTCACGCCTTTGCCCAGCTCTATTTTCGCGCCGAGTTCTTTTAACGCCATCTCAGTCGCCGCCATTCCGATTATAGGGTCAAACCTGTCTGTGTATCCCAGTGTCCCTATTCTGAATATTTTTCCCTCCATTTTCAGCTGCCCGCCCGCCATTGATATCCCGTAATCATCACGGAGTTTTTTCATCAGCGCCTTGCCGTCAACGCCTTCAGGCACCACAACAGATGTCAAAACCACAGCCGGATTTTCCTTTGCAAAGAGTTCAAGGCCGAGGGCCTTTATTCCCTCGCGCACCGCTTTTGCGAGTTTGGCGTGGCGTTCCCACACCTTTTCATTTGTCTCTTCTTTTATGAGCCTCAGGGCAATATTGAGCTGCATGATGAGCGACACAGCCGAGGTCCACGGCGTATCCGGCATTTTTTCCTTGGTAAGGGATTTCTCGTACCTCTTCAGGTCAAAGTAAAATTTCGGGGTTTTGTTTGCCTCTATCACCTTCCATGCCTTTTCCGAACAGGATACAAAAGCAAGCCCCGGAGGAATCATCAGCCCCTTCTGCGAACCCACGACTATTATGTCGGCTTTCCACGCGTCCATATAAAAAGGCTGCGCGCCTATGCCGCTGATGCCGTCAACCACGAGAAGCGCCTTGTGGTTTTCAGTCAGTTTCCCTATTGCCTCTATGTCATTGTAAACGCCTGTGGAGGTCTCATTCAGCTGCAAAAACAGCCCGACAGCGTCCGGGTTCTCATCAAGCTTTTTTTTAATTTCTTCCGGCTTTAAAGCATAGCCCCACTCGGCGGTGATTTTTACTATGTTGGCGCCATAGGCTTTGCCGAGGTTTTCCCACCTGTCGCCGAAAGCCCCTATGGAGCCTACTATTATTTTATCCCCCGGCGAGACTATGTTTGCCATCGCGGCTTCCATGGCGCCTGTGCCTGAAGAGGCCATCAGATAAACATTGCGCTCCGTGCCGAGCACGTATTTCATATTATCAAGAGCTTCTGCCAGAATCTTTCTGAACTGAGGTGTTCTGTGATGCATTACGGGCCTTGCGCCCTCCACCAGTACTTCAGGTGGTACTTCTGTAGGTCCCGGTGCCATGATGTATTTCTTTTTCATATTATGCCTCCTTATGTGATTTTTTTCACTTGATGTGGTAAAAGTATATCAGAATTTTTCTCTTAGTCAAGTATTATTTTAAAATATTGAGGTATTATGGTGTGAAATATTTCACTATCATAGTTGTTAAAAAAGCCCCGTGTTATCGGGGCTTTTTATTATCTGTTTTTCTTGTCTTCCACTATTTTCTTTCTCATCTCCACTTTTTCAAATATCTCTTCCACCTTTTCTATGAGCCTCGCCGGTGAAAAAGGTTTTACTATATAAGCATCTGCCCCTGATTTAAAGCCTTTTTCTATGTCTGTTATCTGCCCCTTGGCTGTGAGCAGTATTATCGGAGTTGATGTGATTGCTTTTTCCTGTTTTAAAACCCTTGTGGTTTCAAGCCCGTCCATTTCAGGCATCATAACGTCCAGTATTATCAGGTCAGGGTTCACTTTGCCCACCAGTTCCACCGCTTCCCTGCCGTTTGATGCGGTAAACACCTGAAACTCGTCCGAGAGTGTATCCTGAAGCGCGGAAAGTATGAAAGGCTCGTCGTCCGCAACCACTATTTTTTTCTTATCTGCCATTTTACTCCTCCTTGATTTTTGGCTTTACTTTGGGTATCGTAAAACTGAATTCGCTTCCCTTTCCAAACTCGCTCTTTATGTCAAGAGCGCCGTTGTGAAGCTCTATTATGTATTTCACTATCGGCAGCCCTATTCCCGTGCCGCTGATTTTTTTGACCATCGCGCTCTCAACGCGGAAGAACTTGTCAAAAACCTTCGGCAGGTCCTCTTTTGTGATTCCCATGCCGTGATCCCGCACCGCCACGTTCAGATTGTCGATGTCTTCCGTCATTATTATCTCTACATCCCCGCCCTCGGGCGAGTACTTAATGGCATTTGAAAGCAGGTTTGTCATAACCTGTATCATTTTATTGCGGTCAAAAAGTATTATCTCACTTTTGTCAGGGAGTGTCAAAATTATTTTATGTTTGTCGGAAGATGAGAGGTAAGTTTCGTGCACTCCCTTTAAAAGGTCCCTCATATCCATCTCTTCAAGCGACAGGCTCAGGCCCTTGCCCGACTCAATCCTGGAGAGGTCAAGCAGGTCTCCGATCAGAGCGCCTAAACGCTGGGTTTCCTTGTTTATGATAGAGGCGTAATTTTTCACCTTCTCGGCATCCATATTGCGCACCATCATCAGCTCCGAGTATGCCTGTATGGGGGTAAGGGGCGTGCGGAGCTCGTGCGAGACCATGTTTAAGAATTCAGATTTCATCTTATCCAGTTCTTTTATCTCGGTCACATCCCTCATAACAGCCACGCAGCCGGCCGCCTCTTTCTTTTCGTCAACTATGGGGGTAAACACGGCCGCAAAAATGTGTTCGCGCTCGCCGAGTATGATTTTAAGCTCGTTTTTCATCGGGCTCTTGGAGTGCAGCACCGCCTCAACATTTGATATTACATCCGCGTTTTTTATGACGCCGGCCAGCTCCGCGTCGGTGGTTTCCACTTTTTCTATGTTAAATATGTTCCGCGCCACCCTGTTTAACATTACTATCCGCCTGCCGCGGCTTACCGCGAGGACGGCGTCCTGCATTGACTGGACTATTGACTCTATTCTGAGCTTTTCTATTGAAAGATTTATGTTTGCTTCCTTTAATTCCTTGTTTAACTGCTCCGCCCTCTCCTCCAGGTGCTCGTAGAGGTTTGTGTTTTCTATGGCGATAGCCGCCTGCGAGGCCAGAGCCTCCAGAAATTTTATCTCGCTTTTGTTAAAGCTGTCGGAGCCTATCTTGTTTAAAACCTGCACCACGCCTATCGTCTGGTTCCTGACCTTTAAAGGCACGCATATAACAGAACGGGTTATGAACTGCGTCTGCTCGTCCACCCTGCGGGCAAAGCGCGGGTCTTTTGCCACATCCGGAACCAGCAGGGACTCGCCCGTATATGCCACCCAGCCGGCGATGCCCTCCCCCATTTTCAGCCTTATCTTTTTTACCTCATCTTCCTTTGGGCCCGTTGCTATTTCAAAAAAGAGCTCGTTTTTGGCGCTGTCTATCAAAAAGACCGAAGAAGCCTCAGCCTGCATGACTTTCTCCGCGGACTGCATTATTATTTTCAGAAGTTCTTCCAGGTTTCTGGTGGAGTTGATGATGATGGAGGCTTCCATAAGCGCGCTCATCTTGGCCAGGTCCTCTTCCTTTTGCTTGTTGGCCATCTGCGTTATGTATTCCTGCACGGAGAGCTCAATTACTATGTTAAAGAGGTCAACTATCAGGTCAGCCAGCCCCGCGAGCCTGTCTTCGGGAAACCTTGCCATTTCAGAGTATGCTTTTAACAGAAGTGTTTTATCAACGCCGGCTTCCGCCGCCAGCCCCTCGGCCATTTTTAGGTCCGGCGCGGTTTCTTTGAGGCCTATGAGAATGTAGAATTTTTTTCCGTAAAAATAGGTGGTGGCACAGTAGTAAGAACAGTCTGCGTAAGGGGTTATGAATTTTCTGTCTTTGACCAGTTTTTCAGGGGTGATTTCCGCTATCTCGCGGCCCTTGTCGGTGGACGTAAGCAGGGCATAAAAATCGGTAAAGTTGCTCTCCGGGGTGTTGATCTTGCCGTCTTCGCTCAATACTTTGACCGCTATCCCAAGATCTTTGGCAAACTTGTACTGTATTCCCTCCCATACACGTATGTTAAAAAGCCTGGAGGTGTCTACCGCAGTTTCCCTTTCATTCATCCACTCGTCCATTTAACCCTCTTAAAGGTTTTTTAACTGCACGTAATATATAGTGGTGGGCGCGACTGGACTCGAACCAGTGACTTCCATCGTGTGAGGATGGCACTCTAACCAACTGAGTTACGTGCCCACTAAAATACATTTTACAACCGCACATATTAAAGTTCAACACATTTATATGTCTT
>CAYGHG010000139.1:0-5768 GCA_964349515.1 uncultured Spirochaetia bacterium
CTTATTATAGGATACGTCGCTCTTATTTCATACACAACTTTTGATTATAACTCGCTCGATGCTCTCGGATACGATATCGGAATTTGTACTTAGTGAAAAGCCGGGCGAAGCCGACAGGCAGAGAGTGAGCGGGATCTGCCGGGCTTATGACAGCGCCGTGGCGAGGATACTCGGCGCTGAAGAAGGAAGCATCAGTTTTGTAAACATAGATTTTTTTGACGCGTTTAAAGAACAGGGGAGGTAAAAATGTTTTTATTTTTAAAGATGGCGGCTGCGAATATCCTGAAACACAGCAGGAGCACTGTTACCATAATGGCGGTTGTTTTTATCTGCGTTTTTGCCATGGCGTTTACCATGGGCTATATGGACGGTTTTAAAATCAAACTTGTTAACGACGCGATGCAGCAGTCGGGGCATATTACCGTGTACAATAAAAAGTTTTTCGACAATCTTGATTTTGCGCCCGTCGAGAACAATATCCATTACAGTGCTGAAAAAATGAGAAACATTCAAAATGTTGAAGGTGTGCTGGATATACGTGCGGAGATAAACTTCGGCGCGGCCGCGAATACCGAGACGGACAATAAGGAAACGATGATAAAGGCTATTGACCCGGCGTTTGACTGCGGGCCCTATAAAAAGAGGCGGGATACGGTAACGGAGGGTAAGTTCATAGAAAAAGATGATGAAATCCTCATAGGAACTAAAATGGCAGAATCTCTTAAGGTTTCGGCCGGGGACAGAATCATACTTATTACCACGGACAGCTATGGGGGCATAAGCCCTGTTGAGGGGACGGTATCGGGAATTTTCAGGAACTACAATCCTGTTGAGGAGGAACGGCTGGTAATATGCACTCTTGCCATGGCACAGCAGCTGCTTGCCATTGAGGGCAGGGTGACGGAACTGATAATAAATGTAAATGATTATAAAAAGGCCGATGTCATAGCGGCAGAGATTTCAAAAATTTTGAACGAAGATGAAATAGCTGTGCCGTGGCAGACCGAGATGGCTTACATGGTGCCTATGCTGCAGATGATGGATGTGTCTGTTTGGATAATAATGAGCATTATTATTTTTGTAGCCGGCATGGGTATTTCAAATTCGTTTCTGATGAACATAATGGGAAGGCTTCCTGAGTTCGGCGTTCTGCGCGCTATGGGAATGAATAAGCCGCAGATGTTTTCAATGATAATGACTGAATCTTTTTTGCTGGGGCTGACAGGGTCAATCGCGGGTTTGATTCCCGGAGGGCTGCTTGTATGGTATCTGGAAAAAAACCCCATAAATTATGAGGCTATGGGGGATGTGTTTGAGGATTTTGAGGGGCTGGATTCATATATTGGCACTGCTTTTACCGCCGAAGGAATGATAATGGTACTGGTTACCGGGGTTTTGATTTCGCTCGCCGCCTCCGTGTATCCGGCTGTTTCGGCGATACGAAAAAAACCTGTTGAAATACTGAGGGTGACGCAATGAACTTTAAAATACTGAAAATAGCCTTCAGCAACATCGTAAAGCAGAAAAGACGGACTTTTTTTAATGTCGTCACCTTTGCCGCAAACGCAGTAGCTATTATTTCGCTTATAGGCATGCTTAACGGGATGTATAACCAGGCTTTTGAACGTACAATAGAGCTTGATACAGGCCACTTCAAAATATATAACGCAGGTTTTATAAAGGAAAAGACAAAACTGCCAATTGAGCTGAATATTGACAATCCATACGGCGTAATTGAAGATTTGCGCGGGATCAGCCATTTTGTCTCGGCGGCGCCCAGGATAACGAGGTACATAACCATTTCGGATTTTAAGAAAAAAACATCAGTCATGGCCATAGGGATAGACATGCAGGCGGAGCTTAAAACCATGAAAATATTTGACAGAATTACAGAGGAATACTACCTTCCTGAAGACGGCGGTAAAATACTGCTTGGCAGGAAACTGGGTTCGCTTATGGGAGTGGAGCAGGGCGCCTCGATGCTGGTTTACGGACAGACACAGTACAAGGCAAACAATCTTTCTGATGTTGAGGTTCAGGGCCTTTATGTTTCGGGTTTTGAAAAAATGGAAAAGAGCGTGGCTTACGTGCCGCTGAAATTTTTTCAGATCTTCCTGGACATGCATGAAAAGGCGACAGAAATAGTGATCAGGATCAAGGACAGAAAGTATGTGAAAGAAGTAAAGGGTGAAATAGAAAATGTGCTAAAGGAAAAATATCCCGGCCTTGAAGTGCGCGACTGGACGCAGGAAGCCGCAGCTCTGATTGCGGGAGCACAGATGGATTATGTCTCGTATTCAATACTTTTTGCCATACTGTTGTTTCTCGCGATTTTTATAATAATGAATACACTTACGATAACCGTTTTTGAAAGGACGGCGGAAATAGGGACTCTGAGGGCTATAGGCATGGAGAAAACACAGATAGGATGGATGTTTATGTGGGAGGGGCTGATGCTTTCGTTTGGCGGCGCGGTAATAGGCGGAATAGCGGCGCTTCCCATAGCCTGGTATATGAATACTTACGGGATACCGATGCCGGCGGATTTCGCGGAGATGATGCCGTTTCCTATTGAGTCAATGACCTCTAAAAACGTCAGTTTTGACTGGGTTTTGACGGCTGTGATATGCGTTGTAACAGGGGTTATAGGTGCGATTCTGCCCTCTGTGCGCGCGGCAGATACTGATATAGTGAATGCGCTGAAAAAGGGAGTCAGATAAAACTGAAAGTTTAAAGTTTAAAACAGTAAGCAGCTGTAGAACCTGAAATTACCTGTATAAAACGGAGGATGGTGACAGAAATGAAAAAAACATCGTTATTATTGGCGGCAGTGATTTTTGCTGCGGGATTTGTCTGGGCGGAGCAGGCGAAGCTGCCTTCTAAGTACACGAAAGAGTATGCGCAGAACCTGCTTACTGATGTGGATGAGTCCATGTATCCTAAAATTTTCAAGTCGGAGATGACCATGGAAACGGTAAGGCCGGGAAGGCCTGTCGTGAAATACACTTATACCATTTATTCAAAGGGCAGCGACAACGCTTTGATGGAAATTACCTTTCCAAAGAGGGATGTGGGCAAGAAGATACTTTTAAAAGGGGAGAATCTGTGGATGTACATGCCGAACGTATCAAGGCCGATCAGGATGACACGCAGCCAGAGCTTCATGAGTTCCACTTTTTCAAACGAAGACATGACAGATACGACGTGGGCAAATGACTATGATGCTGAGATAACAGAGGCAAGAGGTACAAAGATAAAACTGGTGCTGGCCGCCAAGAGGCGCGACGTGGCGTACGCTAAAATAGAGATGTGGGTTGATGATGAAAACAAGGTGCCCGTAGAAGCGGTATATTACGGGCTCTCCGGCAAAGCTATTAAAAAAATGACATTTTCAAATGTAAAAGAAATGGCAGGCCGCTTAAGGCCTGTTGAGATGAGAATGGAAGACCTGCTTGAGGAAGGCGCATATACAGACGTAAAAACAGGGAATATAAAGAAACTTGACAGCCTGCCGGAGCATTATTTTGACCAGGCGCAGATGGGGCGGTAACCGGATGTGCGTGAGGTTTTTGCGAACGCTACAGACGGTTATCCCCGAACGATAATTAATGACATTATCGTGAGAGGGATAAAGACAAGTTTAAAGTTGAAAGTTTATAGTTTAAAGTCAGATATAGAACGCGATAAGGTAAAATACGAATTGAATTCAGGCAAAATGACTAAAGAAAGGGAGTGTGGCATGAAGAGGATAAGTATATTGGCTGTTTTTGCGGCATTTACGACAGGTATTATGGCCATGAACTTTAACATTGACCTTGAGAGCGGGGTTTATTATACATCTTACATTAAAAACAGTTCTTATGAAGCGCTGACGCAGACAGGGCAGGCACAGGATGTTTACGGGCTTCAGGAAATAAAGCTGAGGCTGAGTGAATCCATGGACAACATGAAGGTTGTAATGGACGCGCGGTTGTTTTATTCCCCCTCTGACAATGAGATGGAATACATCATTGATAATGCCTATTTTCAGGCATCTTTCGGGCCGGCTGTAATATATGCGGGGCGGCAGAGGGTCAAGTGGGGTACGGGATACTTTTGGAATCCTTCGGACAAGCTGCAGTCTGCGAAAGACCTGATAGACCCTTCGCAGGATGTTCCGGGATTGTATGGTGTGCGTTATGACCATTCGTTTGGATTTTTAAGTACTTCTGTCATAGCAGCGGTTGAGCCCGCTGATCTTGGCAGCCCCGCGACAGAAAACTTTACCATCGCGGCTCAGTTATACAAGCTGGTGGGAACCGCGGACATTTTCATAAACGGTTCATACAGGCATAATAAGATACAGACTGCCGGCGCGGCTGTGTCTTGGGACGCCGGTTTTGCCGTGCTGAATGTTGAAGGCGCTGCCATAAGATACATGGGGCAGGAATTAAACCCTCTGCGGATACTTGGCAAAAAAAGTTCTGATGACATTGCTTATGACCTGTCTGTGGGTATCAACAAAACAATAGGGGAGTCTTTCTTTCTCGCGGCAGAATACAGCCGCAAAGAATGGGGGCTTGATAATGCTCGGTATGAGGAACTGTTGGCTGTTCAGGATGGAATATTGTACGCGGCTTTTGGCGCTAAAAAAGAGCATGCGGCCCTGTCTGCGTCATATACCATAGATAACAGGGCCGCGATTTCCCTTATTTGCCTTTACGGCCCGGGTGACGGCTCGCTCCTGCTCTACCCGGCGCTTAGTTATGTTGAGAACAACAACTGGGACGCGTCAATAGGGGTGCTTCAGAACCTGTCCGGGAGGGAATCAACAGAAGGGTATTACTCAATGCCGTTTTACAGCGTGGTGGAGATAAAACTGAGGGCGTACTTTTAAATCAGTTATAACGAAAAGCACAGATGTCAGTCAGCCGGCTGAAACCTGAAATAAAATTTTTGAATACGCGGGAGGCATTATCGTGGCGAAAACAATAGAAGTAAAAGAAGCGAAAAAGGAATACATACTTGGAAAAACGAAAGTTGAAGCTTTAAAAGGCGTAAATTTGAATGTTGAGGAAGGTGAATTTTTATGTGTTGTCGGGCCTTCGGGGTCAGGCAAGACAACTCTTCTGAACCTGATAGGCTGTCTTGACTCGCCGACCAGCGGCCTGGTAAAATTGTTTGACGGTCATGACGTTTCAAAACTCACTGATAAGGAAGCAACAGCGCTCAGACGCGACAGAATCGGGTTTATATTCCAGACTTTTAATCTGATACCGGTTTTGAATGTCTCGGAGAATATTGAGTTTCCCCTGATAATCCAGGGCATAAAGCCTGCTGAGCGCAGAAAACGGGTTGATGAAATGATAGAAGATGTAGGGCTGCAGGAGTTTGTAGGGCATAAGCCTGACGAGCTCTCCGGCGGCCAGAGGCAGAGGATAGCGGTGGCGAGAGCGCTTATAACAAACCCAAAACTGGTGCTTGCGGACGAGCCCACGGCCAATCTTGACAAGGAAAACGGCCTGAACATCCTTAAAATAATGAAGCATCTAAACGAAGAACACAAAACCACATTCATTTTCTCCACCCACGACCAGAGGGTTATGGAGCAGGCCAGAAGGACAGTTGTTCTGGAGGACGGGGTAGTTACGAAAGACAGTTAACATTATTTTTTAGAGCCTGCCTTGAATATAAGCCTTTAATTTGCTGCTTTTTGCTGTACTTACACTCTTTTCTGTAACCGCAAAGTGATAATGTCCTATATTGGCAAAGTAGAAATGTCCTATAAA
>CAYGHG010000140.1:0-5537 GCA_964349515.1 uncultured Spirochaetia bacterium
TTTTGAATGCAGGGACAAAGACGAGCGGCAGCTGAAGCCGGCCGCTCTACGGGGGTGGGGAACAACGACAAATTCCCAAACGGTAAAAATACGGTGTCGGACTGCTTTAATACTTTGCACCAATAACTGGGGCCGCATGGCATAGTTTAATAACCCGCCAGACATGGATTTGACATAAGATTTTAACTTAAAACCCCTTTAAAGAACACGGTGACAGAGACTGCTTTGACACCTGATAATTAATACAAGACAAAAACGAGACGGGCGCGCGAAGTCCTCGCAGCATAGCGGAGGGGATATGCTGAGTCTTTACGATCGGATAAAAACTTTAACGACAATAAAAAACCGGTGCCGGAGACTGCTTTAATGCTTTTACTGTGAATTGCAGTACCGCTTTTGTGCTGACGCGCAGCAGGCTTTTGGGGAGTATTGAATTTTTGTTTGACAGCGGGGGGGCTGTCGGATAGAATCCAGGTAATTTAAAAGGAGTATTGATGCTGCAAAAAATCATGGTAATAGCCCTCATAGCTGTGCTGTCGCCGGGTGGTTTGGGATATTCGCTTGGCCACTATTCAGACACCTTTGGCGGCGGCAAAGACCGCACTTTTGCCCTGCAAAACACTGCGGCGGGAATGTTTTCTGCCGTGCATGCAAACCCCGGTAAAAATGACAGGGAAATACGGCACAGCACTGCAGAGAGCCTGAGTTTGAGTTTATTGTTTGCGGTAATTACGAATATTGTTTCCTGCAAAAAGCCCCTTGAGGGTTTTAAACTTTTCTGGAAATTCTCGCCTGTTAACGTCAAAAAATGATACCCGTCAGGTTTTATAAACTTTAGTTTTAAGGCTTATACAACAACAACTGACGAGGTGAAAAATGAAATTCTTAATTATTTTTTCTGTTTCTCTTGTAGTTTTATTCGTGTTGTCAAAAATCATATCCGCAGTGTCATCCTCCGCGCGGCCTGCGGAT
Organism: uncultured Spirochaetia bacterium; assembly: GCA_964349515.1. GTDB lineage: Bacteria > Oederibacteriota > PGYV01 > PGYV01 > CAYGHG01 > CAYGHG01. Next base: position 973 of record CAYGHG010000140.1, read on the forward strand.
AAAGAGAGAAATCTAATGCGCGGGTATGTCATGGGTGTTGATGCAAGCCAGCAGAGAATAATGATTTGCACGCCGGGCAGGATAATTGACTGCAAAGGAAGCATGGACATGTGCCATGTCTGTGAAAGCAATAAAAACAAAAAAGCGGTCTTTAAATTTGAGATAAGCGCTTCAGGCGATTATAAAATTATAGAGATGACTTTGGAAAAATAAAACCGGCAAATAAAAATAAGAGGATGTAAGTTATCGCACACTTTTGGGTCCGATCCAAAAGTGTGCGATAACTTTTTAAAAGCCGGGAAAATATGGTGCCGGAGACTGCTTTAATACTTTACGGGCGGGGGGAAAAATACTTTAAAATAACTGTTGACAAGTTAGGACAAGTTTGATATATTTATGTCAACGGAAGACAAGATATGACAGAAACTGACAAAGACAGACAAAAGGAGAAAAAAATGGTTGAGACGGTGATGACGATAGAAGAGCTTGCCACTTATTTAAAAGTCAATATTCGCACTGTTTACCGTATGCTTAAATCAAACCAGATACCCGCCTTTAAGGTGCGCGGGCAGTGGCGGTTTAAAAAGGAAGATATAGATCTTTGTCTTAAGGACGGAAAGAAAAACGGCGCGGCCTCAGACGTCAGCGTTCCGGTTATCTCTTCCTACAATCCTTCTGACGAGGGCTCCCACACGATTGAAATTCCTGTTGTGGGACAGGCGGCGTGCGGCATGCCGATACTTGCCGAGGAAAACATCACAGCTGTTATCCCTGTTTCGACAAAGGTGGCTGTCCCTCCTTATAAGTACTTCTTTCTTAAGGCAAAGGGCGACTCAATGAACCGCGCGGGGATAAATGACGGTGACATGGTGCTGATAAGGCAGCAGAACACCGCAAGGGCAGGAGAAGTGATAGTGGCGCTTATTGACGACGAGGCTACTATAAAGGAATACAGCCCGGCCGGGGACATGGTGCTTTTGAAACCAAAATCCACAAACTCCGTTCACAGGCCGATAGTTCTTACAAGGGATTTCGCGATACAGGGAGTGGTAGTAACGACTCTCCCTTCATTTGACATTTGATACCACTCGTCCCGGTAAGACCGGGACTTGACCGGGTATAAGATCTCGTAATATTTGTTCTTCGCAGTAGCTCGACCAAATAAACGATATCTAATGGAGGTTTTATTAACATGGCGCCATTTATTGTAAACAACGTATTAGATACAAACAAATTCAGGGTGATGTACGGCTGGAAGATAGGTAGCAAGAAAGGCGCATTTATCGCGCCTATCGGGGTAAAGATTCCCAAAACCGGTGAGCCCGGCTATAAGTCGGCGATGAAAAGCCTTTATGCGCTTCTGCTCGGGCGCGAAGTGCGTGTAGGTGATGTATACTCGGCAAAGGGAGACACGATGTTTTGCAGGATTTATTTCAACGGAAAAGAACTTTCACACTACATAAAAGAAAACTCAAATTAAGGAGAGGGGAAAATCATGAGCACGGAAAAGCAAAAGGCACTGGAACTGGCAATTTCACAGATTGAGAAAGAATTTGGAAAGGGCGCGATTATGAAACTCGGCAAGGCGCCGGCCGCAAAGATTGAATCCATCCCGACAGGAGCGCTCTCACTTGACCTCGCGCTCGGCGGCGCGGGCATACCGCGCGGAAGGATCATAGAGGTGTACGGCCCTGAGTCTTCCGGTAAATCAACGCTCGCGCTCAACATCGTGGCGCAGGCGCAGATGCTCGGCGGCTCGGCTGCGTATGTGGATGCCGAGAACGCGCTTGACGCGGAATACGCGAAAAGAATCGGTGTAAACGTGGATGAGCTTTTGGTATCACAGCCTGACACGGGAGAACAGGGGTTAGAAATAGTCGAGACTCTGGTCAGAAGCGGCGCGGTTGACATCATAGTCGTCGACTCTGTGGCGGCGCTTGTTCCCAAAGCCGAGATAGAGGGCGACATGGGGGACCAGCATATGGGGCTCCAGGCCAGGCTGATGTCACAGGCTCTGAGGAAACTCACCAGTATCATTAATAAATCAAAGGTAGTGGTGGTATTCATCAACCAGCTCAGGGAAAAAATCGGCGTGATGTTCGGCAACCCCGAGGTAACCCCGGGCGGCCGCGCGCTTAAGTTCTACTCATCCGTCAGGATAGACGTGAGGCGCATAGAAGCAATCAAGGAAGGCGACGTGGTGGTCGGAAACAGAGTGCGCGCAAAGATTGTAAAAAATAAAGTCGCCCCGCCTTTCAGGGAAGCCATATTTGAGATAATTTTCGGACGCGGCATAGTGCGCGAGACCGCGACGCTGGAAGCGGCTGTTGACCAGGGCGTAGTGGAGAAAAGCGGGACATGGTACTCCTACAGCGGCGGCAAAATAGGCCAGGGCAGGGATTCTGCGGTCAAGTATCTGATAGAGCACCAGGACATCTGCACTGACATAGAGCAGAAAACCAAGGCAAAGTATTTCGCAAAGGATGACGAGCCTGCGAAAGAGGCAAAAAAAGAAGCGGAAGCAAAGGCTGCCGCGACTGCAGCAAAGGCTGAAACAGCCAAACCCGAGATAAAAGCGCCGGTAATAACTGAGTTTAAGGATGTAAAGGCGGCGGCGGACAAAAAGAAAGCTGTATAAATGAAAGAGCACCCTCTCCCTGTGGGAGAGGGCCGGGGTGAGGGGCAGTAAAGTATTTGGTCTTTGCAGTCAAACGAAGGATAAGCAATAAAAACAAATAACCCCTTCCTCTTCCCGCGTTTTAACGCGGGAGAGGCGGGGATTTATTGCGAATTGTGAAATGAGAGTTCAGGCAGTAACATAAAAAACACTTAAAGGCAAATCCCCCCTTTCCCCCCATTTGGGAAAGGGGGTTTTGAGGGGGAAAAGAATGACGGCGGCCAAAATCAAGACCGGAAAGCACAGCGAAGAGGTGGTAATACATGCGGCAACAGAAAACGAGTGTAAAAGAGCGGAAGCCATGGGGTGGGTGCTGGTCTATATGAGAAAGACACGCTCGGCAGGAGGCAGCCATACGCTGTTTATGCTGAGGAAGAACAGGAAGGCAAGTTAGTAGTTGTAAATGTAGGCGGGCTCTTTCAAGGGCCCGCTTTTTGTTATAAGACGTAAAGACCCGCCCCCGTAAAGGGAGGCGGCTACATTTAGGAGCCTGCGTTTTGTTTTAAAGCTACGCAGGCTTTGCGCTGAACAATTTGACAATACGTACGTTATATGGTACGCTTTTGTAACGGAGGTATTCATGACAACATTAACCGCAAGCAAAGCAAGGGCAAGGCTGTACAGGCTTCTTGACGAGACGGCCAAAACACACGAGCCCATACAGATTACCGGTAAAAGATCAAACGGATATCTCATATCCGAGGAGGATTTCCGTAGTATGGAAGAAACGATGTATCTCCTGTCCGTAAAGGGCATGAGGGAATCCATAGTAAAAAATATGAAAGCGCCGGTTAAAAACTTTTCCAAGAAATTGAAATGGTAAAAAAGTGGGGGCTGTATTTCTCCCGTGATGCGCAAAAAGACAGCCTGAAACTTAAAAGCGCGGGGCTGAAGAAAAAAGCACAGGAACTTCTTGAAGTTATTTCGGTAAACTCGTTTCAAAATCCGCCGCCATATGAAAGATTGAAAGGCGATCTGGAAGGCGCGTTTTCCCGCAGAATCAACATACAGCACAGGCTTGTTTACAGTGTGGAAAAAAAAGGGCGCATAGTAAGAGTGCTGAGAATGTGGACACATTACGAATAAATTATTAAATTGTACCTTTCTTCCCTGAGTTCCCGCCTGTTTCGGGAAGTATTTGTAGGCGGGCTCTTTCAAGGGCCCGCGTTTTGTTATAAGACGTAAGGCGTTTTTTTGTTTTTAATGGACCTATGAGGGCGTGGGGTTTAGTTTTAAATATTTAAAACAGGGGGGGTTGATTTGCCCGCCAAAAGACTTGAAATGCCGGTGTATACAGGATTTGTCAGGGTGTCTTTTGCCATTTGTACCTGTTACCGAAAGCATATTTTTATCAAAAAAAATGAAAGTTTTACGCATAAATGTATTTATGCCTTGAAAAAATCGTGCGAAAAGCACGGCGCAAAAAATTATATTTATTGTTTTATGCCGGATCATGTTCACATTCTGCTTGAAGGCAAAAAAGAAAACACAAATTTATTGAGCATAATAAATATGTTCAAACAAATATCTGCATATGAATTTCGTCTTACAGCAAACAAAGAGAAATTATGGCAGGACAGTTATTATGACCATATTTTGAGGAGTGATGAAGAAATATTAACACAAGTGAAGTATATTGCAGAAAATCCGGTAAGAAAAAAACTGGTAAATAAACATAATGAATATCCTTTTACCGGATCTGTGAGTTTTGATTTAAAAGAATTGTTGGGGTCGTTGTAATTGTAGGCGGGTTCTTTTAAGGGCCCGCTTTTTGTTATAAGACGTAAAGACCCGCCCCCGTAAAGGGAGGCGGCTACGCAGGCGTTGTAATTATAGGCGGGCTCTTTCAAGGGCCCGCGTTTTGTTATAAGACGTAAAGACCCGCCCC
>CAYGHG010000141.1:0-5458 GCA_964349515.1 uncultured Spirochaetia bacterium
GTAGTGTTGAATGCCCATGGTGGGGGTATTTGTCGATGTCGGGGTTGCAGTGCTTGTCGCGGTATTTGTAGGCGTAGTAGTGCGTGTAGGAGTCATTGTCGCGCTCGGAGTAGCGGTCCGTGTCGGAGTGGCTGTCGGCGAGGCTGTAAATGTAGGTGTTGTCGTTACAGTCGGAGTCACTGTTGCAGTAGGGGTTGCCGTCGCCGTTTCAGTTACAGTCATAGTTGCAGACGGCGTATTAATCGGTGTAACACTATAGGTGGGTGAAATAGTATTAGTATTTGCAGGAGGCAATACAGGTTGCGCAGGATTTTGCTTTGAACAGGATGACAATAACAGCGAAAGAACAAGTGCGGCAAAAACAAACTGTTTATACATAGAAGTAACCATGTCCTTTGCATAAGCTTTTGTAAAAAATCAAACCCGCAGTTTTTTTCTCTTGTTCCTTTATACTGATTCAGCCTCATCCACGAGTTCTCTTATCAGTTCCTTAACAGATACTATTTTGTCGATTCTGTGGACGTTTGACCCTGCAAATATGAAGCCCTCTTCAAAATTACCCTGCGCGGCGTTTGTCAGGGCGTTTGCAATGCAGTAAGGGGATGTTTTCGGCTCGCAGGTCTTAAGGCACAAATATGAGCAGTTGAATTTGACCTCGCCCTTACCTGCCTTTTCCAAAAATTCATTTTTCAGGGCCCTGCCGGGCATGCCGACCGGGCTCTTTATTAATATTATGTCTTCTTTTTTTGCGTTTACATAAGCGTGCTTAAAGGCATCTGCCGCGTCGCATTCATCGGTGCATACAAACCTGGTGCCGAGCTGCACTCCGGCCGCGCCGAGTTTGATTATTGCGGCTATGTCGCTGCCGTCATAAATCCCGCCCCCTGCGATTACGGGGATTTCCTTATTAAATATCTTTTCATATTTTCTTGTAACCTCCAAAACCTCTGCCAGCAGGTTCTCAAGCTTAGGCATTGAAGCGTCGTCTTTTAACTCGTCAAAACTGTAACCCAGGTGTCCGCCCGCGAGAGGGCCTTCCAGAACTATGGCATCCGGCACGCGGTTGTACTTACGCGTCCAGGTTTTGATAATCAGCTCTGTAACCCTGCCTGACGAGACAATCGGGACTATCTTTACGTCAGAGCCTTCCACGAGCTGCGGCAGATTTAGCGGGATGCCCGCACCGGAGAATATTATGTCAACTTTTTCCCTCACAGCCGCTTCCACCAGCGCAGGGTAAGAGGTCAGGGCTACCATTATATTGACGGCTATTATGCCTTTGGTAAGCAGCTTTGCCTCCCTGATAAAAGACACAAATTCGCTTGTATCACCTTCATCGCCCGCGGCTATGTTCTTTCGGTCCTTTACATGGTCGCTTCTGATCGCGGCGGATATCGTGCCCACAGCCCCGCAATTGGCGACAGCAGAGGCCAGCTTCGCCAGGGATATTTTTATGCCCATACCACCCTGAATTATAGGGGGATATATGTCAAGATTGCCGATTTTCAAGTGAGGTAATTTCATTTTTTATTATTCTCGCTTTCCATTTTTTTTTATTATACCAAATTTGCAGACAATAAAGTTATGAATTCTGAAATTAAAATTTTCAGTAAGAAAAAAGTGGCAATGTAAATACACGTTAGTTTATTTGGGTTTATTAAGCAGGCGGGCCTATTCTCTTATTTTTTAATCGTAAGCCTTATACGCTCCATTACCTGCTCCCGCTTGTCGCCTTGTATTACTATTAAACCGTCTTTTACGGACCCGCCGCAGGCAAGCCTCGTCTTAATCTCTTTGGCAATATCTTCAAGACGCGCCGAGCCATAAGTATGAAGCCCTTTAACTATGGTCACGGTTTTTCCCCCGCGCTTTTCCGTGAATACTTTCACCTGAGGCGCTTCACCCACTATTTCATATCCTTTTATTTATATTTTTATCTTACACCTTCACACCTTTACACCTTTACACTTATCTTTCTATCTCCTCGACTGCAGCTTCGCCAGCAGGTGCAGTATTTCTATGTACAGCCATATAAGGGTAACCATAAGGCCGAACGCGCCGTACCACTCCAAATGTTTTGGCGCCCCTTTTTCCACGCCCTTTTCTATGAAATCAAAATCCAGCACGAGATTCAAAGCCGCTATAGTCACCACCACGAGGCTGAAAATTATCCCTATCGGCCCGCTGTCGTGGATAAAAGGCATATTTATGCCGAACAGCCTCAGCACTATTGAAACTATGTATATGAGCAGAATTGCACCTGTTGCGGCCACAACTCCGAGCTTAAAATTTTCCGTAGCCTTTATCAGCCCCGACGAGTAAGCCATGAGCATGCAAAAAAGCGTTCCAAAAGTAAGCGCCACAGCCTGTATCACTATCCCCGGATACATTGACTCAAAAAGCGCGGACAAACCGCCTATGGCAACGCCCTGCGCAATCGCGTAAAGCGGCGCGGTAACGGCCGCCCACTCCTTTTTAAAAATAGTAACGAGCGCCAGTACAAGCCCTGCAATCAGCCCTCCATAGACATAAGCCATGATATTAAAGGCCTCTTTGGCCTCAAAGGCAACAAAGAACTTTCTCCACACAAAAACAGCAGCCGCCACGAGCAGGAACAGCATTATTCCGGTCTTGCTGACCGTCCCCGAGAGCGTCATCGGTTCTCCTGCGTAGCTTCTGTCTGTTTCAAAAACCTTCTCATTTAAAGCCGGATTTGCGGACCTGATTGACATTTTTGCCTCCGTTTGACTGCTATATTTTTACTTTTAAACTTTCAGTTTTCATTTATATGACAGCCGGACATCATCCCACCACGCAGTTCCCGGCCCTACGAGCGAAAGCACAATACCTATGACTGCCGCGTTTTCAGGCACAGGCGAGGTAATGATAATTTCCGTCCATTCGCTGCCGCCTTTAAAAATCCGGGAATTGACTCCGCCCCGCAGGCCTCTGTCCCGGTTTACGAAGTTTATTGACATTCCGGCGCCCTCTTTGACATCTTTGGTTCTTATCATACACGAAAGTACAACGCTTTTCGCCCCTTTTTTAACCTTCAGATACTGCCCCCAAAACCTGTTCTGCCCCTCCCCGCCTACGCCGTCAATCCTGAAAGAAACATCACCGGAGAATTTTATATTTTTGTCAGCAGACCAGGTGCCGCCCTCAGGCGAAACCAGGTCACAGACATACCAGTGTTTGGGAAGCCCTTTTGCATTAAGCTGTTCAGCCCCTCCGTTTTTAACCTTTGAAGGCAGTTTCAGCCACATCAGCAGCTCGTTGCTGCGCTGAAATTTCCAGACAACATTACCCTGCCTGTCCACTTCTATCAATTTTCCCCTCTGCGCGTCAGCGATTAGAATATTTCCGCTTTCCAGCTCATCTGCCTGATAGGGCCAGGCAAGCACGCCTTTCCCGAATTCAAAAACTGTTTTGCCGTCAGGCGCCACTTCAAGAACGCGGTTATTGTTTGAGTCGGCTATCAGCGTATTTCCGCTTTTCAGCCTCCGGGCGTGCCTCGGCCAGTTTAAGCCGTTTTTGTATTCCCAGACAGTCTTTCCTTTTCGGTCCACTTCTATGATCCTGTTACCGTCGGAATCAGATATCAGAGTATTGCCGTTTTCCAGCCTGACCGGCGCGTGCTGAAGCCGCAGTTTTTTATAAACCCAGACTGTATTGCCCTGCCAGTCCGACTCTATCACAGAGCTGCTGTATCTGGAGCTTATCAGCAGGTTTCCCTCAGGGGTTTCCATGACGAAATTTGGGTAATCCATTTTAGTGCCGTCTGAGTAAAGCCCGGTTCCATTGTTCCAGTTTTCGCTTGAAAATATAATTTCGCCGGCCTTGTTAACCTCTATCAGGCGGTCGTTGTTTGTGTCGGGAATCAATATGTTGCCGTTTTGCCGCATTACCGCGCTGTGGGCAAATGATATGCCCTTTTCATATTTCCAGAGTACTTTTCCCTTTTTGTTTATGATGAATACTTTTGAGCCGGTATTTGTCCACAGCGCGCCGCCGCCGTCGGTTACGAGTATGTTCCCGTCAGGCAATACCTGAAAACCGAGCGCGCGCTGGTAGTGAAAGGAATTAAGTGAAAAAAATAATAGGGCTGTTATGATACACGCGGATAAAAACGCGGCTGTTAACAATAAGGCTTTTTTATTCATTAACGTCAGTACCCTACGAACCTGAAATCAACGGAAAAACTGTCGCCGGCGGCAACTGTAACCGCGGTTTTTGTAGTGTAAACATACCATCCGGAATTAAATGTGTGATCATTTGGCAAAGTATCCCACGGTCCGTTATTAAGCTTGCAAAAAGTACCTAATAAAACCTCATGTATCACGGCAACTATGTCATAGGTCCCGGGCAATACATCAGTAAATATGAATTCGCCGAGAGAATCCGTTACACATGTATCAACCGCGGCACTGCCCTGCCATAACCTGACCTCAGCACCCTGGTGAGGGTTGTATGTAACCTGTCCGTCAATCTGCTTGTAAACAGAACCGTAAATCTCGGCATAAACAGCCGGAGTCACAGTTACTGTCGGTGTCATTACCGGCGTTGCTGTTGCAGTTACGGTGACAGCAGGAGTCCCCTGCGGTATAACCGGATTTGAACCACTGTCTGTTTCAGAACATGAATAGGCTGACAACATTACTGCAATAGCCAAAAATATAACTGCGTATTTTTTCATTATAAACTCCTTTGTTTAGTATCCCCAGAACCTGAAATCAACAGCAGCGGTTTCTCCCCCGGCTACTGTAACAACGGTTTTCGTCATATAAGTATATGAATATCCCTCAATGCTTGATGAGTTTATCGATTCCCAGGTCCCGTTGTTAAGCCTTGCCTCAGTTCCATAAATGTAAGGCTCCGCTCTTAAAGCAACATCATAGGTACCCGGGTTTATGTTGACGAACGCATAATCACCGTTACTGTCTGTCGCTGTCGCGGTTAACACGGCAGCTGACTGCACCAGATCAACTCTGCCGGTAGTGTAAGCAAAATACGGGTTAGCGGAATCACAACAGAGTTGTTTTGAGACATTTCCGTAAATTGACCCGTAGTTCGGATTCTGGGTGGGCACAGGTGAAGGGCCTCCTGTGTTTTCGCTTGTGCAGGAAAATGATACAAACGCAGCAGAAAGCGCAATAAATAATAAAACAGCGGATGTTTTAGTTTTCAACTAAGTACTCCTTATCTTTTTATACAATTTATATCCGTAATGATTCATTGTCAAGTTTTTTGTTATTATTTTTCCTTTGTAAACATTGACTTTCCACATAATGTGCTATATCATTATAAAAAATGAACGGAGGGTTCTATGAAAAAAATAATTGTACTTATTATTTCGGTAGTTTTCCTGTTTTCCTGCTCAAAGAATACCCCTACAACGCCTGATCGAGTTTTTGTCAAATGTTGTGTATGCATAGGAGCGACACACCTCGTTAAGCTG
>CAYGHG010000142.1:0-5265 GCA_964349515.1 uncultured Spirochaetia bacterium
TAAGCGACATAACATTTGGAAGGCCGGCTGTCAACTCAAGTACTGACTACCGCAACATAAGCCAGGAGACAGAAGTTGAAAAATACAAAAGACAAAAAGCAGAACTTATGCAGGGGTGGTGTACTTGATTTTAAACTTCTGTCTTCTTGTCTTCTGTCTTTTTTTATCCTTTTTTCTTTAGCAGTATCAGAAGTACGTTGATGTCAGCCGGGGTTACGCCCGGGATTCTTGCGGCGCTGCCTATTGTTTCGGGCCTCATCTTGGACAGATATTGTTTGGCTTCTGTTGAAAGACCGGTAGTTTTTGAATAGTCAAAATTCTCAGGAATTTTTTTTCTTTCGAGCCCCGCGCTCTGCTCAATATCTTTGAGCTGTCTAGTTATGTATCCCTCGTATTTTACCCCGGCTTCGAAACACTCGGTGTAGTGCTGCGGCACTTTCGGTATTTCGCCTCCGAATTTCATCAGGCCCTCATAGTCTGTTTCGGGCCTTTTGAAAAGGTTCATAAGATTGGAAGGCTCTGTAATGGCTGAAGTGCCGCGGGAAATCAGGTATTCATTGAGCTCTTTGGAAGGCTGAAGCGTAATGTTTTCAAGGCGCTTTCTTTCGGATGAAATAAAGGATTTTTTTATTCCGGCAGATACTGCCGCTTTTTCGCCGAGCAACCCGTATTTAACGCCGTAGCTGCTAAGCCTTAAGTCCGCGTTGTCGTTTCTTAAGAGCAGCCTGTACTCGGCGCGTGAGGAGAAGAGCCTGTAAGGCTCCTGCAAATCAAGGGTGACAAGGTCGTCTATCATGACGCCTATGTATGATTCAGAACGGGGAAGTATCAGAGGGTCAATTCCTTTTATTTTTGCCGAGGCGTTTATGCCGGCGATGAGCCCCTGGCCTGCCGCCTCTTCGTAACCGGAGGTGCCGTTGATCTGGCCAGCCAGGAAGAGCCCGGGCACTGATTTGACTTCCAGTGTGTGTTTTATCTGATAAGAGGGAAAGGAGTCATATTCAATGCCGTAAGCAGGGCGGATGATGCTTACATTTTTAAAACCCGGTATTGTTTTTAAGTAAGCCTCCTGGACGTCTGCGGGAAGCGAGGAGGAAAGACCGTTTAAGTACATTTCATTGCTGCCGCGCCACTCCGGCTCTATGAAAACCTGATGTGATTTTTTGTCCGGGAATTTCATTACCTTGTCCTCTATGGAGGGGCAGTAGCGCGGGCCGGTGCCGAATATTTTTCTGTCAGTGGGTGAGTAAAGGGGTGAGCGGTTTAAATTTGCCTCTATGACTGTATTTGTCTCAGGCGTAGTGCGGGCGAGCCAGCACAGCACCTGCTTGGCTTCTATTTTTTCTGTGGAAAATGAAAAAGGGACAGCCACGGCATCACCGGGTTGTTCTGTGAAAAATGAATAGTCAAGCGAATCCCTGTCAACCCTCGGAGGTGTTCCTGTTTTCAGCCTTATAGTTTTTAACCCGAGAGATTGCAATGATTTGGAAAGCGAAACCGAAGGAGGGTCGCCCCGCCTGCCGCCCGGAAATGATTCCAGCCCTATGTGCATTACTCCGTTTAAAAAAGTGCCGGCCGTGACAATGACCGCTTTTGCGCCGTAGTTTTCGCCTGATTCACAGATTACGCCTGTCACAGCGGAGTCAGATACGGAAATCTGAGAGGCCATTGCTTCTATCAGTGTAAGGCCCGGAGTATTCTCGAGAATGCCGAGCATATAGCGGCAGTATTCTCTTTTGTCAGCCTGCGCCCTTAAGCCCCTGACTGCCGGGCCTTTTGCGGAATTTAATACCTTGAACTGTATGCAGGTTTCGTCGGCTGCTTTTGCCATTATGCCGCCGAGCGCGTCTATCTCGCGCACTACCTGCCCCTTTGCCAGCCCGCCTATGGCCGGGTTGCATGACATTTCGCCTGTTTTGGATTTGTTTATTGTAAAGAGGGCGGTTTTCATTCCGGCTTTAGCAGCTGCCAGCGCAGCTTCAATGCCTGCGTGCCCCGCGCCTATGACTGCAATATCAAAATTCATTTTACCGGGCCTTTTGAAAAAAGCGTTACGCTGAATGCCGGAGAGATGTAAATTACGGAGTTTTCAAAACCGTTTTTTTGCATCAGCGGGATGAAGAGGGAGACAGTTCCGGATTCTTTTTCGGCGCTGAAAGAGTATGAGCCGTACCTGTCTGAAATCAGATAAAATTCATTGCTCTGTGCACGCATAATCCTGTTCGCGAGAGCCTCGGCGCTGCCTGTATAATAGGCAGGGTCGCTGACGTACTTTCTCGCGCTGAAGCGCGAGGCCAGGTTGACGCTTGCTATTACAGGAATATCCTTATCAGACGGTACAATGCGGTTTATTTCCTGAATTGACTGTTCTTTGACCCTGTCTTTGGCAAACCTGTGGGTGTTAAAGGCGTAATAACCCGCGAAAAATACAAAAACTGCGGTTACGGCGAGGACAGGAGCGTTGAAGCGCCCCTGCATAAAAGAAAATGAAAGCGGGATTACAATAAGAAGCAGGGCTGCGGCTGCAAATCCTGAAACCGCGCCGCCGGAGGGGGCCCAGGCGAGATGCACCGCTGCCTGCATAAAAAACAGAAACAAAGCGGCTGTCAGGGGGTTGATTTTTACGGGCAGTTTTTCAAATTTCTCTGAAGAATATATAAATGCCGCAAAAAGCCCGGGAAGCACCATGGCGTGGTACTGGTAAAAGAAGAGCGTATTGTAGTATGAACTGGCGGGCAGGTAAACCGCGGCAGCCGGCAGTAGCAGAAGTGCGGCAGAGCTGAGCCTCAGCAGCGGCAGAAAAGCAAAAGGCAGAAGGTAGTAAACGATAAAAGAGGTTAAATGCGCGGGCTTGACCGATGAAAAGAATAAAAGAAAATCAGACAGTGCCCTTGCGCCGTGGGTTGCGCCTGATGTGCTGAAGGAGGGCATGATGAGCAAATTTACGATTGCAGCATACGCCGCGGCAAAGAGGGCGAATATGATATAAACAGGGCAGCGGTTCCTGAAATAAAAAAAGAGAGAAGCGGCGGCAAGATATATTGCAGAGTCCTCTCTTGTTGATGCGGATAAAACAAGAGCAACTGCGGCCGGGAAAAACGAGGCTTTCTCGGAAAAGTACAGAAAAGCAAGAAAGAACAGGGCGAAAAACGGAGTCAGGTGAAAATCAAAATCTATTGAGCGGATAAGAAAAAAAGAGGAGAGGTAAGCGAGCCCGGTAATGAATGCGGCTTTTTTATCGGTGAAAATTTCGCGGCCCAGCAGATAGACGAAAATGGCGGAACCGTAGGCGGCGGCTGCCTGGCTGAAAAGAAGCAGCCATACAGGGGTGCTGTTTTTAAAGAACGGAATGAACAGGTACGTGAAAGGCTGAAAATGTATGCCGAGCCTGTCTGCCGTGCCGAGGCTGCCCTCAAGCCATGTTACCGCGGGCAGGGAATTCGCCGAAAGCCATATCGTGTTTGCGAAGATCGCGAGGTCTGTGGCGGTGTTAAAAGCAAGATGCGCCGAATAGGTGCAGTAAAAAGCGGATAAGAAGAGAAAAGCCGCGGCTGCAGAAAAAACAGCTGTATCGGAAATGGCGGTTTTTTCCTGAGGCTTAACTTTTCGCAATACCGGAGATATAAAACAAAGCGCAGAAGCAAAGAAAAGCATGTTGTTAAGAGCGAGCGTCAGTATGCGGTCATATTTAAGGGCTGTAAGAAAAGGCGCAAGGATTAGGAAAGCAAGAGAAAGCCATAACTCTGTTTTTACGGGTTCGGAAGGTTTTATAACGCGGTTTGCAAAAAGCAATACAGGAAAAATTACGGCAAAAACAACCATAGCCCTGAAAAGGAAAGAACCGCTTTTAAGAAATGAAAGATACTCGGAGTAATAGCCGGCGAAAACCGGGTTATATGAGGCCAGGTGCACGGATGCGGACACCGAGGTAATAAGCGCAAGCACAAAGCCGCCTGTGATTTTGACACTGTTCATTTTACGCCCCGTTCTTTTTATGTTATGATAAAGTAACAAAACTGATTTAACAAGATAATACTATAACTTTTGCATTATGTCTGCTCTCTTATTGTTTTAACGGTGAAGCAGGGCAGGCAGATGGCAAAATTCTAACCCCGGCCCTCTGCCAAAGGCAGAGGCAATAAAAGGAGTACGGATGAATGCCGATTTAAGAGGAATGAACCTTGAAGAAATACAGGAGAAAATAAAAAGCCTCGGTTTTGAAAAGTACAGGGGCGAACAGGTGTTTTCCTGGGTACACTCAAAGGCTGTACGTTCTTTTGACGAAATGACGAATTTGCCGGCGGCGCTGAAAGAAAAAATTGCAGAAAAAAACCGCCTCACGGAATTCAATATTACAGACATTAGTGTGTCTGCAATAGACGGCACCAAAAAGCTCCTTTTTGAGTTTTCCGGGGGAGCTTATTCCGAGTGTGTCTTGCTGTATTCCAGGGAACGAATTACGCTTTGCATCTCATCCCAGTCGGGGTGCGCCTGCAACTGTGCTTTTTGCTCAACAGCAGAACTGGGGTTTAAGAGAGACCTGACCGCCGGGGAGATAGTTACCGAGTTTATGGAGTCTGAGCGCGAAGCCGGCGCTAAAATAGATAATGTAGTATTCATGGGAATGGGAGAGCCTCTTCTTAACTATGATAATGTGGTAAAGGCAACGGAGATACTAAATATGCCGAAAGGCAGGGGGCTTTCGTCCTCAAGGGTTACGGTGTCAACGGTCGGAATAACGGATATCATAAGGAAGACAGCAGATGAAAACAGGCCCTTTAACCTGGCCATATCTCTTATTACGGCAAACCCGGAATTGAGGGCAAGGCTGGTGCCTGTTGACAGGAAATACCCGCTGAAAGAAATCATGGAAGCTGCGAGGTACTATAACAAGAAGACAGGCCGCGAGGTGCTGTTTGAGTGTATAGTTTTCGGGGGGTTAAATGATGCTGAAGACGACGCTTATGAAATCTTAAGGCTTATAAACAGGGTGAAATGCAAGGTAAACCTGATTCCATACAACCCGGGTGAAAGAAAGGATTTCAAGAGACCGGATATTGACAGGGTTAACGCGATGCATAAAATACTCGTAGACGCAGGATTTATGACCTTTGTCAGAAAAGAAAAAGGCGCGGATATTTCGGCGGCCTGCGGCCAGCTGGCGCTGAAGAAAACAGTCAAGTAAAGGAGTAAAACAAGAACTGAAGTGCAGGCAGCGTGAACTGCCGCCCGACGGTGCCTGATGCCTTAACTGCTGTATTATGG
>CAYGHG010000143.1:0-5141 GCA_964349515.1 uncultured Spirochaetia bacterium
CTTTTACCCCTGTTTCAGAATAAAATGTAGTATTATATTAAAAAATAACAACAAAGGAGTAAACCCGCTTGGATTATTTTCTGATTGCCGCAGGGCTTTTGATGATTGTAACCGGCCTCATAGGCTGCATAGTACCGGTGCTTCCTTCAGTAACAATAGCTTACGCGGGGCTCTGGATTGTTCATCTCTCGGCAAAAACCGAATTTCATGTTTCCTTTTTGGTCATTATGGGGGTGTTGGCAGCGCTGAGTTTTGTGCTTGATTACCTCCTGCAGGCTGTAAACACAAAATTCACCGGCGGTTCAAAACGGGCTTTTGCGGGGACAATAATCGGCATGATTGCCGGAATACTTTTTTTTCCTCCATTCGGAATAATAGCCGGTGCTTTCATCGGAGCGCTTGTTGCGGAGCTTTCAACAGGTAAAAAACTTAAAGAATCTCTTAAAGTTTCTACGGGCGCGTTTCTGGCTTTTGCCGCCTCCATTATTTATAACGTGTCTCTGTGCGGAATAATGCTTTATTACTCCGTAAAGGAGCTTCTGTCATAAAATGGGAAAACCGGCTAAAAAAAAGGAAAACAGATGCTCTGACAAAGACGCTGTGCCAAAAGGTTTTGTATCTTCAAAAATACCCGTCAGGGTAAAATGGCAGGGTTCAGGTTCGGTCCGCCATGGCAGCGGCAGGGGCAAAAGGCACGGCTGACAGCTTACCTGAGCCCCGACTTTTCCCTGTAATAATCCGCCTTATCCGGGTCACCCAGGATTTCATAAGCAGCACCCAGGTTGTATAACGCTTCCTTATTATCAGGGTCTGTTTTTACCGCCTTTTCAAAAATCAGCACAGCTGCTTCCGGTTTGTCCATTTCAAGATAAAGGGCTCCCAGGTTAAAAAGCGAAAGCCCGTCATCCGGTTTTATTTTCAGCGCCTGCTTGAAAGCCTTTTCAGCTTCGCGGGTCCTTCCAAGACGGTGATAAGCTGCGCCCATATTGCAGTAGAGATAATACCCTTCCGGATTGAGCACTGCGGCCCTCTCATATTCAGAGGCAGACGCGCCGTACCTGCCCGCCGAATAGTAAGCCGCGGCAAGGTTCATCCTTGACTCGTGCCTGTTGGGGTTAAGCAGGATGGAGCGCTTATACGCCTCAACGGCATCTGCATGTTTTTCCTGAAGCGTATAAATATTACCCAGATTGTTTATCGCGCGCTCGTTTGCGGGGTCAAGCTCCACCGCCCTCCTGAAACAAGCGGCTGCTTTCGCGTAATTCCCCGCTTCTTTCAGCGCAAGGCCGAGGCCGTCAAAAGCCTGCGCATTGTTTGGCTCTTTTTTAACCATTGTTTCATAAATTTCCGCGGCTTTTAAATACCTGCCTGTCCTTAAGTATACAGCGGCTAAATTCACAGCCGCGCCCGCGCTGCCCTGAAAAAGTTTCAGCGCTTCCAAAGCCTCTTTTTCAGCCTCTTTATACATAGCAAGTTTCAGGTACGCTGCAGAGAGGTTTACCCTTGCATCCGGAAGTCTCGGGTTAAGTGTCACACTCTTTTTATGAAGGCTTAAAGCCTCCCGGCTCCTGCCAAGCGCGTCATAATGAAAACCGAGGTTTGAAAAAGCTGCGGAAGCCGCCGCTAAACGCGGCATTGTAATTCCGTAACAGTTATCGCCTGTTGAAGGGTAATTTTTTCTGTAAAACGAGCCGTCGGTAAGTCTGCCTGCCATTGTGGTTTCTATATTAATGGGCCCTTTGGGGCTTTCAAACCTCAGATAAATATGTCCCGGCGCGAATACCGGAAATACTTCAACCCCCGCGCTTTCCGCAAGCGCCATATAAACCAGGGAAAGCCCCGCGCATATACCGCGGCGTGAGGAAAAAATTTCCGGGAAGGAACCGTAGTTTTTTGCGCTCCTGTAAAAAGAATTCACGGCACGGCGGGAGGCCTCCGAGTCTGCATCTTGGTCAAACCTGAACTTCATCTCTTCAAACATGAAAGCGCTCACAATTTTGAGCGCTTCGGCGCCGGACTCCCCTTTAAGCCTCTCTTTTAGAGCGGCCGAAAGTGAAGCGAGCTCTGACTCACAGTATTCAGCCTCTTTTTTGCCTTCAGAGAACTCCGTAAAATCAATTATGAAACCGGCCGCGCTGAAAGGCCTGTTTTTAGGGGCAGCTTTTTCAAGCCGCGCTTCAAAATCCCAAGCCGCGTGCAGGGTTGAGAACAAAAAAACAAGGGCGCAGGCTGAGGCCCGCGCCCTTGTTTTTGCACTCATCTTCTTAATCCCTGTCAGATTCGCCGCCTCTGTCTTTGCGGTTATCCGTATGTTTTATTATTCTCTTGTTCCTTTTTGATTTCCGCTCTTTTTCCAGGTCCTGCCTGTAGAACTGCTCCAGTTTTATCATCTCTTCTATGAGCTGCCTTTGTTCCGGAGGCAGGCGCCTGTATCTTGCCGGGTCGGAATTCCTTATCATCTTCAGATTCTCCACCCTTTTTACCCTGCGCTCGAGCCTGTACTCTTTGGCGCGCCCCTCACGCCTCATCTCGCGCACCATTTTTACCTTTTCCCTTATGTCCCCCACCTCTTTATAGCGCTTCACAAAATTTCTGCTCAGTTTTTTCGGCCTGTCGGGTTTTCTCAGTTTTTTTACTATGGTGGTTTCATTATCTTTTAACAGCACTATCGTGTTTCTCGGGTTGCCGTCAATGTCAAACGCGGAAACCGCGACTGAGCCTTCATAAACCCCGACCCTTTCATTGTCGCCGGCTTCTATTATGAATTCCGTTCCCTTTACGGCTGCCATTGCCATCTTTGTCCTGACCGAGAACTCCTCCTTGTCATTGAGCTTTCTTACCACCGCCATGAGGCTGCCCTTGAGAAGGTCAAGAACTGTTTTATTCTTCCCTTTTCTGTCCAGGCTTCTTACAGACATCCTGCTGTTTGGCCCGAGTTTGATTATGGTCGCGTCATCAAACACAATTTCCGCGTTCGAAGAAAATCCGGTCATCACCGTGTCCCCCGCGTAAAGCGGCGTAAATATGTCGTAAACCGCCCTTACCTCTTTATCCCCTTTGCGCCTTAAATCGCACTCACCCTCAAAATCATTGATGTAGGCTATGGAGTAATCGCTGTCTGTTTTTGAAAACAGCGCCGCAGGCTGGATAATAAAACATAAAGCAAACAGAGAAAGGATAACTTTTTTCATAACGCCTCCTGTGTTTTTCTCTTTCATTTACATTTGACTCCCCGGGAAAGCCTTTGGATTACAGCGCCATTGTTTTGTTTTTTAGGTCTATAAATATTATTTTCTTTATTTTCTTAAATTTTGCCGTTACCGCCTTTTCAGCCGCGGCCTTATTCATTTTATTATTAATACACACGGGATACACTCCGTTATATATGCTGAACCTCGCGGCCTTTTGCGGGTCACACACAAGAGCTATGATTACGGCAGAGGGCCTGTAATCCGAGATGTAGGCTATGTCCTTTTCTTCGTATGCGGTCACGGCTATGGCGTCGTCTTTTAACGCTTCCGCGGCCGCTGCGGCCGCGTAGGACAAGACGCTCTCGGTCTCGTGCGGCGATTTTATAAAGTGCGGCATTCCGGCAGGGGCTTTTTCCTTCTCCGCCTGCTTTATTATCTCTTTCATCACCGTTACGGCCTTGACGGGATATTTTCCTATAGAGGTCTCACCCGATAGCATCAGGCAGTCGGCGCCGTCAAGCACGGCATTATAAATGTCTGTTATCTCCGCCCTTTGCGGAAAAGGGTTTTTAATCATTGATTCGAGCATCTGGGTGGCGACTATGGATATCTTCCCTTTTTTGTTCGCAAGCGCGGTCATTTTTTTCTGCGCCATCGGCACTGCCTTGTAGCCCGCTTCCACAGCCAAATCTCCGCGCGCCACCATTATCCCGTCACAGGCGTCCAGTATTTTTGAAATACGCGGGAGCGCCTCGGGTTTTTCTATCTTCGCGATAAGAAGCGGTTTGTAGGGCCCGGTTATTTTTCTTTTCAGCTTAATCATGTCTTCGGCACACCGGACAAATGAAAGCGCCACAAGGTCCGCTTTATTTTTAAGCCCGAATTTCAGGTCCTTAAGGTCTTTTTTTGTAAACGAATCAATGGGCAGTTTAATTCCCGGAAGGTTTACGCCCTTGCGCGGCTCTATGAGCCCGCTGTTTGCGGCAGAACAGATAATGTGCCCCGCTTCGGAATCAACCCGCCTGACCAAAAGATTTACCATTCCGTCGTTTATCTGTATCCTGCTCCCTTTTTTTACGTGCCTGTAAAGCCCCTCTACATCTATCCCGAAACTCAAAACACCCGCAACGGGATTATTTGGGCCTGTAATTATTATTTCCTGCCCTTTTTTTACCTCTACAGGCTCTTTCAGGCGGCACACCCTGATTTTCGGCCCCTGAAGATCCTGAAGTATTGCCGCAGGTATGCCGGTTTTTTTGACCGCAAGCCTTATTTTTTTTATCAGGCTGCCGTGAAACTTATGATCGCCGTGGGAAAAATTGAGCCTGAATACGTTTACGCCGGTTCTTAAAAGTTTCTCTATCATTACACCCGAAGCGGTAGCCGGCCCGAGCGTTGCCACTATCTTTGCTTTTCTCATTTTTTACCCCGCGGTTTTTACCGATTGTTTTATCCAGGCAAGATAATCTTCATTGCCCTCTTTTATTTCCATTGATATTATTTCAGCCGTTTCGTACGGGTGGTTTGCCTTGACGCATTCAATCAATTTCTTCATCTTTGTTTTTTGGGTTTTCATGATGAGCAGCAGCTCGCTCGAGCGCTCGATTTTTCCCTTCCACCAATAAGAGGAACTGACGAAAGACAGGGTATTCACGCAGGCCGCAAAGCGCTTTTCAAGCACGGCCTTTGTTATTTTATCGGCGCTTTTTTTAGAAGGCACTGTACAGAACACAATCCTGTAATTTCCCATATTTTTCCCCGTTTCACCGGTTTTAGAACTTTAGAACTTCTTATGCTTATCATTCCGTATTTAATTATAGCTTATAGCTTATAGCTCATAACTTATAGCTTATAGCTTATAGCTTATAGCTCATAACTTATAGCTTATAGCTTATAGCTTACAGCTCATAGCTTAAACCCTTATTCCATTACCACCCTGTCTCTTCCTCT
>CAYGHG010000144.1:0-5136 GCA_964349515.1 uncultured Spirochaetia bacterium
GTAAAGTGTAAAGTGTAAAGTGTAAAGTGTAAAGTGTAAAGTGTAAAGTGTAAAGGTGCAAAGGTGCAAAGTGTAAAAGTGTAAAGGCAGGAAGGACGAAGTGCGAAGGATTTGAAAAGCTGAGTGGAAAAGTTCAAGGTGTGAAGAAATTAATATCTTTAATTGGAGGGTTTATGGACGGATTTAAGGGGTTTGAGGATATTTTGGCGTGGCAAAAGGCACGAACGATTGTCAGTGGTTTAAGAAAAGAGGTATATGGTGGCCCGGCTAAGGCAGATTTTGAATTTAGAAATCAGATTATGAGAGCGGCATATTCAGTTATGTCAAATATTGCCGAGGGTTATGAACGGGGCGGAAATACCGAGTTCAAACATTTTTTAGCCATAGCAAAAGGTTCTGCGGCCGAAGTAAAAAGCCTGCTGTATGTTGCGTTAGATGCGGGATATGTTAAGGAGATGGGTTTCAATGATTTTAGGAACAAACTGTCCGAGATTAGCGCTATGTTAACAGGCTTGATTAAGCATATTAACAATAGCAGTATGAAAGGATTTAAGTATAAGAAGAAAACTTAATACTGACAGAATGTTTGATTACTGTTTTTTAGTTTTTGTAACCTTTGCACCTTTGAACTTTACACCTTTACACAGTCTTTTAAGGAGCAACCATGGGACTCTTGGGTATTCATGCATCAATTGCCGGCGGGGTTTATAATGCTTTTGCCGAAGCGGAGAAACTGAAATGCGAGGCAATGCAGATTTTTACCGCCAACCAGCGGCAGTGGGACGTAAAACCGATATCTGATGAAGATGTGAGGAAATTCAGGGCTCTGCATAAAAAGTCATGCGTTAAAAAGATAATATCCCACGCTTCATACCTCATAAATCTTGCGGCTTTTAACCCTGAAAACCTTAAAAAATCCCGCGCTGCATTTTCCGAAGAATTAAGACGCGCTCAGGCTCTCGGGCTTGACGGCGTTGTGATACACCCCGGCAGCGCTACGGGATATACCAAAGAAGAGGGGATAAAGACGATCGCCGAATCAATAGATATGTGCCTCGCCGAATGCGGCGGTTTCAAATCAAAAATACTGCTCGAAACCACGGCGGGCTCCGGTAATACAGTAGGCGCCACTTTTGAAGAACTTGCGGCTGTTATTGAAAGGGTGAAAGAACGCCCGAAACTCGGAGTGTGTTTTGACACTGCCCATACTTTTGAGGCAGGCTACGACATGACGCGCGATTATGAAAAACATTTCAAAACTTTTGACAGGATTATAGGATTAAACCGCCTAAGGGCTTTTCACATCAACGACTCAAAAACAGCTTTTGGAAGCAACGCTGACAGGCACGAACACATAGGAAAGGGAAATATAGGAAAAGAGCTGTTCAGAAAGCTGATGACAGACAAAAGATTTGAAAAAACCCCGATGATTCTGGAAACTCCGGCAGATGACGGGATGGATGAGAAGAATTTGAAGGTTTTAAGAGGGTTTAGAAAGAAATAGCAAGCCAGAAGACAAAAGCCAGAAGACAGAAGTTTAAAACACTACGTTTTGCTTTTTTTCCACTTCTGTCTCCTGTCTTTTGTCTTCTTAACTTTACTTTCAGGAGGTTAACTTACTATGTCCTGCGACAATCTTGCTTCAAATCTTAAGAAATGCAACTGCACCTACTCCTGCTCAAAAAAAGGAAAGTGCTGTGAATGCCTCCATTACCACCGGCAGATGGGCGAACTGCCTGCGTGCTACTTTTCGAAAGAGGCGGAGAGGACTTATGACAGGAGCGTGGAGAAGTATTTGGAAGGACAAGAGATTATAAAAAAAAGTTAATAAGACAGAAGACAGGAGACAAAAGTTAAAAAAACACACAGAAAACGCAGTATTTTAAACTTTTGTATTTTGGCTTTTGTCTTCTGTACTTTTTGCTTCACTTCTGTCTTCTGTCTCATGGCTTTCCTAATACTTAAAACAGAACATAATACTAAAATCAAATCCCCCCTACCTTCCCTTTGGAAAAGGGGGTTAAGTTAAGGAACAAATACCAACGGACAGGCGTCTATATTGTAGAAGATAAATGACTGCCCCGGAGGACCGATATTACCCCCTCCCTTACCCCCTTATATCACCTCCGGGGCTTTTTATAACTGAAAGTTTATTGCTTTGGTATTAACTTTCAGTTTTCAGCTTTAAACTTTCAGTTTAGTCAGCGTTTTTACGTTGAAATTAAATGTTTCGTATTATAGAATACATCCAATACCAACTCTCCCTAATGGGATTTATAGAAAGACAAATACAATGCGTGAATTCAGTACGGGCGACATACGCTCTCACATAATCCACCTCTCGTGGCCGATGGTGGTGGCAAATCTTTTGCAGAATGTGGTTTCTGCTTTTGAACTCTATTTAATCGGCACAATCGGCATTGAGGCGCTTGCGGCTATTGCCATTGTCACCTCAAGCGTTTACGCTCTTTACATATCGGTGCACGGCGCGGTCATAAACGGCGCTATAGCAATGACCTCACGTTTTGCCGGAGCCGGGGATTACGATAAAATAAACCGCTCGCTTCCCCTGATGCTTCTATATTCCACGGCGGTTTTCGCGCTTTTTTGCGGGATGATGTACATCTACAGGGTGCCTGTGCTGTCGTTTTTCGGCGCAAAGGGAAATGTGCTTTTGATGGCGGAAGAATACATTTCAATACTCGCGTTGTCATTTCTTCCGATGGCTTTTTATTCCGTGTTCATAGGAGTGTTCAGAGGCGCGGGGGATTCTGTGACGCCGCTCAGAATGATAACCGTAATGGTAATAGTGAACGCGGTCTTAAACCCTGTTTTTATAATTGTTTTAAAAATGGGGCTCAAAGGCGCCGCGCTTGCCAATCTATGCGCTTTTACGGCTGCGGCCCTCGGATATACGGCGCTGATTTTCAAAGGGGTGCATTTCTTTAAGTTCAGGGCACCTGATTTTAACGCTGACAGAAAGCTGTTCTCAAGATACTCGCTGATTTCAAACAAGGCAATAGGCCAGAATTTTGCCGCTGACGTGGGTATCATCGCGCTGCTTAAAATAATGTCGTTCTTTGGAAACGAATTTCTCGCAGCTTACGGAATAGTCGCGAGGCTCGCTTTTTTCATAATGATGTTCGGCTGGCCCATAGGAAACTCAGGCGGCGCGATACTCGGCCAAAATCTCGGGATTAAGGCGTATGAGCGGGTAAGAAAAACTGTTTACGAAGGAATTAAAATTTTTTCCTGGATTACAGTGCCGTGCGCCGCAGCCTTTCTTTTATTTGCCCCTCAGATCATGCCGGTATTTACAAACGAGCAAAAGGTTATTGAGTACGGAGTTTACTATATGCGCGTCGTGGCCCCCTTTCTTCCGCTTCTCGGGGTGGGGCTCATAATACAGGCTGCCTTTAACGGCGCGGGCTCTACGGGCACTCCGATGATTGTAAACCTTATTGCTTATCTCGCGATACGCCTCTCGCTTGCGGTGTTTCTCATTTATCTGACCCCGCTCAAAGAATACGGAATTTTCTGGGCCATATCGGCCACTGTCGCGGCGTACTCCGCCATCTACTGGTACCTTTTCAAAAAGGGCAAGTGGATGATGAAGGAGATATGATGGCGCCCTTTACAAAACTGAGCGGGAAAGATTTCGAAAACGGGCACATAGCGCATAATATAATATATCTCGCCATGCCGCTGCTTGCGGCAAACCTGATGCAGAACTTCTTTTCAATGTTTGATATGTTCCTGCTCGGCAAACTCGGGGTGGAGTCGCAGTCCGCGATATCAATAGCCGGTTTTGTTTTCGCCATATTCTGGTCGCTTGAAGGGGGCCTCATGATGGGGGCCTCAGCGATTGTCGCGCGTTACATGGGAAAAAAGGATTACTCGTCGCTTAAAAACTATGCTGTAAACGCCATATTCGCGGGCTACATGATGGGCATAGTATTTGCGGCAATTAACTACGCGTTTATGGGGCAGATACTCGTGTATTTCGGCGCAAAAGGGGAAACGCTTACGCTTGCGCGCTCCATATTCGGGATGAGCCTGATATCGCTCATAAATGACAGCGGTCTCTTCATATTTTTCGCGATGCTGAGAGCTGCCGGCAGGGTGAGGGATCATTTTTACCTGCTCATACTTTCCATAGCGCTTAATACCATACTGGAACCCCTGCTTATGTTCGGCTGGCTGGGTTTTCCAAAACTCGGAATTTTGGGCGCGCCCATGGCGAGGTTTCTCGGCTATTTTGTGACCACTTGCATAATGCTTTACATACTTACCCATGACAAGGGGCTGCTGAAAATTGAAAAACAGCACCTGAAGCTTGATTTTAAATTTCTGCTCAGTTACATATCAATATCCCTGCCCGCGGGTTTTCAGGGGATTGCTTCTAACATCGCGGCGCTTGTAATGCTGAAGCTCGCCTCGGTAAACGGCGACGCGTTGATCACCGCGCTCGGTATCGGAAGCAGGATAGACGTTTTCATAATGATGATGGGCTGGGCAATAGGCGGGTCAGTCGCGGTGCTGGTGGGGCATAATCTGGGTGCAAAGAGGCCCGACAGGGCCGAAAAGAGCGTTATCACAGGTCTTAAGTTTTACTCCGCGTTCACATTTGCCTGGTTTATGATTTGTTTTAATATGCCGGGCGTGGTGATGCGCATATTCAGTTCCGACCCTTCTGTAATATACTACGGCTCGCAGTACCTGAAATTTGTCTCCCCGCTTTACCTGATGCTCGGCGTATGGATGCTGACATCGGCCGCTTTTAACGGCGCGGGCGAAACTAAAACCCCGATGGTAATAAACATTCTCGCTTTCTTTGCGGTTCAGATTCCTACGGCATATTTTCTTTCAAAAAACCCGGAAATAGCGCACAGGGCGATATTCATATCAATAGCGGCTGTTTTCCTGTTTCAGGGAATTGCCGGCTGGGTGATGTATAAGAGGGGGAAGTGGAAGGAAAAGGAGATATAAAATGCAAGTTGAAAGCTTAAGAAGCTGAAAGTTGAAAGTTTAAAACTGAAAGCTGACAGATAGGACCCGGAGTTTTTGTTTTAATTTTCAACTTGATACTGTCAGGAATTGTGTGTAATTAAAAATGATAATATATTGTAATTTAGC
>CAYGHG010000145.1:0-5049 GCA_964349515.1 uncultured Spirochaetia bacterium
TTTATAGGACATTTCTACTTTGCCAATATAGGACATTATCACTTTGCGGTTACAGCAATAATATTAGAAAAAACAGTTTATTGATATACAGATACTCCATATGTATCTTTGAGTTCATCTATATCATCCTGTGCCGTGCTGAGAGGATTTCCTCCCAAATAAACTGCAGTTCCTGTGCCAATACCTCCCGATGAGGCATTAGTGACTAATGCTGAAATGTCGTGTATGTTATTCATCGAAAGATAAGCTGTTTTAATATTTAGAAGCCCGGAAAAAGCGGAAATATTTGTAATACTATTGTCATTTAAATATATCGTTTCTGTCATTGTAAGCCCCGCAATTGCAGATATATCACTTATGCCGCAAAACTGCAGATTAATAACTTTCAGCTTCGTAAGCCCCGAGAGAGGCGTTAGTGACTGTAGGGCGTTGTAGCCAAGATAAAGTTCTTCGATATTTGACAGCCCCGACAGATGAGTAATATCTGTAAATGAATTGAATCTTAAATCAAGCACGGTGATTTTTGACAACCCGGCCAAAGCGCTGATGTCAGTTATGCTGTTAGCAGATAAATTCAGGCGCTCAATATTAACACAGTATTCAAGCCCGGCAAGGGATATAATATCAAGATGCGAAGCATCTATTTCGGTTATGGCAAACAGGTCGCTTCTGCATATATCTCCGGAAGGTTTGCTGATAATACCCCGTATTTCTGCCTCAAGTGCAGAATCAGTAAAAGATACTGCCAAGCACTCCTGCGTATCAGAAGGAACATATGGAACCCCTGTATTGCCGCACCCGTAAGAGAATACGAAAACAAGTAATAAGCCAAAAAAAGTGTTTTTTTTCATCGCTTCACCTCCTTTATTTGTTGGACAGGCGAAGAGGTTTTTTTGTTCCGAAAACTCAGATAATTCACCTGTCTATTGCAGATTCAACCGCAACAAACTCAAAAGGCCGCTCCCATGTTGAGTAATAGCTTTTATCCTCCAGCAGTTCATAATCCAGCCCCAAATAGTGCTTAAAAATAAGGCGGAAATTGTTAACCGGTGTTATTTCAGGGTACAGCAGCTTGTCAGCGCCATCCGGCAGGTAGTATGCGCTTAAGATTCCGAAGCGCTCTTTCAGATTGGTTTTCTCCATACTGTTTATATCCCACTCGGCGCCTGCCCCGTGGTCTGCCTGTATTATTATGACTGCTTCCCCTTTTGTGGCTGCTTTAAGTTTCTTTATTGTTTCTTTTACCTTCTTATGAATATACTTCGCCTGGGCTGCATAGGCTTTGACATAATCTTCCTTTGGAAACCTGCTCAGCGTGCCGTCGTGGAAAGCCACGCCTTTTGTCCCCACATATTTGTCTGTCGGCCCGTTTTCGTCAAATACAAACGGCGGATGGGGCGCGAGTATGTGCGCCAGTACAAACTTCGGGGAGGTAAGCGACGCTGATTCAGGCAGGTGTTCAAGTACGTACTGTGTCCTTCTGGAATAAGCCCTGTGCGGCCCTGCCTTTTCATCAAGGCCTATATTTACTATTCCGGCTATGCCTCTCAAAATGGTCGTATTGAAAAACACCGATTCAAACTCATTCATCCTGACCGGGTTTACCTTTCCCGGCGGCAGGTATATGTCGGATATAGCGCGCATCTCCGTGCCTACAAAACCTGTAAAATACGAAGCATAAATATAGCCGTTCTTTCGCAGTGTTTCTATGACAGGATTGTGCCTTATCATATCCCCGAGAAAAACCCTGGATATGGTCCCGTCGTCAGGCTCTGCGCCGCCGCGGGGGGCGTGATATTTCATGTGCATAGTCGCGCTGAGAGACAGAAAAGTCTGGCAGTAGTTTGACCGGGCCTTATCCGCCGTGTAAAAACCCTCGTTTCTTAAAAACTCATAAAAATGCGAGTCATCATAACCGTACATTTCTTTCATGATTTCGTGATTGGAATGGCCGTCAAGTATGATGAAATATATGTCGGGCTTTCCCGCCGCAACGCCTGTTTGTCTTGCCTCAGCCGCGGCTTTGCTTATTTTTTTGCTTAACCCCGAGTACACCTGTGAGTGGTATGCGTTTACAGCATATACAGACTGAAAAAGCGCCATACCAAAAACCACCGCTGCGCCGAAATTCATAATCAGGTTTATTTCCCTGAGCTTGCCGCTTTTGAGCATCTCTCTTATCAAAAAGAAAAACAAAGCGGCAGAAGCCGCCATCAGGATGATATGTTTTACCGAGTAAGAGCCGGCAGGTATTATCTCTTCCAAAGCCTCAAAAATATGCCCGTAAGAAAAAACAAGTATAAGAATAAACGAAGCTGATATCCCCGCTTTTAATACATTTCTCATAAAAATCCACAAAACACCAAACAAGAAGGCGCCAAAAATCAGGCTCAATACCGCAGGAACAACAACATTGCCGACCATAGCCTCTTTTGCATTATGCCCAAAAAGAAAAAGCGCAGGATAAAGCGCAAATAAAAAAGGATGCAAAACCACCGCAAAAGCGCTCTTTTTTTTCTTTACTTTTTTTTCTGCCCTTACTTTCCTGTCTGCCTTTACTTTTTTATCTGCCTTATCTGCCCTTACTTTCCTGTCTGCCTTTACTTTTTTGTCTGCCTTATCTGCCCTTACTTCCCTATCTGTCTTATCTGCCCTTTCTTCCTTATCTTCCCTATCTGCCTTTACTGCCTTTACTGTTTTCCCTTTTCTTTTCCCCGCCACTTCTCACCCTGCCTTTCTTTTCATCACTAAAAGCGTCCGGCATGTCCCTTTTACCGGCTGCTCAGCCGTTATATCGTAGTATTTTAGAAATACGTTCTTGAGATTATCCGGCGTATAGTCTGCAAACATGTTTTTTCTCCCAAAAAGCAGTTTCTGCGCCTGCGTGTCCTCCCTCGGCACAAACTCCAGTATTAGATTTCCTCCGAGCGAGCTGAAATACTCCGCCACCCTGGAAAAAGGTGTGTTGTTTCCTATTACAATGTGGTGTATCAGCGCGAGCGCGAGCAACAGGTCAGGCCTGCCGCGCTCACGTATTTCCCTGCGTTCCGCATTTGCCCAGCCTATGCACGGGCTCGGATTGGTAAGGTCAAGAATGAGCGGCAGTATTTTACCCCCTTTATCCTCTTTTTCTTTGAGGTAATTTATGTCAACCGCTGCAGGGTCAATATCAAAGCTCAAAACCAGCTGTGCCTTTGCAGAGGCCTCCCTGCTGAACAACCCCGTATTTGCCCCTAAATCCCATATAACACCCCTCTCAGGGCATAACTCAGCGCTGTATTTCCTGACCAGCGCGGCCTTCTCTTTCAGGGACTCATCAGAGTAATTTGTCCTGTCATAGTAATCCGCCCACTGAGTTCCTTTTGGCTTCCACTTCAGGCTTTTGACCGCTGACTCCAGCATGTCAATAATGCCGAGCAGGCTGAATTTGCTTATTTTCACGGCAGTTTCTTTAAACTGCGAGGAATGTTTTTCCTCTGCTTTGGCGTGGCTGTGTATGTGTATCAAAAGCCCGGGGTTGAACCGTGATGAAAAAGGCAGCAGCTTGGAGGCAAGCCCGAGAGGTATGCCGTCTATGTGATCGGTAAAGAGCCTGTTTAACCCCGCGTCTTTCAGCGCCATCAGGCTCAATGGAGCCAGGAAGTGCCTGCAAAACTGCCCGTAGCCGGCCCACGGCTCGCCTTCGTTGTATTTTGTAAATGAGAGGGTGTCTATCATAACCGGGGCGCAGTTTATGAACTGTATGTTATAGGCGCTGGCATCTTTTAATACCATCCCTTTTTCAAGTGCCTTTTTCTGGATTTCAAGAGTAAGCAGAGCCGCATCTTTGAGTTCGGAAAAACACCACTCATAAGGGTAACTGATAAAAGGCACGCGTTGGGGTTTGATAACCTTGAAAACTCTTTCAGGCTCGCAGGCTGGTATTTCAGGGGTGTCACTATGAGCGATAAGAATGCCTTCCGCCACAAGAGAATCGTAAAGCCCTGAGGCCATCAGCATCTCATAATCCTGCCTGTAAACCTCATTAATCTGCCTGTAAATCCCACCCTGATATTCAAAAACAAAACCGCTCGGGTCCCTGAATGATGAGCTTATCATTTCTTTGTTTTTTTGCCTTTTCCAAATATACCCGCAAAAAAGGCCTTTATGTTGTTCCAAAATATCTTAACCGCAAGAAGCGCACTCGCAAGCCCGGCTATGAGCATCTGAAGCACAAAACTCCCCGTACCGGGGTCAAGGTAGGAGTAGGCGTTGCCGGTAAAAACTAAAGTCAAAAGCATGACAACTGTCAGCCTCATCTTTCCGCCGCCTTTTTTAGTTCGTTCAATATTTTACTCAGAGAATCAACATGCGATGCCTTTATTCTTGCAAGAGCCTTGTCAGCGCTATTTTTATCATATGTATGGGACATTAAGTTCCTGTCATACATCATCTCAACAGCTTTTGCCTCATCTTCAAGCCATCCCTGTCTGAACATTTCTTTAAGCGTCTCTTTGGGGCTTGAAACTGTTATTCCCCTGTCAGCAAGAACAACTTTACCGGCCTTCCACATAAGTTCAAAACAAAATTCAAACCTCTGTATTACGCCGTCGTTTTCCAGTTCAGAAGATGCTTTCTCAGCGCCTTCTTTCAGCGCGGCAAATGCCTTTTCAAACTTCTCAAGCGAGTACCTTATTTCATCAGCCATAAACTTTCACCCCTGTTTTCATGACTATGTCTTTAAACGCTTCATCCGCACCGCCGCTAAAAATCAGGTCAACAGTATAAAGCCCGGAAAATTTTTCTATGTCTTCCATAATGTCAATTTTGACCTTAAAATCAGGCTCCTCCGCCTCAATCCAGATGTCAAAATCCGAATAAAAATTACCGGTCTCCTTTGCGCGTGACCCGAAAAGGTAGATGGAGTCAGGTTTAACCCTGGAGGAAATAACCTCTATTATGCCGTTCAGCACTTCTTTTTCGCGGGCTGTAGTTGTTGTCATAATTTTATTATAAACAATTTTTCTAAATATTGAAATATTTAGTTTTACCTGATGCCGTACACAATTG
>CAYGHG010000146.1:0-5006 GCA_964349515.1 uncultured Spirochaetia bacterium
TGCCAATGCAGATTTGCGAATTATCTGTTTTTCATCTTTAAAATATAGTATTTTTTAGGAGTTACATTATGCAAACTGCACGTTTTGCACCATCAAAAACCGGACAGTGTTATTTCCGCGGAAAGCGGTTAATGATTCGAACTTTATCCCATCCCTATTATTTTAATAATTCAAAAGTCTTATTTGCGCTTTTTCACGTGCTTACCGGACACAAATTCCATGCTGTCTGACACTTTTTTCCGGTGCGTTATTTCAAACTCTTTCAAAACAGGCGGGCCTGCGGCGCGCCTGTTGTATGTTTTTCCCTGAAACCTGAAACAAATCAGCCTTTAATTTTCATATTAATCCATGAACCCTTTTAAATTTTTTGCCCTTGCAGGGTGCCTTAACTTCCTTAATGCCTTTGCCTCTATCTGACGCACCCTCTCGCGGGTGACTTTGAATATCTTGCCGACTTCTTCGAGGGTATGCGGCACTCCGTCGCCTATGCCGAAGCGCAGGCGCAATACTTCCGCTTCCCTGTCTTTTAAGGTGTGCAGCACTTTTTCTATCTGCTCTTTTAAAAGCACGTTGACGGCGGCTGACGCCGGGGATACCGCGTCTTTGTCCTCTATGAAGTCTCCTAAGTGCGAGTCTTTTTCCTCGCCTATCGGAGTCTCAAGCGATATGGGGTGCTGGGATATTTTTAAAACCGAACGGACCTTCTCTGCCGACATCCCCATCTTTTTTGCGATCTCTTCCGGTTTTGGCTCGCGGCCGTACTGCTGTACGTATATGCGCGCCACTTTGTTAAGCTTGTTTATGGTTTCTATCATGTGCACGGGAATACGTATCGTCCTTGCCTGGTCTGCTATCGCCCTTGTTATGGCCTGGCGTATCCACCACGTCGCGTATGTGGAAAACTTGTAGCCGCGCCTGTACTCAAAGCGCTCCACCGCGCGCATCAAGCCTATGTTTCCCTCCTGTATCAGGTCAAGAAATGAGAGCCCTTTATTTATGTATTTTTTCGCGATGGAGACCACCAGCCTTAAGTTCGCGACCACGAGTTCTTTTCTTGTTTTCCTCGCTTCAAGCAGGTTGCGCCTTATCGTGTAGGCCAGCAGTTTCAAATCCTCTTTTTTCATGCCTACGAGGTTTTCTTCCCTGCGTATGTTTAAGGCTATCACGTCGGCTTTGCCGAGGTGCTCTTTGAATTTCTCTTTTGACATCCTGCGTTTTTTCAGGTGTTTCTCAAGCGCCGGGCGGCTTGCCGCGACTGCCTTTATGTCGCGGTATATGCCGCCGAGTTTTTTCTCTTCAAGTTCAAGTTCTTTTTCTTCCTTGTTTATCTTGTTGACCAGGTTAATGGTCCTGTTGCAGATTAAGTTTATCTGCTCGTTATTGAGTTTCAGCATGTGCAGATAGTCCCGTTTTTTGTGCTTTAACGCCTCTGCCTGCTTTTCAAATTTAGCCCTCTGTTTCGGGGTGTTTTTTTTCTTTAAGGCTTTTTCCCTTGCTCCCTGTAAATCCTTATTTGCTTTCTCCGCCTGTTTTATGTATTTTGCAAACCTGTCCACGAGCCTTTTTTCAACCGAAGGCGGCAGGTCCCCTTCCAGTTTGGTTTTTATTATGTCTGTTACCTTTACGCTTCCTGTTTTCATGTCTTCGCTGATTTTTTTCAGCTCGTCAAAGCCTATCTTTGTGTCAAATATCACGTTCTTTACGTTTATCTCGGCGTTCTCTATCTTTTTTGCTATCCTGACCTCGTCCTCACGCTTTTCAAGAAGCGGCACTTTTCCCATTTCATGAAGATACATCTGAACAGGGTCGGAGGAAAACCCCTCCGCGTCCAGATAGTCAAGCTCTTCCGCGGCAGCGGCCTGTTTCTCGGCCGGCTTGGTGGAAAGTATCTTGTCTATCTTTCCCTCCTCGCGTATTTCTATGTCCATCTCATCCATTATGTTGAGCATGCTGTCTATGTCTTCAACGGATGAGAAGTCCTGCGGCAGGGAATCGTTCAGTTCCTCGTAAGTGAGGAACCCTTTTTCCTTGCCCTTTTTTATGAGTTCCTTTACCTCGGGCATTTCCTTTAAGTTTTTACTCAAAATCTCCACCTCTTTGCTTTAGTTTTTTCTGAATTTCCTGCTTTTCTTTCACCAGCTGGGAGAGAATCTCGTAGGTACTCTCCCTCTCCGCGTGTGATATTTTTTCATTCATCTCTTCAAGTTCTTTAGTGAGCTTGTCCTTTTTTATCCTCACAAAACAGTCATCAACCACTTTTATGACGGCTGCGGCGGCTTCTATGCCCGGCCCTTTTTCGCCGTACTTTTCCGAATCTTCGGCAATGAGCGCCGCCATCAGTTTTAAAGGCTCTTCTTCGGCGGAATAAAAATTTTGAAGCGCGCCTGAAACGTCTTTTTCGCCCGCGCTGTACAGAGCCTCGGCCTTTTCAAGCAGCGGCGTGTAAACCCCGCTTTTGAAATCAGCGTAACCCAGCCCTTCAAGTTTCATACGGTTAAATATGTGCTTTAACACCGGCTCCTGCTGGGGCGTACCGGAAAAAGAGAGTGCGGATTTTAGTATTATCCTCTCCGCGAGCTCTATGCCCCGCGCTTTAATCCCGCCAGCGAGCGCCCCTGCGGCAGGCGCAGGCGGCGCGCCTTTTACCTGCTTGAAATATCTGGAGGCTATCTCCTGCGGCACGTTTAATTTTACCGCCACTTTTTTAACAGCGTCCGCGCGCACTACCTCGCTGTCCGTGGTTTCTATTATGGCCGCTATTTCCTTTACGCACTCTTCCTTATAATATGAATTCGCGATATCGCCCTTTGACTTTAAGCGGCGTATCATAAAGTCAATAAACCCCTCCGCCTCTTCCAATCTTTTTAAGAACTCCGCGCTTCCTTTGAGCTTGATATACTCATCCGGGTCTTTTGCCTCTTCGTATGAGGAAACATACACCTCAAAGCCCTGCTCAAAAAGTATCGCACCGCCGCGCGCCGCGCCCTGCCTGCCTGCCTCGTCCATATCGTAAACTATCACAACTTTCTGCGAGTATCTCTTTAAGAGTTTTGCCTGCTCGGGGGTAAGCGCCGTTCCGAGTGTCGCCACCACGCCCTTGCAGCCTGCGTTTGAAACCGCTATTGCGTCAGTGTAGCCCTCGGTTACCGCTATCCTCTCCGAACGCGCACGCCTCGCATTATTTAAGTTGTAAAGCGTCCTGCCTTTTACATATATATCCGTCTCTGCGGAGTTTATGTACTTGGGCAGCCCGTCTCCGAGCACCCTGCCGCCAAAAGCCACAGGCTCCCCTGCCGCGTTGAAAATCGGGAACATCACCCGGTCGCGGAATATGTCATAAATACCGCCCTCGGACTTTGCGAGCCAGGCCTTTACAATCATGCGCTCTTCAAAACCCTTTGCCTTTAAGTGCTGTGAAAGGGCGTTTCCTCCCGGCGCGTAGCCTATGTGAAACTCCTCAACCGTTTCAGGGGCCAGCCCCCTGGCGCTCAAGTATTCATTTACCGCCGGGTTCAGCACAAGGCTCTCTTTGTAAAACTTAACGGCCTCTTTCATTATTTCAATGAGCTTTCCCTGCTCCTGCTTTTGCGGGGAGTACTTTTCTTCCTCTATCGTTATTCCGGCCCGGTCAGCCAGAAGTTTGACGCTTTCAATGAAAGATATGTTCTCCATCTTCTGCACGAGGGTAAAAACATTGCCGCCCTCGCCGCACCCGAAGCAGTGGCAAATCTGCTTTACCGGGCTTACTACAAACGACGCTGTCTTTTCGTTGTGAAACGGGCAGTTTGCCTTGAAATTCACACCTGCCCGCTTTAAGGCCATATATCCCGAGGCAATATCAACTATGTCACTTGCGCTTTTTACCTGCTCTAGCTTGTCGTGCGGTATCATTTTGAGCCCGCTTCTTTTATTTTCACTTTTTTCCTTTGACGCGCTTTACCCTTATAAATCCGGATGTTTCATAAATCTTCAGCGGCCCGTTTACGCGCTCCACCTCATCAAACATGATGTTTATGCCGAGCGCGTCGGAGGCTATGTGCCCCGCCACCACGCAGTTTAAACCCGCTTCCGTAATTTCCTTTTTATGGTCGGGCGAAAAGTGCATCCCTACAACCGTGTCCACACCCGCGTCACATAGCTTTTTGTATATTTCTTTCGGCCCTTC
Organism: uncultured Spirochaetia bacterium; assembly: GCA_964349515.1. Lineage (GTDB taxonomy): Bacteria > Oederibacteriota > PGYV01 > PGYV01 > CAYGHG01 > CAYGHG01. The sequence continues at coordinate 4,166 of CAYGHG010000146.1, forward strand.
GGTGCCGCCCGTCATGTCCACAAACGCTTTGCGCACCCTGCGGGACTTGTCGCCGGTCAGTATCACCGGGCCTGCACCGCGCTTTTTGTATTCGGAATACTCTTTTTCCTCAAGAAGCATCTCAACAACATCCCCCAAAGTTTTCGGTTTTTCCTTATCCAGCCTGTTTTGCAGGTATGTGGCGACGCAGTTGTCAGTCGGCGTATGGGCGCTGAACATGGTCATATCAAGCAGCCTCGCGGCGTCCGCGGCGCGGTAGTGATTTGCGGCGGCTATTTTTTCGCCCACGTCTTTTAAGCGTTTCATGGTAAGCGACTCTGCCGCGGCTATGTTTACACCCTGCGAGGCAAATATATCGGACTGCATGTCCATCACTTCGTAAAAAGAGGCATAAGCACGCCCTACCGGGTGGTGCGCGTAAACCGCATCTATATTTGCCCCTTTGCGGTTTAATTCCTCAACAAGAAGTATCTCTCCGACTTCCATGTCAATGCCTGCTATTATTGTTTTTATGCCCCTGCCTGAATCATGTATTATCCTGGAATCCGCGTAGGGGTTGGTAAGCTTGCTTTCGTCGTAATATTTTTTATCTTTTTCGGGCATTGCCTCATATTTTTTATTTTCGGCTTTCAGGTATTCCTTTACTTCCTTTTCGCCGCGCGGGTCCATCTTCATCCCGTATTCAATGATTGTCTTATAAATCTCTTTTAGTTTCATAAAACCTCCCTGAAGTTAGTGCCGTTTTCAAAGTACTATACTAATAGGTTTCAAAAAACCCGTTTTCAACTTTCAGCTTTCAGTTTTCAGCTTTCAGTTTTCAGCTTTCAGTTTTCAGCTTTCA
>CAYGHG010000147.1:0-1618 GCA_964349515.1 uncultured Spirochaetia bacterium
ACTAGTCCCACCCGAACCAGTCCCACCAGCACCAGTCTCACCAGCACTAGTCCCACCCGCACCAGTCCCATCCGAACCAGTCCCACCAGCACTTTATTACATTCCCTTCGCCTCTTCCAGCGCTTTTTTCTGCAGAAACATCTCAATCTCATTGTGACTCAGGCTGTCGCACAATTTAATACCAACCGCATAAAGCGGCATGAACCTGAAAATTTTCTTTGTTTCGACGATTTCCTTCAGCGATTTTATGTCCTTTAGCACTATGGCGGTTATGAATGCGGCGAAATCCCCCGCGAGGGCTTCATCACCGCCTGCGGCGAGCATGCAGCGGCGGTGTATCTGTGCCTTATTTGCCCTGCCTTTTTCAGGCCCTTCCACAAAACGCAGGTCACCCTTTCGCCAGAGCTGTTCTTCAGTCCAGCAAATGTCTGTTCTGTCTTTGAAATACGGCAGGGCTGTGTCAAAAAATAAACTCAGGCAGTCAAGTGCGATTTCTTTTGGTATTTTACCCGCAATACCAGGTACAGAAAGCAGTGCTTCAGCGCACGTTTCATCAAGAGTGTACAATACTGTACTGAAAGCATTATCCTCATAAGACTGCAGCCTTGTGTCATGAAAATTCAGCGGATCAGCACCCCTGCCCAGCAGTTCCTTTGCGAGTTTAGCGCACCCATTCCTGCAGGCTTTATTCAGCAGCCTGTTTACCGCGCTGCTGTCCTCTATCAGCCGCGATACTTTTATCGCGGCTTCTTCACTGCGGGCCTTTGCAAGCCGTTCAACCTCGGATTCTAAAAATGCGCCTGTCATGGCTGTATCTCCCCGATTTTTTTCGCGGCATTCAGCAGTTCTGATTCCAGAAATGCCGTGATTTCACATTTTTCTGAGCCATGCATGTTTTTACTCCTCCAAATGCCTATGGCAACTGCACACATGGGCATAAATCTGATAATAGTCTGTTTTTCGATTAGTCTTTTCAGCCCGGAAAGGTCCCTGAGCAATACAGCCGCGATAAACAAGGAGAAGTCAATCGCGAGATCTTCGTCATTACCCGCGGCATGCAGGCACTGCCTGTATATTCTTGATTTGTTGAGTTTACCTTTTTGGCGGCCAGCCCTATACACCAGATGTCCTGACCACAAAACAGGGTCTGTCCACCTTATGTCTTTTCTATCCTTAAAATATGGATATGCAATGTCAAAAAGACCGGATAAGAATGAAACAGCCATGTACGCCGGTATTTTTCCTGCTATACCGGGTACGGATAGAACCAGTTCAGCGCATTTAGTATTACTGTCCCAGCTCATAATCGCACTGTGGCAGGCAGTATCTGATAATTCTATAATTTTTTTACCTGATGAGTACAGAGGGTCCGCGCCTTTTTCAATCAGTTCAGCCGCCAGGCCGTCAAGCCCATGCTCACAGGCAGTCACCAGCATCCTGTTTATAGCCATGCGCCCGTGAACAAGGCGCGCGATCCTGACAGCCTCTGCCTGATTTCCGTTTTCTGCAAGCCTCTTAACCTCAGATTCTAAAAAAGAGTTTTTCATCGTTATTAACCTCTTAGTATTTTGTGCTTATACTGCTAGTCCTTCCCGGTAAACAGTAAACCGTAAACAGT
>CAYGHG010000147.1:1718-4741 GCA_964349515.1 uncultured Spirochaetia bacterium
AAACGTGTCGTTACTAGTCCCACCAGCACTCTGTCTTTCCCGGTAAACAGTAAACCGTAAACAGTAAACGTGTCGTTACTAGTCCCACCAGCACTCTGTCTTTCCCGGTAAACAGTAAACTCGTCTTTATCCCCCACACCCACATTCCCCCTGCCCGTATTTCAGATAATACTCAAATGCATCTTTATTGAATCCGTTTATTTTATGACGGACCTGCTCACATGTAAGTATGTGCCCGTTTTTTCTTATCAGGCCGAGCAGCCCGAATTTATGCAGCTCACGCATGACCGATACAGGAAAAACAACAGCTGTCCACGGTATTTCGCGGAAACGCTGCCGGAAGTCTCTGACCGCTTTTACCATAACAGGCGCGCGCCGGTCATACATGCCAAGAATCCGGAACATAGCGTCAGCGTCAAATCTCACGGCCCCTGCGTCCTGTAACATATCATATAAATACAAGTCACCTTTTTTTACTGTCATGTTCAGAGCTGTTTCAGAGACATAACACAGCCTTACGTCAGGGTTAAAACCTGCTTTCAGCAAAACGCCGAGAATCTCCGCGCGGCCAAGTGAAAGCGAGGCAAAAATAGCCGGCTGTTCAAGCTTTAAACGGGCCGGAAGCCTTACACGCTTAAGTTTTTCTTTCACAGCTTCAGGGCTGCCTGATATTACAGTTTCCATAAAATCCTCATAAAAGCGGGTAGCTTCTTTGCCGCCGCGCGCGAGCAGCCCGCAGGCCGCTTTCATCGCTCTTCGTCTGTACGGATTGTCATGAATTATGTCATCCCAGACAAACGCCTCTGCACCGCTTATGCTGTCATCAAATGCAGCGAATTCACCGAGCAGCACCGCTGAATTCATCCCTATCAGCTCTGCCTTGAGTATATACGGCACAGCATGCAGTTTCATGCCGCTAAAGAGCATCGTATGAATAATACGCCAGGAATCAGAGTCCCTGCAGGCCTCTGCCGTCTTAACGCCCGGCAATGCGCCTGCGTCAATCAACAGCGATGCTATTTTGCGTTCCCCCTTTTCAACAGCTTTACTAAGCACCAGTTCCAGCTCAGCGCTGTCAGGCCTGAAAGCATCTATCAATTCAGTAACACGGTTGTATCCCTTATGCTCTATCAGGCGCTGCATCTCGCCCAAAAACAAACCGCCCATGTTTAATCCTCACTCTTCATCATAGCTGTCATATGGTTCGTGAAGCTCCTCATTATCTTCGCTGTCATACTCATCAAATATGCTGTTTTCCTCATCATACCCGCCCTCTGTTCCTTCATTATGGCCGTTAATTTCAGACATAACGGCAAAAGGATTGTAAGCCTCTTCCTGCTCGGGCTCGGGCTCGGGCTCTGGCTCTGGCTCAAAATCTTCCTCTTCATTACGAAATCCCATAACACACCTCCTAAATTATAATCAGCCTTACGGCTGTAATTATAATCCTTGTTCTGTATCTGTTAATCTGCCGCGGCTCTCCCTGTATCAGTTTTTTGCGATTGCATTACACTTTTCGTAAAACTGACCAACCCGCTCTGCCAGAGACGCAACACCGCCCGAAGAAACTCCCTGATTTATGAGTTTTTCCTTAAACACATAAAAACTCTTTTTGCCTTTACCGGATTTATTCAGGCATTTGTCCATAATTCCCGGTTCCGTCAGAGCCATTTTTGCGGCCTTGTTTATTATCCTTTCCGCGCTGTCGGGTATCTTTCCTCCATCATATGAATAATAGAGTTTTATTTCCCCGCTCTGAATCTGTATGTAAAACCCCTCTGCCCAGCCCGCAGGCACGAGGTCAAGGACAGGGTCGTAAACGTCCGCGCGGCCGAAACCCGAGTCAGAACGCAAAATCTCCGGGTACTTAAACTCAACGGCATTTTTCAGCTCACCCAGGACGAGCATTCTCCAGAACCACGGGTCATGCTCGTTTTCAAAGTGTTTTTCAAATACAGTTTCCGGCTCCATTACATACCATTCATGTTTTTTCACATAATGCGCGAGCATTTCCCTGTAGTGGTTAAGCGCGGTCTGTTTATCGCCTTCCAGTGTAAGAGTTTCAAGCTTTGCCAGATACTGTTTATATGTAAAACACTTCCACGCTCCGGAATCAAATGCAGGCTTGGCAAATGAAAACAGGATAAATTCATTCCCGCCGCTGTATTTTGCATTCAGGGATTTTTCATAACCTTCAAGCTGCAGTTTGTCAGGCGCAGCCTTGAATTTATTCTCAATAAAAATCCGGCCTGAATCTGTCATTATGGCCAGGTCTATCCTGCTTTTGCCCTCTGCTTTAAACTCCGTAAAGACGCTGAAATCAGCAGATAACTCCACCCCGAGAAATTCGGACATCTCCAAGGGTTTTTCCCTGATAATAAACCGCAAAAACTCCGAATGCGTCCGTTCTTTGTCATCTTTTGCAAACTCCAAGAAAAAATTGAATCCCATAAATACCCTCCTTTAGTGAGTAGTTTTCAGTTCGCAGTTCGCAGTTAAAAACCACTGTAGGGCGGGCGGCTTTATGCCCCCGCCGGGTTTTGTTGTTGCGGTTTAAAGACCAGTTCGCAGTTCTCGGTTCGCAGTTAAAAACCACCGTAGGGCGGGCGGCTTTATGCCCCCGCCGGGTTTTGTTGTTGCTTTGTTATTTTTCCTTATGCAGTTTGCCGAAATGACTGTTGCACGAAGTACAACGGCAGCCCATAGAACTCGCGCAAAAAGAACAGTACCTCGCCCCGCAGTTCTTACACACATAAACACTGTTGGCGTTCATGGGGTGGTCGCATTTCGGGCATCTGTAATTCGTTGTGCTCATAAAAGCCTCCTTTTTAGCCGCAAAAACCGCGGCGTTTGTATAGTAATAGCAATACGCGTGCCGCGGGTAAGAGGTTGTTTTATAGGCGTTTTATGGGACGGGAAAGTTAAGAATGTTAAAATTTGACAGTCGAAGTTAAAAACACTGTAGAGATAGGGTATGTCAGTTCTTTTGTGTAAACAGCCATTCATAGCTACTCCTGATCCAA
>CAYGHG010000148.1:0-4715 GCA_964349515.1 uncultured Spirochaetia bacterium
CCATTTTCCTTTTTTCAGTGAATCGGAGTAAAAAGCAAACGCCTCATCAATGCATGCGCTCTCATCAGTGTAAATATTCGTAAACCCTCCCGCCACCTCAACGCTTAAAATCCTCTTTGCAGTAACAAGATGGCGCAGCCCGTCGTCAGCGCCCTTTTCAGGAGTGTCAAACCTGCCCGAGAACTCCGCCTCAACAAAATCACAGCCGCCGCCGTTTCCGCCCGCCGCAGCCAGATACGCCCGCCCGTTTTTATTCCTGTAACATATGAAGCCAAACCCTGCAGGCTCCTTTTCTACTGTCGCAAGCATCATCCGCGCGGCCTGAAAGAGAGCCGCATCGCAGAAGAAATCCGCCCCTTCTGCCTGCGCTTTGTCCGCTTTTTGTTTTAAAAAAACCTCCGCACTTTTTCCAAAATAGCCTCTTTTAAACAAAACACTTCCGCCGTTTACCTTTGCCTTTACATTCCCTTCCCTGACAATCTTCCGCCCGGGCACAGGCTCGTCGTGCACCAGAGCAAACGAAAGAGGGACAAATAACAGCAATAAAACAACCGCTGTAAAAAACCTACTGAGGAGTGTCATCTTCCTGCCTCCGTTCCCTGTAACCCGTATCTTTGCCAAGTATGTCCTTGCCTTTTTTTAACAAACCGTCAATTCCGCTGCCTATTTTGACGGTAAAACTTCCGCCCGCGCCTGTCGCGAGCTTGGTACTCATTGCTATTGTTTCCTTTCCTGTCAGCGCCCTAAAGGGCCCCATTAGTTCCTTTTCATATTTTATGGTCATGGTGACACCCCAAAGCGCCCTGAAAATGTTCAGTTTGGTGTCGTCTGATGCCGCTTCACTGTCAGTAAGCGATACTGAAATATCACCGGCAAGCCCCATTTTTTCAGCCGCCTCTTCCACGAACTCCTTTAACTCTTTTTTGTGGTCTCCTTCATCGGTCAAAAAACGCATTGCCTCCCGCTCAACGGCAAGAAGCGTTATCCTGTCTTTCATGATGTCGGCAAACTGCCACAGCCCCGTGAACATCAGCAGGAACAGCGGCACAACAATCGCAAATTCCGCGGCTGCCTGCCCCCTGACCCCCTTCAATGCAGCACCAGATTGTCTGTTATGATTCCTGTTATGTTATTAAAGTAGGATACATACCCTGAAATATTCAAGTCCCCGAGCCCGATCTTACCGCTGATGTCATCAGCTATCGCGCCGAGCTCTTCCGCTCCTTCGCCGAGTATTTTTACCTCAGGAACGGTAATTTTCATCAGCTTCGGAGTGTAGTTGGCCCCGTTGAGTTCCCAGAAATCCATGGACCCGCCGTCTATGCGCACCATCGACAGGCTTATGGTGCAGGAGGGTTTGAGTTCATTTCCATTTTTATCCTTTAAAAAACCTGACGAAGTCAGGCGGTTGATTTTATCTTTGTATGTCATGACAAGTATGGAGTGTGGCCCGTCTTCAACCACGTCGAGGGGTATTCCTTTCAGCAGTCCATCCAGCCCTTTCATGATCAGGCCGGCGAGGCCGTCTTCATCCTCTTTTGCTTTCTTTTTTATCTTATCACTCAAATCCCCGGGAAGTGATTCAAACAAACCCTTTTCCTTTGCTACGAATTTATTTGTCCTCTTATCCCTGTAACGCCCTTCACTCCACTCTTCCACATGTTCTTTATCAACATAAACTCTCGGATCGCCGCTTACAGGGTCGTAGTAATACCTTCCTTCAAAATTTGCAGGGTTAAACACATCGGACATTGTCCTGCGCTTGAGGTTAAAATCAGGAAAAACATCCTTTATATCTGATATGTCTTCAGCGTTAAATATACCCACGCTCACAGCATCATTTTGCATGCCGTTTTTTGGCACCATCGCAAAACACAGCCCCGGCATTATCTTTCCCTCTATCCCGTCTCCTAACCCCGAAAAAACATCCTGTGCTTTTACAAGCTTATCCATTATTTCTTTTGAAGTTATTGTTGAGCCTCCAAAAGTTATCACCATTGATGCAAGGCACGCAGCAGCAGTCACCACCAGCACCTTGTTTGTCAGCGACACGACATTAAGAGCCCTCGCATACCACAGCCCGCCTTCCATCGCGCCTGAGTCTGCTATGTTCTGGGCTTTTGTTTTGTGAAAAAATAGGTTTCCGGTCTCTACGAGAAATACCATAAACATGGATATGCAAAGCAGTGCGGCCACGCTTAATACCAGCACCTGCCCCCTCTGCCCCTTTATTATCCGCCGCATGAGGCCCATCATATCTCCGCGCGCATTATCGCGCTTTTTCTTATGGTATAAACAGGGGTGACATAGGGCGCTCTCGCGAGCAGGTTTTTAAGGAAGGAGTCAAGGTCGCCGTCAAGAATAGAATCCCTGATGCTTTTTTGCCCGAATAGTGCGAATACCTTATTTGCAACAGGGACTTTGAGCGGCATTTTGTACGCGACAGTTACTTTTATGAATTTCCCGCTGCTTTTTTGAAATTCTTCCTCTTCTATTGTAACCGTTTCTTCGCTGATACCGAGCAGGTTTTCCACCCCGCCTCTTAAAGCGTTCTCAATAATGCCCCTGCCCAAACCCTGTACATTACCGTGGTTCATGTAATCCATGCCTGTTGACAGCATGCCAAATGCCTTTTCCGCGTTCTTCTGCCTGCCGCTTTTGTCTTCCCCATCAGCCTCCGCAGACATCACGACCGCACAGCGCGCGGTCATGTATGCCGCATACTGCACGCCAAATGAATTGACGAAAAGGATTCCGAGCTGTATCAGCCCGAGAGAAAGCAGGAGGAAAACAGGAAGCACAAGACAGAACTCCGCCATACTCTGCCCGCGTTTGTTTTTGAGCATCATGGCAGAGGCACCGCCATGAACATGCAAAGCCCCTCATAAGCAGATGCCAGAGCCTCCCCAAAAAAACGTGTAATTCCAAGCCCGGCAAGTGATATTAGGGCGATTATAAGGATATACTCCGCCATAGCCTGCCCGGAGTTTCGGCGGGCCGGCCGAAGCGTTTCGCGCTTAGAAATCTCCCTGTGAAAAAATGACAATAAAAAAGAAAAAAATGGATTTTTCCTCATAATCCCCTCTATATTTTTAAGCCTGTAAGAACGTTGTCATATTAGTAAAGAGACGAGATATTGTCAACGAAAAAATAGATTTGAATGTCGTATGAAATATCGTAGAGAGGGGGCTTTAAGCCCCCTCCCGCCTTTGTTCCCGCCTTCAAACAAATCCCTTATGCGTTCCGGTATTGTTGTGTGTTGCCGTCACAAAACAAAACAGGTAGGGCACGATGGCCCTACCCTGCATGAATACGTTATTTTTAATCCCCCGTAGGGAACGCCCACCATGCGCGTTCCGGTTTTGTTGTGTTGTTGCCGTTGCCCTGCTGCCAAAATAAAACACCGTAACGAAAAAAGCAGAGGCGGGTTTCAAACCCGCCTCGTCTTTGTATTGTCTCTGTTTCCATTCCTTATTCGTCTTGCTGCTGACTATCTTTTCCTCCGATTTCTTTTTACCCCGTATTTCCTGATCCTCGTTTCTTTCACCTCAAAATCATCCGTCCCGCTGTCACGACGTGCGTAAATACTCCCGCCGGATTTCAAAAAATCATCGCAAGGAATGCACATTATGCCGTCGGTTTTAATTTTTTCTTTACCCCTGTAAAGAAAAATAAGCCCTGCTTCCGGGTATTCATCGCGGAATGTTTTAAGTGATTTCAAATCCTGCGGCCTTATCTTTGATGTATTCTTCACCTCTATTGCCGTGAACGTGCCTTTGCCGTACACCACAAAATCAACTTCAGTCCCGGAGGCGCTGCGCCAGTAATATATGCCGCTGCCCGCGCCTGTGTAAGAATTCCACGCTTCGAGGTGCTGGTACACAAGCCCTTCCAGAGCAGCGCCTTCTATTTCTTCGGCCCTGTCAAGCGGGCCCGCTGGCCTGAGCGCCCTGAATACACCTGCGTCAAAAAAGTAAAATTTGTCATGGGAAACAACCGCCCTCTTTGCTCTCTTTGCAAATACGCTCAGGCGCGAGCAAAGCAGCAGGTCTTCAAGCACGGAAATATAACCTTCAACGGTTTTCCTTTCCACCTGGCACTCACGCGCTACATTACTTACGTTCAGCATTGAGCCGTGGGAAAAACTCACAGCCTCAAGAAATCTGGAAAAAGAGCTGATATTCCTCACCAGCCCCTCCATCTGCACTTCCTCACGCACATAAAGCGCTGCGTAACTCTTCAGCACTGCTTCCCTGTCTGAAGCCGACACAACCAAAGGCACCATCCCCATGGTAACCGCGCCGCCGAGAGAAAACTTGTCCCCCATTTCATCAGCAGTAAATGGGTGCATGGTCAGTTTTATCAGCCTGCCTGCAAGCAGGTTTGCCCCGCTTCTTTTCAGTTTTCTTGTGCTTGAACCCGTCAGTATGAAACAGATACCCTTCTTTTTCTCGGACAGCAGGTGTATGACTTCAAGAAGCAGAGGCTGTTTCTGTATTTCATCAATAATAACAGTTTTTTTCCCCGACCCCTCGACAAGTTCAAAAAGCCGCTCAGGCCTGGCGCTCAAACTGCGGTATGTTTCAGGGTCCAAAAGGTCTATCCACAAGGCATCCGGAAAAGTTTTCTTTAAAAATGTAGTCTTCCCGGTCCCTCTGGGCCCGAATAAAAAACAGCTTCTGTCAGGTATTCTCAATTTACGTGGAATTTGTGTT
>CAYGHG010000149.1:0-4706 GCA_964349515.1 uncultured Spirochaetia bacterium
TATAGCAGATAAAAGGATATTATATAAAGAATAAACAGCTGTTGAATAGAGCATATTTATCATACCCCTCAGTATGCAAAGGTCTTTGGAAGATTTTTTTCTCCCTCTCCCTATTTTTGGGGAGAAGGCAGGGGTGAGGGGTGTGTCTTTGAATCCGGAAAAATACCTGCAAGCGGAAGAAATAAAACTGTCCTCAGCCCTTGGTCCTTTTACAATTTCAAACTGACTCAATTAAATTTTCCGCTTCCTTTTTGGCCTTTGCGATTTCCTCATCATCCGGAACATAACCTGCAAATTTGACAGCGTCACAGCCCCTGAAAAACGCTTCAATAGCCGCGCTGTTTTTCTTCAGCGCTGGCTTTTCCGCCATGATTTTCCGCATTATCTCCGCAGTTGTCATCTCCCTGAAAGAAACCTCAAACACTCCGGAGAGGTATTCCCTGATTATCTCATATATCTCATAGTGATATTCTTTTACCCTTCCCTTTTTTACAAGTTCATCAGCCTTTTTCAGTTCTTTTAAGGCCTCTTTCCTTAAATCCGCGGGTTCTGCCTGAATTACAGCCTCTGCTTTTTTTCCGAATATTCTGTATGCCGCAAAAACAAGGGCGGCAACGAATACAAGCCCTAAAAGCAGGTAAGGCAGTATGTCACCCGGCCTGAGCTCAAGGCTCATCTTTATCTCCCTTATGTCCGCTGATTGAGCCTGAACAGCAGGGGCCGGGACAGGGGTGTCTTCAGGCGGCGGCTGGGATTTTCTCGCGCCTTTACCGACCGTAACTATTACGCTTTTGGTGGAAATTTCCTCAATTTTTTTTGTATCAGGGTTATGAAACTGAACCCTTGCAGGCGCTATTTCTATCTCACCGCTTTTCACCGCCACAAGGTCAAAAGCAATGGAGGTGGTCATCCTCACATTGGCGTTGAAAATATTCATACTGCTGGAGGAATATGTCCCTGCCTGCCTGAAACCCTCAAAAGAGGGTGGCACCACAGAGGGCGCCTGCCCGCCGCCGGCTTTATTTACAGTCACCGTATAACGCACCACATCGCCGAGTTCCACGCTGTTTTTGTCAACCGAGGCCGAAGCCTCCACAAGCGGTGCGGCAGCGCAGAGCGAAACCGCGGCTGAGAGAACAAGCGCGAGAAATATTTTTTTTATCATTTTTTCGCCTTTCCCGCCCTTCCAAAAAGCGGCGCAAGAAAAGATTCTTTCATGACTATGGCTTTTTCAGGGCAGATTTCCTGGCATATAAAACACTTTATGCACTTGTTGTAATCGCAGGTTATTTTCTTTTTCGGGTCATAAACCAGCACGTTTACAGGGCAGTGTTTCACGCACCGCAGGCACCCCGTACATTTATTTTTCAGATAAATCTGCTTGGGGTTTAATATGCCGTAGAGCACATTTTTTAACAGGTTCGGAGTAAAAGCGCCGAGCCTGTCAACAGGCTGAAAATCCTTAACCATTACAGACTCAAGGCTCTCTCCGGTAATTTCTATTTCAGGCTCCGCGCCTTTTAACACTTCTTTTTTATATATCAGGTTGGTAAAAACCATCTCCGGCCTGAAGCCCGCGATTTTTGCCGCCGCAAAATCCATGGCAAAACCGTCGTCTGACATCATTATTAACCCCAGCTTGTAAACCGTGCCTCCGCCGGGGCCGTTTCCCTCCATTGCTTCCACGCCGTCCATTATGTTAAGCACCGGGGTTTTCGCCCTGAAAAGATCCACAAGAATTCTCGCAAACAGCATCCTGTCCTGCCCCGAGCGCATATGATACCCCGCCTTTGAAAAGCCGGGAATGATGCCGAACATATTTTTAACAGCCAGAGTCATAAACATCAGGGCGTGGGTTTTGAATTTCGGGAGGTTGATTATTTTATCCACACGGTTAATCAGCGCGCTTACTTTAAATTTCTTAAAATTAAGGGGGTTTACACACTCTATTTCATCTTCCTCGGCAAACTCAGCTATTTCCGCCCCCTCTTCAGCCGCCACTTTTGCAAAGCCGCATATTTTTGCGTTGTTCGTAAAAGAGCCGAAACCCGGGCTGTCTGCCACATATATTTTTGAAGCAAGCGGCTTTATTGCCTTTATCACAGCGCGCAAAAACTCGGGGTGTGTGGTAACCGCCGCCTCGGGTTTGGAACCGAAGAGCGCGTTAACTTTCAGCAGGACACTCTCCCCTTTTTTTACAAACTTTTCCGCGCCTCCCAAAAGTAAGAAAGAAGCGGCAATCGCGTTGTCAAGCTCTGCGGGGCTGTAGGAGGCGCACTTTTTCAGCGCAACTTTGCTCATAGGTTTATTCTCCGGCGGGTTTATTTACTAAACGTACTCAAGAACCTCGTCGCCGAGGCTCTTTGCTATTTTTTCCTGCTGAGAGGAATTCTCTTCAGGCGTTTTTCCGGTTACCTGTATTATCATCTTTGACCAGTATCCGACAGCGTCGGTTATTATGGCCCCCTTTTTTTTCGCTATTTCAGAGCCGTCAAAATCGTGCGAAACAGCAGCCTCAGGCCCGCTGAACATCACCCTGACCTTAAACCCGCCGGCCATGGTTTCGTTAACCGAAGCAAGAAGTGCGTTATAAAACTTTACCGGCTCGCACGAGCGCAGGTAAAGCGCCTTTCCCTCTATGTGATGCGCCATTATTTTTCTCCTTTAAGTTTATTTGAATACATTTTACAGATAAACAGGCTAAATTCCAAGAATCTTTTTCAGTTCATCTGCCGAGTTTTTGTGTTTTTCACTTTTCATTTTTGCAAGATTTTCCAGTTTCCATTTCACCGCAGGCATGCCCCCCGCACCCTCTGTCCCCAGCAGTTCCCATTCAGGGGCCATATTCTTAAAAGACAGCAGAAATTTTCTTTCTTTATCCGTCATTTCCCCGTTTATCTTTTTTATCAGGCTGTTCCTTGTTTCTGACAGTCTTTCATGCGAAACGCTTATACTCGTCATCCCCTCAAATTCCCTTTCATAAACCGCTCGTAAATCTTTAAGATTGGGCTTCAGCAATTCCGCCATAGGCCTGTTATGGCTTATCAAAAAAACCAGAAATACTTTTCTTATTTTTTCAGTAATCCCTTCGTTTTCCAAAAGCAGCATTATGTCAAACAGGTCTCTGGGGTGCTGCCTGTCAAGAGCCGCGCAAATTTTTGAGCCGTATACTTCAGCAAATGAAACCGCGGTTACAGCAGCATATTTTTCAAACTCCGCCTGCGCCGAACTGCAAAGCTCCATTTCCAAAGGCTGCTCCAGCGTCCCTCTAATAACCTGATTCGGCTCTATTTTAACACTCACTCCGCCGCTGCGCACGAATAGTTTCTTTACTAACCCGTCATCAGCGCCCTTAAGTTCCTGAACGACGCTGCCCGGAATTCCTTTTTTGACAGCAGAAGCAACAGCCTTCAGCCCGGAAGATATGGTTTCAAGCGCCTGCCTTCTCGGCCCTTTATCCGTTACGGTAAGGTCAATATCAACAGACAGCCTCGGCATATCACGGTAGAACATATTTATGGCAGTACCCCCATGAAGCGCAAAGCATGCACCGTGTTTAAGGTAAGGCACAACAGCTATGAGAAGCCCTGCCTGTCTTTTGAAAACATCCTTATCTCTCATAATTATTTTCAGGCACTGTTATTTTGTATTTTTTATCATAAACCCCGCCTTTATAAAACTGCCTTGCCCCTTTCCCCAGAAATATCCTGCCGCTGTCAATTTTTTTTATCCAGTCATGCCCACAGGCCTCCGCCATGTGAAGAAAAAGCCTTTTTACCCTTATCGAACGGCACTTCTCAAGCAAATCCGAGAGTACGCCGGGCCTTAATGTATTGAGCCCCTGCATTATGTAATACGCTTCATCATATCCCGCTTTTTCGCTGACCCTGTAACACAGCTCCACCATGGCCCTTTCAGACGAAGAAATATTCATACGGTAACTGCCAAAGTCATATTCTGACAATCCTGCTTTTTCACCGGGAGAAAACAGGCCTGCAGTTATGAACTCCGTATTCTTTGCCCACTGCTGCCTGTGAAACCATAAAGGCAGACCGACGCGCTCCCCAAGATAAAGCTCTGTTTTATATTGTTTTAAATCTACAGGCAAAAAGTGAGCATACCCATTAAGCCCAAGCGCAGTTTTTCCGCCGGGATGCACGTCCTTCCCGCATAAAACCTGAAGCGCGTATACAGCGCCGAAAAATCCGGTTTCATCACCGCTTTTCACATAAGCTCCGCTTCCTATCCTCTCCAGCCATCCGCTTCTGACATACCTGTCAGCCAGCTGCCTGTAAACTCCAAATTTATCGAGCCATTGCAGAGTAGCAACAGTCCCATAAGGCCACATCTGTAGTATTCTTTTTAACTTATAGTTTTTTTGTCCATTCATAGTTTACATTATAGCATAAATTCAAAGTAAAGCAAGTATTTGCTTTGCTTTGTTAATATTTTGTCCACTAATAGTGGACTTTTATAATCTATTATAAAAAATCTTATGAGTATTTCACTAATTTAATAATAATCCTGTTGTTACATTACAATAAGGAATATGATGCGTTTACCCGGCGGCGCACGCATCACTTTATTTTATTTTTGTTTTGTACTACCTTCTGTCTTCTGTCTCTTGTCTTTCCCCGCTTATAGCTTATAGCTTATAGCTTATAGCTTAACTACAATCCCCCCTGCCCCCCTTTCCGAACAAAGGG
>CAYGHG010000150.1:0-4675 GCA_964349515.1 uncultured Spirochaetia bacterium
TCTTATTATAGGATACGTCGCTCTTATTTCATACACAACTTTTGATTATAACTCTGACGCGCCGCCGGATATGGCAACCCTCATGGGGTTTAAAAGAAAAATATAAAAAGGCAGTTTCGCGTCTGACAGCACTGTATAAATCTGCGGTATGGATACAAATACAGACACCCTGTGCAGCAGAAGGTTTTTAATAACCTTTGCAAAAGGCTGAATGGAGCGCACAATCACCATTTTACACCCGCAGTAAAGAGATATCATTACATTTGCCGTAAAGCTGTAGGAGTGAAACATAGGCAGAAACGCCATCATAACATCCTTGTCGCTCATTGATATTATCTCTTTGCAGTTTTCCGCGTCCGAGACCAGGTTTTTATGGCTCAGCATCGCGCCTTTCGGAAACCCGGTCGTGCCTGAAGTGTATATGATGACGGCGAGGTCGTCTGTCCCTATCACAGGCTCTTCTGTGGAACCTGACGCAAGAATCTCCGAATAAGGCTTTGTTTTAACCCCCTCAATTTCCCCCGTACTTATTATGACTTCCAGCCTGTCAAGCTTCGCGAGCCTGATCGCCGACACTGTCTTTGCAAAATCAGGGGCCGTAACCAGCGCCTTTACCGCGCAGTCATAGGCTATGAACTCAATTTCCTCGGCTTTGAGAAATATGTTTACAGGCACCACAACAGCACCCGCGGCAATTATGCCAAAATATGAAGTAATGAATTCTATGGAGTTGTTCATCAGCAGCGCGACACGGTCCCCTTTATTTATACCCGCCGTTCTCAGCCCGCCGGCAAAAGAAAGTATGTCTGAATAAAACCTGGAAAAAGTCCTCTTTTCCTTCTCACATACCGCAAAAACCTTGTTCGGCCTCTTTAACGCCTGTTCTTTTACCATCTGTATAAGATTCATCCTGCGCCTCCTTTATCCTTTACTTTTTAAATAAAAAAAGCCGGCCTTTAAGCCGGCATTTTTTATTTAATGTTTTATTGATAATCCCCTATCAGCGCAATTTCCGTTATCGCAACCCTCTTGTCGTCCTCACGCCTGACCGACGGGAACACTTCCACAAATTCAGCCTTTAATATGTCTCCTTCGCCTACCAATATGGGTGATTTAAACTTCGCAGTCTGCCAGTTCATTGTGTCCCTCATATTTATATA
Source organism: uncultured Spirochaetia bacterium (assembly GCA_964349515.1). Taxonomy (GTDB): domain Bacteria; phylum Oederibacteriota; class PGYV01; order PGYV01; family CAYGHG01; genus CAYGHG01. Next base: position 1,161 of record CAYGHG010000150.1, read on the forward strand.
TGCCACGACTTTGTTGTTCAGCAACAATCTGACCCTCATCGGCCTGTATGAGTTCTCCCATTCTTCCCTGCTTCTGCAGTTTCCGTTTAAGAACCTTATCTCATTAATTTTTGCCTTTTTCATATACTCTTCATAAACACCCGAAAAGCTTCCGACCGCGAAATCTATCGTGACACTCTGCCCCCTGCCGCCTGTTATGTTTTTTTCAACCCAGACAGAATCAGCCCTTACGTCAGACATATTTTCAGGGCTATGGTCGCTGTCAAGGTAAGAAGAAGCTCTCATCCTGTAATCTATGTAGTCTTTAAGGCTCGGAAAATCCCCGAGATAACCTTTAGAAGTACGCACTTCATCTGTCCTGTAAAATCCGCCCGCCTCAGCGATTGTCTGAATCTCAACAGGCCCTGTCTTTCTTGGCGCGGCTGCAGTTTTAGCCGCAGGAGCCTTGGCCTGAGTGCTTGCCGCGGGCGCCGAATCCAGCCCCATATCTCCAAAAAGATCGTCACCGCTGCCCGGGTCTCCAAACGGGTCTGTTCCGGCCATAGCATCCGTATCATCCCCGGTACCAAACGGGTCAGCTCCTGTATCCATGCCGCCAAAAGGGTCGTCACCTGCGCCCATATCCATACCCGCCATAGGGTCATCGCCGCCTGCGTCCATTCCCGCAAAAGGGTCATCACCTGCGCCCATATCCATACCCGCCATTGGATCGTCTCCACCGGCATCCATGCCTGCCATAGGATCATCGCCGCCGGCATCCATTCCGGCAAAAGGGTCATCGCCGGCGCCCATATCCATACCTGCCAGCGGGTCGTCTGCGCCCATATCAAAGCCGGGCTCGCCGGGCAAACCCATATCGGCAAAAGGATCGTCCTGAGCCGTTATTATTGCATTACTGAATACAAAAAAAATCGAAAGTAAAATAAGGGTTAAAAATTTCTTTTTCATTGTATCCTCCGTGGTATTTATATGAATGATTATAACATTATTCTTACATCAGTCAAATAGTTTTGAAACACCGTTGCGTTTTTCAGAATCAAAGAATCTCTTTCATTTTTTTGAGCGTTATCCATCTGCCTTTGGCCGGCAAAACTACTTTTTTCGGCTTTGCAATCTTGAAATCATCAGGAACAGCGCAACTTATTGTCTTTTTTTCACCCGTTACAGGGTGTGTAAATTCCAGATGTGCAGAGTGCAGCAAAAGCCTGGGTGCAGCCGGCTTTTCTTTGTCACCGTACATTTTATCCCCTGCCACAGGGCAGCCAAGATGCGCGAAATGCACCCTTATCTGATGGGTGCGCCCGGTTTTCGGCTCTGCCTCAACCTTTGAAAATTTTCCGTCACTCGAGATAAGCTTATACAGCGTAACTGCCTTTTTTCCTTTGACAGGGTCTACATACATCCCTCCACGCATGGACCTGCGCTTTGAGGGCGCGATTGGAAACCTTATTGTAGAATCTTCCGCAGGAGGTTTGCCGTGCACTACTGCGAAATATTTCTTTGTAACCTTCCCCTTTTCAAACTGCATGGAAAGATTCCTGTGGGCGTCAGCAGTCTTTGCAAACATTATAAGACCGCTCGTTTCCTTGTCCAGCCTGTGGACTATGAATATGGATCCGTAATGTGATTTTAACAGGTCATAGAGATTTGTATTGTCTTCTACATGCCTGCCGGGCACGGTAAGCACTCCTGACGGCTTATTTAGCACGATCAGGCTGTCGTCTTCATAAACTGTTATCCTCTTGATATCTATGTTTGTCATGATTAAAGATAATAGCAGACTAAACCAAAAACATCAATCAGTTATGGTTGCAGATACTGTTCATATTACTTTGTAATAACATTTCCTTTCCCCTTTAATATGAAAAGATTTCAGGCCAGGGGTCATAGTTTGCTTGTATTAAAGCATCCTGCAAATGTCGTTTTTTTGCCTCCTAAGAACATCTTAAAATCTCATGCAGTTTCAAAGGTCTCTATTTTGCATCAAGCCCTTCATGCCCTTCTCCAAGCCAGTGCTCGGGGTCTTTTAAAATATGCTCCTTTACGTGTTCCAATCCCGTCTTGTTTTCAAGCATATGGCATGAATACTCTTTTTTCCAGACTTCTCCGGATATTATGCCGTGCGCTGTCATGTCTTCCGTTGTCATGTTCATAAACCACACAGTCATTTCCGCGGCCAGTTCTTCGTACTCTTTTTCCTCCGCAAAATCACCGCCTGAAACCACAAGCATGTGCATGTGATTCGGCATCACGGTAAAAGCCTCAAGTTCTACGCCGAACTCGTCCCCCAATACAACCGCCCACTTCGCCGCCACTTCACCCGCCGGGCTTAACGCTATGTGCCCGTCCCTGATATTTCCAAAAATATTTCCTCCGTCACATGAATAAATGGTTATAAATACGGTGAAATTATTCCGTTTCTTGTCGTTCATGTCCCGCCCCTTTTATTCAGACATATTAACACATGACAATTATAACCGATAATTCAACACCTTCAAAATAATTCAGAAATGCGTCTTAAATACCCGGCAGCAAGCATTGTCGGCTGTTAAAACAACACGGCCTTTTTTTACCGGCAACAAGCATACTTCGCGCGGTTATCAAGCGTTTTCGGCGCGTTTCGTCAGTCTTTGCCGCCCTTAACCACCGAAGCCACTCCCATTTAGCTTTTGAAGTCACGTTACTCCAGGCAGTCCCTGCTCCTGCGTTTTCATTAAGCATTTGTTTCAAATCCGCAGGCAATTTCGGCGCAGGCCAATCCTCAATTAGTTTCAGCACCACTTTTACACTGACACATCCCCCTGTTTTTATCTTTTTCAGCAGCGCGCTGCCGGCCTCCAAAAAATGACCTCCCTCGCCGTCAGGTTCCAATTCAGCCGTAAAATTATGCCCATTTATCTCAGCACCGGCCAGCACCATACCACGCGTAGGAAATTCAGAACTTATTTTAGCGGGAACCCTGATTATGGCAATTTCGCCCGACCTTTGAATGCCGGAGGTAAAAGCAAACTGTGTTTGTTTACTTCTTTTTTTATCCATCTCCCCACCTGCCTTTTATACAATCATAGCACATTTATTGCATTCTTTTATCACGATAGCAGAGTTAGTGAAAATATTTGTTCTTAGTATTAACTTTTGTCTTCTGTCTCATGGCATATAAACTTACTACTTAAAGTCAAATCCTCCCTGCCCCCCCTTTGAGAAAGGGGGTTATTTATTAAGATCAGCAACGACATGCGGTGATTTGTTCATGACTCAAGTCATGAACTTTATTAATAATTTCCTTACACCGTGCCGCGGCCTTCTGCGGCTCCTTTCGCACAATGCGGCGGATTATCAGCATTGTGTGCGGAACTACGGGCGCTGCTGTTCCTTAATATACTTCGTCAGGCAAATCTGCCGGTGCTAACACAACTACAACGGCAAATCCCCCCTGCCCCCCCTTTGAGAAAGGGGGTTATTTATTAAGATCAGCAACGACATGCGGTGATTTGTTCATGACTCAAGTCATGAAC
>CAYGHG010000151.1:0-1228 GCA_964349515.1 uncultured Spirochaetia bacterium
TTTCAGCTTTCAGTTTTCAGCTTTCAGTTTTCAGCTTTCAGTTTTCAGCTTTCAGCTTTCAACTTTCAGTTTTCAGCTTTCAACTTTCAGTTTTCAACTTAAAAGGGGTTTTTATGCAAAAATCACTGGTCTTACTGTCCGGCGGGCAGGATTCAACCACCTGTCTGTTTTGGGCAAAGAAAGTTTTTGGAAAAACAGAGGCTGTCTCTTTTGATTACGGCCAGCGGCATAAGCGGGAGCTTGGAAGTGCGGCAAAGATTGCCCGGATTGCAGGGGTAAAACATACTGTGATTAAAATACGCGAGTATGAAGCAATCAAAGAGAGCGCCCTGCTTGACATCAAAAAAAGCGTGTCAAAAAAGCATAAACTCAACCCGGCGCTGCCTTCCACATTTGTGCCGGGGAGGAACATACTCTTTCTTTCATCCGCCGCGGCTCTTGCGTACGTGAAAAGAATACAGAATCTCGTAATCGGAGTGTCGCAGGCTGATTACTCGGGGTATCCTGACTGCAGGCGGGATTTTTTAAAGGCGATGGAAAAGGCCGTATCCCTCGGGATGGAGTACTCTTTTAAAATACATGCTCCTCTTATTAATAAGAATAAGAAAGAGACGGTAAAACTCGCGGTCTCGCTCGGCATACTGGACATACTATCCCATACGCACACCTGCTATGAGGGCGGGGTAAAGCCCTGCGGGGCCTGCCCTGCGTGTGTTTTAAGGGAAAAAGGTTTCAAAGAAGCCGGGGTCAAAGACCCCATACAATACAGGGGGAAAAAATGAAGGTAAAAACATTTTTCGCGGTTGTGTTTATTGCTTTACTGCTTGCAGGGTGCGCGGGAGTGCAGTTAAACCCGGAGCTTCTGACAGAGGCGCCTTCGAAAGACGCAATTGTAAGAATTGATATTGACCGGGCAAAGGCTCTTTTTGACAGCGGGGAGGCTGTTTTTGTGGACACGCGCTCAGAGGGGGATTATAACGCAGGCCACATAGCAGGGGCGGTGTCAGTGCCGCCCGGGATGCTGGAGCAAAAGCTGGAGGGAATAAAGGCTGTTATAGAAGGAAAGGTGCTGGTAACCTACTGCCACGGTGTAGGCTGCCGCTTAGCCGACAAGGAGGCTTATGCGTTGTATGACAAGGGGTATAAAAGGGTTGTGATATTCTTCGGCGGCTGGCCGAAATGGACGGAGCATGGGTATGAAACAGAGAAAGACTAAGCTATAAGCTAT
>CAYGHG010000151.1:1328-4604 GCA_964349515.1 uncultured Spirochaetia bacterium
TTATTGCATTTTTACTGTTTTTGCCTTTGTTTTGTACTATTTTACATTCAATATTGACTTTTATCACACGATTTGTTAATATATTGTTAATTACTTCTATGAGATAATCAAAAGGATTGAGATTCAGTTATTCACACCTTATGAAGGGAGGTGGAAGACAAGTTTCATCCAGGGAAATTTTCAAGGGGATAAAGTGAAAATTTCCGTCCGACATTCCCCGAAAAATCAAACTAATGGAGGGTTTTACTGATGAAGAAACTGTTAACTATTGCTCTTCTTCTTGCTTTCGCAGCAGGTTCTGCGTTTGCAGGCGCAACAACAGTCACAAAAGAAATGTCACAGGCCAACTATCCGGGAGTTCTTGTACCGGGCAGCATGACAGGTTCAAATGTATTCGTAGCTGATATTGCATTAATGGCTAACACCGCGTTGTTTGAGTACATTGGAACAGAAATAGGATTGATCGCTCTTAAGACAGATTTTGGAATAATCGGAGTATCATTAAGCCCGAGAGAAAATCCTTCGCTCTCCGGAATCGGTGTAGACCTTCCGGACAGGATATTTGGGCTGCAGTATGTGACACCTATGGGCGGAATGAATCTCGGATTAGGGATTTTATACGGCGTTGAAACATCCAGCTTTGAGGAAAAAGAGGACAACTTTCCTTCTGATTCTGACAAAAGAAATGATATGGACCAGTATCTCGGATTAAAGGCAGGAGCGTCCTTAAAGGGCGATATGCCGATGGACATAGGGCTAAACCTTGCTTTCCTCAACGAAACACAAACATTGATTGACTATAACGCATCAGGCGTTCAGATAGACAAGGATATTATTGATGACTCGAAGATACACGCAAACATCGGCGCAAGGATCGGGCTTGGCAAAGACAAAAAAGCTGTTGTAACAGTTGATTATGTGACAGGGCAGCAGAAACACACATATGTCAACGAAGGCACAAACGAGGACTATGACAACATCTATACAAATTCAAGAGTTGGAATATCAGCCCTTGTCGGGAAAGACATCAAAGCATCAGACACACTTACAGTCAAGCTCGCTACAGGTGCGACATTTAATACATCTGAAAATTCGCTTTATAAGGTTGTAAACAGGATTGCAGACACTACGACATATCCTACAGCTACATCCTTTAGCCAGGTGTATTACGGAATACCGCTTAACGTGGCAGTGGAAGGCAAGCTCAATGACACATGGACAATAACCGGCGGTGTAGGCACAGAGCTTCTCTACGGTTCAAACAGCGGCAATAAGAGCAAAACAGACGCAACTTCATCCACATACGAAGACGATGATATTAGTGGAAGCCTTGTTGTTGAGCCTACTTTGAACTACGCTCTCGGGCTTTGCGGTAAGTTCGGAGATTTGAAGCTTGAAATGCAGGTTAACCCTTATGTACTTCTTGCCGGGCCTTATTTCATCACCGGCCAGAGCTCGGGCGACCTGAACTGGGCTGTGGCTTTAAGCTACGACTGGAAATAAAAGCAGGGCAGGAAAAATCTGAAACGGAGGACAGTTAATGAAGAAATTCATTGCGTTTTTAGTGATTGCCTGTTTGTTCTCCGGCGCCCTGCTTGCAGCACCGGCAAAGGCGCCGGCAACTAAGCCGGCAACAAAATTTGCAATAACCACAATGACAAAAGAGTTCTCAACAGCCATGTACCCGGGAGTGCTTGTCCCGGGAAGCCTGTCAGGAACCTCTGTTTTTGTGGCTGACTATGCTTATATGCCCAATGCCGCGCTTTTTGAGTATCTTTACGGCGCGACTATAGGGTTTCTTTCGATGTCAAGTGATTTTGGAAAAATAGGCTTGTCCTTAAGCCCGGTTATTCAGCCGGATTTACGGGATATTGATGTGTCCCTGCCTGATGACTGCATCGGGTTGTACTGGGCTGGAAAAACAGGGGACATGCCTCTGGGAGTTTCGCTCCAGTACGGCGTTGAGAACGGCAGTTTTTCAACAGACCAGTTCGGTACATACAACCCGGATTTTGAGAACTGGACAGAGCAGTTTGTGGCTTTGAGGCTCGGCTCGGTTCTCGGCGGTGTTGATCTCGGCCTCGGAGTTTCGCTCGGGACAGGGTATTACGAGTATGAAGACTGGTCAAGTGCCACAAGCTATAACTACAAGGAAATATACGACGACTCCAAACTCGTAGTTGACCTGGCTGCCAGGACAAAGGTACCGGGAGGCATCACTGCTTACGCAATGCTGAGCTGGATAAACGGTATTGAGAGATACACATATCTTTATGACAGCTCAAGCGACTATGTGGAGGAGGAGTATAACACAAAACTCAGCTTCAAAGCAGGCGCGGGTAAAGACATACACATAGGGGACAGCCTGAAAATCAGTGTTGCTCTGGGCGTGGAAGCTGACGGAGATGCGGATGCAAAGACTAAAGAATGGTATGTCTATTATCCACAGGATATTGAGTATGATTACTACGACTACGACAATGAATCTGTATTTTCAATACCTCTTAACGTAAAAGTTGAGGGAAAGATTAATGACAACTGGTCCTTCAGCACGGGTGTCAGGGCTGTTATTCTTGAAATAGAAGGCGAGAAGGAAGACGTTAATACAGCCTCGCAGTACGAGAAAATACAGCGCTTAAGGCAGTGGGAATATGCAAGAGTAAACCCGACACTTGATTATGCATTTGGTTTAACAGGAGTAATCGGGGATCTCAAGCTTGATATGTTTATCAATCCGGCTATCTTCATCACAGCGCCTTACTTCATAGGCGGCTCCGGTGCGGGTGCGCTGAATACAGGCGTAGCTTTAAGCTATATCTGGTAATTTTTTGTAAAAAAGCCCCCGGGTTTTACGGCCCGGGGGCTTTTTTGTTTTATGGAAGTAAGATTTCCTCTCCCTTAAGGGAGAGGATGAAGGTGAGGGGTATTTGTAGTTTTGTTTTGTTAAACAGTACCCGCGCTGCGCGGGAAAATGGAGCAATAAAGATTGAACAAATACTTTCCCTCACCCCGGCCCTATCCCGCAAGCGGGCGAGGGAGAAATATGAACAGTATCGTATTTACACGGAACTGCTGTCGCGCTATAATGCACTCATATATTTATAAAACGAAGGGAGTATTAATATGAAAAGAATTGATAAGTACAATTATTATTTTCTTTATCTAAGTGCAAATATGGCAATCATAATCAATATTAGAATTACTATAATCGCAGGCATCCAGATTGGAGCAAGTATCCACCACCAAGACCAATCAATTACATCAGTTAATTTAAGT
>CAYGHG010000152.1:0-4411 GCA_964349515.1 uncultured Spirochaetia bacterium
AAACAGGGAAAAATAATTGTCGTTAGCAGGGAATTATAATTGTCGCTGAACAAAAGGATAAAAGTATAATAACCGGGCATTATAATATTCCCGAGAAAATTCTCGAATCATGGCTTATTACCCTAAATGTTATCAGGAACATATGCGCCCATCACGGACGTCTTTGGAACAGGACGCTGGGCGTGAAACCTCTCATCCCGAGAAAAAACAAATACCCGCAATGGCACAATCCGGTTGTTATTGAAAACGATAAAATTTTTGGCATATTAACAATATTAAATTATTTACTGAGTGTAGTGGCACCAATGAGCAAATGGAAATCAAGACTTCTTTCGCTTTTTGCCGCATATCCTGAAATCTCATCACAAAGCATGGGTTTTCCTGCGAACTGGCAGGATTCACCCCTGTGGAAACTGGGGAACTAATGTCTAAAACAAACGAACGGACTTTTGAAGAATCCATAGAAGAATCCTTAACCTCTGCAGGAGGTTTTGTAAAAGGGCTGTCTGATTCCTACAACAGAGAATCAGCCATGGACACTTCCGTCCTTTTTTCCTTCCTCAAATCCACCCAAAAATCCGAATGGGACAAGCTCGCCGAAGTACACGGCAAGGATGTTGAGGCAAAGTTCCTTAACCGTCTTACTCAGGAACTGGAAAACAGGGGGATGTTGGATTGTTTGCGGAATGGGATTACTGATTATGGTAAGAAATTTAAGCTCGCTTATTTTAAGCCTGTCAGCAGGCTGAACCCTGAGACTCAGGAACTTTATGACAAAAACATACTGACAGTAACCCGGCAGGTCCACTACAGTACCAAAGATGAAAGTTCCATAGATATGTTGTTATCTGTAAATGGGCTGCCTGTTGCTACTCTGGAGCTTAAAAATCAATTTACCAACCAGACTGTAGAAAATGCCAAGAGACAGTATAAATACGACAGGGATGAGAATGAGCCTCTTTTTCAGTTTAAAAAACGTGCTTTGGTTCACTTTGCCGTTGATACTGATGAAGTTTACATGACCACCAGACTGCAAGGCAGCAGGACACGGTATCTGCCTTTTAATAAAGGCTATAACAAAGGCTCGGGCAACCCGCCGAACCCTGCCGGGCATAAGACCGCCTATCTTTGGGAAGAGGTGCTGGCAAAAGACAGTATTATGGATATTTTGGGGAGGTTCCTGCATCTGGAAGTAAAGGAAATGACTATAGACGGTAAAAAGGTTATCAAAGAATCAATGATATTCCCGCGGTACCACCAGCTGGATGTGGTGCGTAAAATAGCACAGCATGCCCTGAAAAACGGCAGTGGTAACAACTATCTGGTACAGCACAGCGCCGGCAGCGGCAAGAGTAACTCCATAGCGTGGCTTGCATACAGGCTGGCCGGGCTTCATGATAAAGAAGACAAGCGGGTATTTGACTCGGTTATTGTGATTACTGACCGGCTGGTACTGGACCAGCAGTTGCAGGATACCATATACCAGTTTGAGCATAAGACCGGAGTGGTGGAAAAGATAGACAAAGACTCAAACCAGCTTGCCGCAGCCCTGACAAGCGGCACGAATATAGTTATTACAACACTTCAGAAGTTTCCGTTTGTACTTGAAAAGGTCAAAAACCTGCCCAAGCGCAAGTACGCTGTCATAGTTGACGAGGCTCACAGCTCTCAGGGCGGTGAATCTGCCAAGAAGATGAAAGAAGTGCTCGCAGACCCGGCTGAAGTGAATGAGGCTGCTGAAGAACGTGAAAAATACGGTGATGAGCCTGACGGCGAGGATGCCGTGAGGGAGTCAATGCTGAAACGCGGGCCGCAGCCTAATCTAAGCTTTTTTGCTTTTACTGCCACTCCAAAGGCAAAGACTATGGAGGTATTTGGTACCAGAGGTGCTGACGATAAACCTGAGCCTTTTCATCTGTACTCAATGAGGCAGGCAATAGAGGAAGGCTTCATAATGGATGTACTGAAAAACTACATTACATACCAGACCTTTTTCCAGCTTACCAAGAAAATACAGGACGACCCTGACGTCATAAAGAAAAAAGCCGCAATAGCCATAGCGCGCTTTGTCTCGCTGCACCCTTATAACCTTGCACAGAAGACCGAGGTCATAATAGAACATTTCAGGCAGGTAGTGATGCCGAGAATAGGCGGCAAGGCAAAGGCAATGGTAGTTACCGCATCCAGGGCGCATGTGGTGAGGTATAAGCAGGAGTTTGACAGGTATTTAAAGGAAAAAGGTTACGGGAATATCAGGGCGCTGGTTGCTTTTTCCGGAACTGTGATACTAAATGACCAACCAGGTGAATTCACGGAAACGGCAATGAACGGTTTCAGCGAAAAGGAACTGCCCGAGAAATTTAATACGGGTGAGTATCAGATACTGCTGGTTGCCGAAAAATACCAGACAGGCTATGACCAGCCGCTGCTGCATACCATGTATGTTGACAAGAGGCTGGACGGGGTAAAGGCTGTACAGACACTGTCCAGGCTGAACCGTATATGCCCGGGTAAAGAGGATACTTTCATACTGGATTTTGTAAATGACAGGGCGGAAATACTTGCGGCTTTTCAGCCTTACTATGAGCAGACTGAGCTTCTGGATACGACAGACCCGAACAAGCTGTATGACCTGAAAACAACCATAGAGTCATACATGATAATAAAGCCCGAAGAAATAAACGCTTTTTGTAATGTTTTCTTTGCTAAAAAAAGCCTCCCGGACAAAAAAGACCACGCAAAACTGAACGCCTTTATAGATACAGCTGTACAGAGGTTTGGAGAGTTAAAAGAGCCGCAGCAGCAGGAGGATTTTGCGAACAGCGTGACTGTGTTTGTGAGGCTGTATGCGTTTGTGGCGCAGATAATGCCTTTTTCTGATGTTGAACTTGAAAAGTTTTACGCCTATTGCAGGTTTTTACTGAGAAAACTGCCGAAGCGCTCCGCCGGCCAGAGATACAGGCTGGATGATGAGGTGGCCCTTGAGTACTACAGGCTGAAAAAAATAGCAGAAGGCGACATAACACTGCAAAAAGAGGGCTCGGCGCCACTAAAGCCGGTCTCTGAGGCAGGGGACAGGGATGAAAAAGAACAGCATGCGAGGCTGTCTGAGATTATAAGGCTTTTAAATGACAGGTTTGGCACGGATTTTACCGAGGCTGACAAGCTCTTCATAGACTCTATTGAGGAAGAACTGATGCTGGATGAAAAACTAAACGTCCAGGCCAGAAATAACCCCATAGAGAACTTTAAGTTTGGCTTTGAGGATTTGTTCATAGCCAAACTGGTGGACAGAATGGACCAGAACGAGGAAATATTCAACAAGATAATGGAAGACAAGGCATTTGCCGGGCTTCTGAAAGAGTATCTGATGAAGCGGGTGTATGGGAGAATGAATGAGGCGGGGAAGTAAAATGCTGAATGAAAAAGAATTATTAAATACAGTAGAGTTTTTTGTCAGACTGAGGTTGTTTTCGCTGATGGATGAAGGAATAAAGGACAGTTGGCGATTGAAAAACGCGCTTGTCGTTTATAACGAAGATATTGTAAAGAAAATCACGGAACTGCTTAGTTTTCTGGATAAAAAACACATTAACTATTTAAAAGCCCTGATAAATAAGGAGTTTGAAAATATTATTTTTAAAGTCATATCCGAAACTGCGGGCAATAAAGAAATCGATGAAAAGGACTATGTCAGTGCTTTGATTAATCTGCAGAAGTCCAGGGAGTTGACGGAAAAGGATATAATTATTGCCGCTTTAAACGAAACAGAAGGGAATAGAACCAAAGCGGCTGAAAAACTCCAAATGAGCAGGAGGAATCTGCTTTATAAGATGAAGAGGTATGGGATTAAGTAACTATACTGAAGTGTGTTTAAAAGACGGTGTCAGGCCCTGACCTTACACCTGATGTTTCAGGGCATGATATGTGTAGTTTTATCAGGTGTCAAAGCAGTCTCTGGCACCAATTTATAAATGAGCGGCAGAGAGTATCAAAGAATGGATTGAGGTGAATTTGCGTGTTTAGAAAGTTAAATAAAACTTGTTTTTTAGCTTTGCGGAATAAAATTATAATATGCGGTTTTCTTTTACTCCGAAACGATAAAGTGTATGTGTTGTTAAATAACATATTAAGCGGTACTTTGAGTAAAAAGATTCGAACAAAAGTAAGTTTGCAAAACCTACCAGAAACAGATGTAGTAATTATTCCATCGTGTGATGTTGTCGCGATGCGCATGGTTGATGATAAATGAGAAGAATTTTAGAGTTCGCCGAATACAGATTTTTTGTGCCGGGTAAAGCGATATCGTTCAGGACAAAAAATGCAAAGAAGTATAAAAAATTAGTAAAGAAATTTGCAATGAAAGTATTTAAGAGGAAGTTGATTGGCAACAAACTGCAAATAATTATAG
>CAYGHG010000153.1:0-4352 GCA_964349515.1 uncultured Spirochaetia bacterium
TGCCATGCTGCCGTAGTCTGCCATGCTGCCGTAGTCTGCCATGCTGCCGTCTTCTGCCATGCTGCCGTCTTCTGCCATGCTTCCGTAGTCACCAGCCCTCCAACCCTCTACCTAACCACTTCCGCCGGCGTCACGAACTCAAAACCCTCTTTTTCAATCAGCGGCATGTCTTCCGCCAGCACCTGCATTGTTATCATATCCGCGTGGCCTATGCCGACAGCGAATCCTCTTTTCTTTGCGGTTTCCTTCAGTTCATTCATCTGCCCTCTTATGTATTCGGCATCTTTTTCATTGTCCAGAAAAACGTGCCTTGCCGCGCTTAAAACCCCCGCGGTTTTTGCAGAAGCTATGACAACGCTTTTTCCGGCAGTGACGCTGTCCACAAAAAACAGATTTTTTGGTTTTATCGCTTTCATTATAATACCCATAATTCTCGCGTCCTCTGTTACCAGCGAGCCTTCGTGATTGTTTATGCCTGCTGCTCCCGGCACGAGAGCTATCTGTCGCTCAAGTATGTGCTTTATCTCGCCTTCAGACATCCCTTTTTTAATCAAATATTTTTCAGCAGGCATTTCTCTTTTCGGCTCAAGCGGCAGGTGTAGTATTACTTCCTTTCCCGCACCGGCGGCTTCCCGGGCCGCCCTCGCGGAAAACGCAAGCCCCGGCAGTACGGCAGGCGCAAAATGCTGCTTTATGGAGGACAAAAACTGAAGCGGCCTTGAATTATATCCCCAGTCATCTATTATCACGCACAGTTTGGGCTTATTGTTCCTTACAAACCTTGCCTGGCATATTACTTTTGAATCCATCTTAAACTCGGCATTAACGCTTTTGAGCCGCTCCAGATCCACCTCTTTAAACGACACCTCAACTCCCGCAAGCGACGCGGTTTCGTTAAGCTTTTTTTTCATTGATTCAATATTAAACCTAAGCGGCATTCTGGCCGTGAGTTTATAGTATTTGCCCCCTTCGGAAGATATTACAAGCGCCCTGCTCAGCAGGATATTCTCGTTTATCGCCCTTTCTATCACCCTGTTCACAGCCGAGGCGCGCGCCTCAAACTCGGGTACATACTTGTTTTTATAGTAAAGATAACCCGCAGCCGCAATAAAAGAAAGCAGCAGCACCGGCCCGAGTACGAGCGCTGCAATTTTCTTTTTTTTAGCCATTATTTTCCGCTCACCCTGACTATGGTATTTAGTATGTTGACCGCCCGTTTCACCTGCGTGTCATTTTCAACAGAAACGCGCCTTGCCTCGCCCCTGCCTTTATGTTTTTTTGCTATCTCCACCTTTATTTTGTTCAGTATTATTTCCCTGTCCTGGGCGTATTCCTGCAGGGCTATTTCAATCTTTTTGCTTCTTAAATGCTTTGTAAACTCCTCAGCTATTCTGTCGTCTGTTGTTTTCTGAAAAAGTTTTTTAAGGTCAGACTCGGAAACCTTTACCGTTTCCTTTTCGGCCTTTTCCGTCAGCCCTTCGGGGTACTTTTTCAGATATTCCGCGGCAAATCCCTCTATCAGGTCGCCTTCAAAAAGCGAAGCGGTAAAAGAAGAAGGAATAGGTTCGTCGAGTTCAATATCCGGCTTTATACCCACTCCGTGTATCATCCCGCCTGACGGGGTAAAATACTGCGCGGTTGTGAGCCTGAGCGCCGAGCGGTCAGACAGCGGTATGAGGGTCTGCACGGAACCCTTTCCAAAAGAGGTGGACCCTATCAGGACAGCCCTGTTGTTGTCGCGCAGGGCGCCCGCCAGAATCTCGGACGCAGAGGCGCTGCCGCGGTTTATCAGCACCGCAATATTTCCCTTGAAAACCTCCCCCTTTTCAGCCTTGAACTCCACTCTTTTTTCCTTGTCCCTGCCCATGGTGTAAACTATCATCGCGTTTTTGGGGAGAAAATAGTCTGCGATGCGCACAGCCTGGTCTAGGAGCCCGCCCGGGTTGTTTCTTAAATCAATTATTATTTTTGTAATTTTCTTTTTCTTAAATTCGTCGAGCGCCTTTGTGAGCACCGGCTCGCTGTTGCCCATAAACTCGTTTATCTTGATGTAGCCCACGTCACCGCTTATTATGTCATACCTCGCCGTTTCTATTTTTATGACAGCCCTTGTTATGGTTATGTCCCTTGTCTGCGGCTCAAGCCCGCGCTGTACGGTGATTGTCACATTTGTCCCCGGAGTGCCCCTGAGCTTGTGGACGGCATCCATAACTTCAAAGTTTTCAGTAGATTCGCCGTCAATCATCATAATCTTGTCCCCGGCTTTTACGCCGAGCCTGTAGGCGGGAGTGTCCTCAATAGGCGCCACAACTATGAGCTGTCCTTCTTTGATTGATATCTCTATCCCAATGCCGCCGAACTCGGCTTTTGTGTCTTCGGTCATGTCCTTGAAACTCTGCGCGTCAAGGTACGAGGAAAAAGGGTCAACATTTGAAAGCATCCCTTTAATCGCACTTTTTGTAAGCTCTTCAGGGTCTGTTTTTTCTTCGTCAACGTAATTTTCCTGTATGAGAGAATAAACCTCCATAAGGGGTTTAAGGGATTCATACGCGTCCTTTTTTTTCTGTTTCGCGTAGAGCAGCGGTACAAGCGCCGCGAGAAGTATTACCAGTAAAACTGCTGTTGTTTTTTTCATGATTCCTCCTCGGTAAATTTTAATAATACTATCAGATTAAGACGGCAAATACAATAACGCAAGGCCGGGATGAGGGGCCGGGGTTATTGCTACATCTCTTATTACACACCGTTTAATACAGTAACAGGCACGCCGCCCTTTCTTAAGCGGTATATTCCCTGACAGCATCTGCCAGAGTTTTGATTATGTGCTTAAATTTCTCCGTATCGCTCTCCAGCAGCGTCATTCTGAAACCGTAAAGGTCGGAATTAAACCCCGAAGAAAGCGGCACCACGCATATTCCCTTTGACGCCAGCAGGTGGTACACAAACTGTTTGTCAAGCTTGTCAGTTTTGAGCAGCGGCGCAATGATGCGTGCGGCTTCGGCATTCTGCGGCTCCAGTCTTTGGCCCTCTTTGAGCGCGCCTTTTTCAAACATAACAGTCAGATAAAAAGCGCCTCGCGGCATGTTTACAGAGATTGCCGGAACCTGCGAAAAGATTCCGCAGGCGATACGGGCCTTTGCCTCGTATTTTGCCGTCCTCTCAGCGAGGTACGGGTAGTATCGCGGGTCAGACATTATTACAGGGAGCACCTTCTGCGGGAGCGTTGTGGCGCATACCTCCATCATCTTGGCATCCTGTATGGTCTTAATATAGCGCGCAAAAGCTGCGTCCTTGTCTGCATTATAAAACTCAGCCCAGCCGCAGCGCGAGCCCGGCCACGGAAATTCCTTTGAAATCCCGCGAAGCGCGATTCCCGGCACGCTGCCTATGACTGAGGCCAGTTTTTTATGAACGACCCCGGGATAGCACAGGTTTGAATATATCTCGTCAGAGACCATAAAAAGGTCAAACTCCCGCGCGAGGTCAACCACCTGCGCTATCACCTCTTTTGGATAGACCATACCCGTAGGGTTGTCGGGGTTTATCACAAGTATGCCGCATATTTCAGGATACGCGATTATCTTTTCCCTTAAATCTTTCAAATCAGGGTACCAGTTATTTTTCGGGTCAAGATTGTAAGTAATATGGCGCGAACCCGCGCGGCCCGCCTCGGCCGAGGAGTGGGTTGAGTAGGCTGGGTTTGGCCCTATTATCCTCGCGCTGCTGTTGAGGTAATTGTAAATAGTGGCGATCGCGTCGCCCAACCCGTTAAAAAAGAGAATGTCATCGGGTTTAATCTGCGCGCCGCCCTCAAGATTGCGCTCTTTTGCAATATACTCGCGGGTGGCATTGAGCCCCTGTGTCGGTGAATAAGCGTAACTTAAAGAGTCGTTTTTTGCCGTATCAGAGACAATATCCCTAAGCCACTGAGGAGGCATCTCGCCCTTTGCCACAGGGTCGCCGATATTTTCCCAGATGACAGGAATCCCGGTTTTCTCAATCCTAAGCCCGACCTTTACAATCTCCCGTATCTCGTACGTAAGTTCGTCCGCTCCGGGATGTATTATATTGTTTCGCATCGTTCTCTCCTTTTATTAACCCCCTGTCCCAAAGTGAGCAAGGGGGAGTAGTAGTTTGCAGACAATAGTTTAAAGTTTAAAGTTTAAAGCCTAAAGTCTATAGTTTTAGTACCAACAATGCTGCCGTAGTCACCAAGCCTCCGTTCTCACGATGCTGCCGTAGTCTGCCATGCTGCCGTCGTTTGCCAAGCATCCAAGCATCCAAGCCTCTGTTCTTATCGATGCTGCCATGCTGCCGTAGTTTGCCATGCTGCCGTAGTTTGCCATGCTGCC
>CAYGHG010000154.1:0-4348 GCA_964349515.1 uncultured Spirochaetia bacterium
CCTATCGGCCTCAGCGGCGAGCCTGCGTACCTGCCTGCGGGTTTTATGACTCCTGACTCCACGAGCGCTTCAAAAATCCCGTTGTTTTCCGCATAGTTTTTCAATACAGCTTCATCTTCCGCAAGTTTTATTCCCGATATATAGGCTGTAGCCGTGAGTGTCAGTTTTCCCTCTTCCGTTTCGGTCAAATTAATCGCGTTAGTCCCGTTTGGATATTTAAAAAAATCCACTTTCCAATCCACACCCTTAAATTTTACTTTTTTTGCCGACATACCTTTTCTCCCCTTCATACTTTTTTAATGAACGAAAAATCTTTGTTCAGCGTTCAAAAGTTCAACGGTCAACGTTAACATCAGTACAAAATAGCCCTGTCTTCGTTTTCCTTCTGTCTTCTGTCTTTTGTCTTGTTAACTTACAACTGCAATCCCCCCTGCCCCCCTTTACCCCTCAAGGGGGTACTGTAAAGAGTGGGAAAGGGGGTTAAAGACAAACAAGCACGCCTTCTTTCATCTCATACAAATTATGCATCAGTATCATATCCCCGTCCATTCCTGTGACTTCCGCTATTGCCGTTACTTTTCTTGAGCCGTCTTTGAGGCGCGACTGCTGGACTATGAGGTCTATCGCGCTTCTTATCTGCTCGCGCACGGCTTTTACCGGCAGGTCGTAACCTGCCATCAGTACCAGCACGTCAAGCCTGGTCAGCGCGTCGCGCGGCGAGTTTGCGTGTACCGTGGTCATTGAACCCTCGTGGCCGGTGTTCATGGCCTGCAGCATGTCAAGCGCCTCGCCTCCTCTGCACTCGCCGACCACAATCCTGTCGGGCCTCATCCTGAGGGCGTTTTTCACGAGATCCCGTATGGTGACTTCACCTTTGCCCTCGATGTTTGCCGGCCTTGTCTCAAGCCTTAATACATGCTCCTGCGTCAATTGAAGCTCTGCGGAGTCTTCAACAGTTATTATCCTCTCATCCTCGGGAATGAACCCCGACAAAATGTTGAGCAGTGTGGTTTTCCCCGAGCCTGTGCCGCCGGCTATCAGTATGTTTTTTCTCGAAGCCACCGCGTTCTTTAAAAACTCCGCAGCCTCAAAAGATATGGACCCGTTTTCAACAAGCTCTTTTATGGTCAGTTTCTTTTTTGAAAACTTCCTGATTGTAATATTCGGGCCGTCTATGGCAAGCGGAGGTATGACCGCGTTTACCCTCGAGCCGTCAGGCAGCCTCGCGTCCACATAGGGCTGTGATTCGTCTATCCTCCTGCCGAGCGGGAGCACTATCCGCTCAATCGCGCGCAGGACAGACGCGTCATCTGTAAAAGCCTCCTTTGCCCTGTGTATCTTTCCCTTGCGCTCTATGTAAATCAGGTCAGGCCTGTTTACCATTATCTCGGTTATGGATTCGTCTTTCAGCATGTCTTCTATCGCGCCCAAGCCTGCCGCCTCGTCGTATATCTCCTTTATCAGCGCCTCCCTTTCGTGGCGCTCGCTCGGAGCGTCTTTGATCCGCTCAAGCACGGCCTTTATCTTTTCCTTTACCTCTGTCATTATTTTTTCCCGCTTTTCCGGGTTCTTCAGCGCCTCTCCCTCTATTTTGCGCAGGTCAATCTCGTCAAAGAGAAGCCTGTGCGCCTCTTTTTTTATCGCGCTGCGCGTGCCGCCCGGCCTGCGCTCCCGCGCAGAAGGCACCTCGCGCGGTTCGGCGCTCTCATATCCAAAATCCCGTTTTGATGTTTTTTTAAACATCACAGTCAGCGCCTTGTGGTCTTTTGCACTGCCTGATATTATCTCTCCGGTAATTTTCAAAACGCCGCTTAAAAACAGGCTCTTTTTATTCTCCGCGTAATAGAGCGAGCCTTTCTCGGCAGCCTTTTCCGCCTCTTTTTCATAAGGCAGCACTCCGCACACAACAGCGCCGCCAAACGCGCCTTCAAGGTCAGACTGCGAAATAAACGGCTGCTGAGCCCTGTTTACAACTATCATGATATTTTTCAGCGGATGGCCGCAGCGGGTATAGTCTTCCACGCACCGCTTGGCGTGCTCTGTGCTCAAGCGGTTCAGCTCTGCGGGGATTATCACCCTGTCGGCTATTTCATAGTAGTAGGCGTCAGGCAGCCCCTGGCAGTCAAATATTACCAGATCAAAAAATGAGTCCCTTGCTATGAACTCAGCCGCATGCGGCGTGTCCATCTGACAGCAGTAGAAACCCTCTTTTAACAACAGTGTGTCTTTTTCAGAAACAGGATTGAGCGGCAGCCTGCGGTCAAGCCCCAGATAGAGCTCGGCGTCAGCACAACCCGCGCCCGCCCACACGTAAAGCGTTTTTTTGGAGCGCGCCGCGGCAGCGCACATATTGAGCGCCATGGTTGTTTTTCCGCATCCGTCCTTTGTGTTAAATACCGCCGCTATTTTTTTCATTTAGATTCCGCCTTCCCCGGCTATCCTCGGCGTCACAAAAATCACAAGCTCAGTGCTTGACGACCTGATTTTTGAAGATTTAAAAAGTTCGCCGATGAGCGGTATGTCCATCAACAGCGGCACACCTTCGTATATCTTTGATTCCGAGTTTTCAATCAAGCCCGCTATGACTATTGTGTCCTCGTGCTCCGCGGTAACCGTGGTTGACGCGCTTCTTGATTTCAACGCAGGCAGGACAGTGTCATTGCCGGTAAATTTCACGCCGTTAACATAATCAAGGGTGCTTACCTGCGCCTTGACAGCGGTCATTATGGTGTTATTTTTTGTAATCTCGGGCGTTATGTCGAGCGACACCCCGTACTTTTTCCAGTCAACCGTCAGTTTGCCGTCAGAATCAACAAGAGAAACAGGTATTTCACCGCCTGACAGAAACTGCGCGCTTTTGCCGTTTGCGGAGAGCAGCTTCGGCTTTGCCAGTATCTTCGCGTTGTTTTTTTCCATCAGGAGTTTTACAAAGGCATTTATCGGCCCGCGCCTGAACAAAAGCCCGAAAGCCTGAAAATCAGGCACAGCCTGCTCTACGGCATTAAGCGGGACAAGCGGCAGTACGGCCTCGCCCGCGCCGCCCTTTAGAAGCGCGGGCCAGTCTATGCCGTAGCCCGCGCTGTCAGCATAGGTAATCTCGAGTATCTGGACATCCACCTCTATCATCTTTTCCGCCATTACGGCCCTCTTGATTTTTACCAGTATGTTTTCCCTGCCCCTGTCGGTGTTAATAGTCACCACTGTGGAGCCTTCTTTTACAGCTTCTATTATTACCTCTTTATCCGAGAGCACCGTTACCCTCGCCGTGTCTTTTGAAGATACTTCCGCGGACTTAATCCCCGAGGATTTCACCACCCTGGAACTGCCCGCTTTTAAGTTCATCTCTTTTGTATTGGCATAAACCGCGGAAGACGCCGCCAGAACCATACATAACGCAATAGCAGAAACAAATCTTTTCATTATTCACCCCTCGTTTTTACCGCAGGATCGGCATCTTCGGCAGGCGCTTTGACTGCGGCGCCCTGCTTTTGCACGCTGCCCGCGCGTTCGTTTTCTTTTATTGATTCATACAGTTCCCTGAAGCTTACTGTTTTTATGCTTTCTTTACCCCTGTCGCCGAGCGCCCTCAGGGAGAAATTTATCCTGCCTTTTTCCTTTGCAAACATTATTATTTCCGCTTCAGAAGGCGTGACCGCGAGGGTTATGGTGGCGTATTGTTTTGATTTGGATGAAGAGCCGTGCTGCCCGGCCGCTATGACCTTTACCGCCTGCAATATAGTGGCAGTGGTCATTGCTTTTTTGCTGTTTTCCTCTCCCTGAAAATTCAGTATTACGTCCACATAATCGCCTGCGCTCACCATGTAGCCCACGCCTGATTCCTCGTCAACGCTCACGCTGACCGCACGCAGCCCCGCGGGTATCACGGTGTTTAGCTCGTCGCCGCCTTCGGAAACTTTGTTGAGTAAAAGCGGCTCGCCCTGTGCAAAAGGCACCATAGTAAGCCTGCCCAGGAGTTTTTTCCTGTCCGATGTATGGGACGCCGTGATGTAGCGTTTCGGCATTTCAAGCACCGTCAGCATCTCGGGCTCTATCCTCGTCCACGCGGGTATTACCTTTGCCGCGGCATACACCTTCACAGGCTCCATTTTACCGAGTATTTCAGCCTCCCTGCCGGACAGGAAAAAATAAATTATTGCCGCGGCTGCCGCCCCGCAAATCAGCGCGATTATTACCAGTTTTTTCTCAGGCCTTATTTCGCTCACATTCATGTTAAAATCTCCCTCCGCGGTTCATCCCGCAACTAATATTGAAATTCCTTTTTCAGCTTCAAAAACCGTGATGGTCCTTTCTTTTGAACCCTTCACGGCATAACAGACAAACCCCTCCC
>CAYGHG010000155.1:0-4214 GCA_964349515.1 uncultured Spirochaetia bacterium
CGCTAATAAACGGGCCTGAGATAATACTTGCCGATGAGCCTACCGGAAACCTTGACAGCAAAAGCGGCAAAGAAGTACTGGAACTTTTTAAAAGGCTCAACAAAGAGGGAAAGACCGTCATAGTGGTCACTCATGACTCCGAGACCGCCAAATATGCGAAAAGAATAATAAGGGTAAAAGACGGGGAAATAGTTGAGGATACCGGCGCTGAAAAGGGCGGAGAAAAATCTGCAGGGCCGCACGTCGAAGCCCCTCGTGAGGCGCATAAAGCAATAAAGGGAAATATCAGCGAATACGTAAAGCAGGCTGTGAGGACTATTACGGGGAACAAACTGCGTTCTTTTCTTTCGATGCTAGGAATAATGATAGGCGTGGCGGCGGTAATTTCAATGCTCGCAATTGCAGAAGGGGCAAAGGCATCAATTAATGAAAGGCTTTCTTCGCTGGGATCAAATCTACTGACGGTAAGGCCGGGATCATCCCGTGCTATGGGTGTGACAATTGACAGGCCTGCAAGATTTACGCAGAAGGATACGGAAATAATAGGAGCTGTAAGAGGCGTTGCAAACGTCTCTTCATATGTAAACGGAAGCGGCCAGGCTGTGGCGGGAAACAGGAATATGCAGGTGTCCGTAAACGGTGTTGACAGCGCTTATGAATCTATGCGGGCATACGAAACAGTACAGGGGTCATATTTCAGCAACTCTGACACGCTGGAGCGGGCAAAAAAGGTTGTTTTGGGTTCTGCTGTCGCGTCAACGCTTTTTCAGGATGAAAACCCGGTGGGAAAGACGATAAAAATAAACAAGGTGAATTTTACGGTATCAGGGGTATTAAAAGAAAAGGGTTCTTCCTTTGGGCCCGGGATGGGCGATGATGAGACTGTTTTTATGCCTGTTTCCACGGCGATGTACAGGCTGCTCGGCAGGCAGTATGTTTCGGTTATCTATGTCCAGGCAGCTTCCCGTGACGTGATGGATGACGTAAAGGAAGAAATACTTGAAACACTTAAGCGCAGGCATAAGATGCAAAGCGACGCATCAAAGGCTTTTGATATAAGAAATATGGCAGAGATGCAGGAGATGATAGAGAATACCAATAAAACCCTCACGGTTCTCCTTGCTTCCATCGCCGCCATATCGCTTCTGGTGGGAGGCATAGGGATAATGAACATCATGCTGGTATCCGTAAAGGAGCGCACCCGTGAGATCGGTTTGAGAAAAGCCATAGGCGCCACAAAAACAGACATACTATCGCAGTTCATCATAGAGGCTGTCATACTTACATTCGCGGGAGGTTCGGCAGGTATATTGCTCGGGAGTTCGGCTGCTGTTATCATATCGCTTTTTTCAGGATGGAGCGTCATCATCACCCCCCAGTCTGTCATTTTGTCCACCACTTTTTCGGCTTTTATAGGGCTGGTTTTCGGTATATGGCCCGCAAAGCAGGCTTCGGAGCTTAATCCAATAGATGCATTACGATACGAATAAAGCCGCGCCGTAAGGCGGAACGTGTGTTTTGCAGTATGAAAGAAAACGGCAAAAGCCGTCAATTTCATTCTAATATCCTTGACTACATCCCCTGATAAATAGTATTCTGTAATGCATTATCAAAAAGCTATAAGGAGGCATTTAAATGAGTGTAGAAGGAATTAATGAAAAAATCAGGGAGGCGGCAAAAATAGCCGCGCAGTACCACACAGACAACATAGGAGCTCCTGCCGCGTCGATGCTGGAGTGGCCGGTTGCGGTGTCAGTCAACAAAGGGCTCGAAGGCGCAATAGCCTGCGAGACAAAGATCGGATATGTGGACGGGGTAAATGGAAGGCTTGTTTACAGGGGCTATGATTCGTTTGAACTCTCGGAACATTCCAATTTCGAAGAAACCTCCTATCTGCTGCTTTACGGTAAAATGCCCAACGCGGCTGAGTATAAGGCTTTTGACGAAAAACTAAAAAGCTACAGAAAACTGCCCCACGAAATATATGACACACTGAAACTCGGGGCGGTAAAAACGGCTCATCCGATGATAAGCCTGTATATTACCACCGGTATGCTCGGAGCGCTTGACGAAAAATCTGAAGACGTTTCAGTTGCAAATCAGGAAGAAATAGCCATAAAACTGATTTCAAGAATTTCAACTCTTACGGGAGAGATAGCGCGCTTGAGGCTTGGACTGGAGCCTGTTGAACCGGATAACTCTTTAAGCCATGCTGCCAATCTTGTTTATATGATGACGGGAAAGAAGCCTGATGAAGTAGTCACAAAGCTGATGGACATTGCGCTTATTCTTCATGCTGACCACGGGATGAATGCCTCTACTTTTACGGCTATGGTTGCCAACTCCACGCTTTCTGACATGTATTCGTCAATAGTGGCGGGTATCACCAGCCTGAAAGGCTCGCTGCACGGCGGGGCAAATGAAAAGGTGCTCTATGACCTCGAACAGATAGGCTCGCCTGAAAAGGCAGAAGAGTGGTTTAAAAAGGCGCGCGAGGAAAAGAAAAAAGTAATGGGTTTCGGCCACAGGGTTTACAAGGCGTATGACCCGCGTGCAAGAATACTCGGGCCGCTTGTAGAATTTATGGCGCGCCGCAACCACGAGATTGACAATCTTTACAGCATTGCAAAGAAACTGGACGGATTGATATGCGACCAGCTGGGAAAAGAAAAGAAAATATTCCCGAATGTGGATTTTTATTCCGGCCTCATATACAGGGGGATGGGAATTGAAACCGCCATGTTTACCCCTATATTCGCGGCAAGCCGTATCTCGGGCTGGACTGCGAGGGTGCTTGAGTATCTGGCTGAAAACAGAATATTCAGGCCGAGGGCTGTTTATACAGGGGAGACGAAGGCAGAATATGTGCCTATAGAAAAAAGGTAGGCAAGAGGAAAGTTTAGAAGACAGAAGACAAGAGGCAGCAATTGGAAAAATATTAGGAAAAAAGATAAGAACAGATAAATATACTAATTACTAATAAAAAGGCTTGACAGGACGGCCTGCTATAAATATTATGTTACCCTGTTAATTAATCGTTCTGTGGTTTTTGATTCTTTAGTTATTCGGTTCTCCCTGAGACTTGGGACATGGGATTTGAGATTTAGTAATTAGTACCCGGAACTCGGGATAGTTTTTTAGCAGTTTATGGGCGCTTAGCTCAGTTGGTTAGAGCATCTGCCTTACAAGCAGAGGGTCACTAGTTCGAGTCTAGTAGCGCCCACCATAATAAAGACAGTTTAAAGTTGAAAATTGAAAGCTGAAAGCTAAAACAGGCAAAAGAAAGTTCTGTTTTAATTTTCAGCTGTAAACTTTAAACTTTCGGTTTGTTTTAGTTGCGGGAGTAGCTCAGTTGGTAGAGCGCTAGCCTTCCAAGCTGGATGTCGCCGGTTCGAACCCGGTCTCCCGCTCCATTTTTTTCCGCCGAAGGCAGGAAAAAAATGGAGCTTAGGACCGCCTCAAGTGAATAAAAAAGAAAAGCATAAAGCGGCTGAAACGCCAAAGTGAGAGTTATGGCGGTAAATTCTCGATTTTCGATTCTCGGTAGTTGCACTCAAAGGTAGTTGCACTCAAAAAATGGGGGGATAAAAAATGGCAGACATTCAAACAGAGTCTCTGGCAGAAAAAACGCAGGTTGTAAAACCAAAAGCAGTTTCAAAACCGAAATCAAAATCCAAAAAAATAAAAGCAAGCCCGGTATTTTTGTGCGTGCTTTTTACCATAGCCGCTGCTGCGGGTATTGCTGCGGCGCTTATTACGAAAACCCCGCTCTACATCATTGCAGGCGTTCTTCCGGCCGCTGTTTATGAAGTGTTCAGAACCCGGGGGCCTTTTACGATAATGGCGTCAGTCGCAGTTCTCGTGCTCATAGTTGTTGAGGCCCTGCTTATAGTACTCAAGGTAAACTTTGACGTTGCTAAATTCCTGGGATACTCATATACCAGTTTTTCAAGTTACACAGTGCCGCTCGGTGACATTAAAATAGTAATTCCCGCGTTTACGGTAATTTTCGCGCTTATTCTGGTTATCAGGACAGCCGGGCCGTATACCAAATGGTTGTCCGCAATAATAATAGTTTCCTGTTTTGTATTGGTTTATCAGATTTCCCCGTCGGAATTCCCGAAGATGATGAAGTGGGCGGTGGAGAGGGTGGTTTATTATGTGGGAGGGTTGTTCTAAGCTATAAGCCATGAGCTATAAGCTATAATTAATAC
>CAYGHG010000156.1:0-4205 GCA_964349515.1 uncultured Spirochaetia bacterium
CTGAAAACTGAAAACTGAAAACTGAAAACTGAAAACTGAAAACTGAAAACTGAAAGTAGTAAGACAAAAAATCTAAAATCCAAAATCCAAACTGCCTTCATTTGACTATATTTAGCGTGGAAAACCGTTCCGGTTTGTTTTATAATATCGCATATAACATCAAACAGGAGGCTATATGGGGACGAAAAAAATATTATCTGTTCTTGCTTTAATTCTTACTCTCTCGCCCGCAATCCGGTCATATACATGCTCAATTGGTGAAGCCTATCAGGTTTTAAACGGCTCAAATATTACGGGATATGTTGTAGATGTTACAGCCAGTGCGGATGTTATTTATGCGGGCGGATTGATTTTTAACGCTGCCGACAGAATGACAGGGTCGGGCGCTGTGGGGGATATAACTACGGGAAACCTGCTGGCGGGCTCGCCTGTCATAACAGGCGGGGATGTTGTCTCTTCAATACCTGACGGAGCGGGCGGCTGGTACATATCAGGGACATTTACCCATATAAACGGGCAGCCAAAGCCGCGCTATGCGAGGATAAAATCAGACCTGACAGTTGACACGGATTTCAACGCTTCGCCGGAAAGATATGCTTTTTCTATGTTTCTCAGCGGAGCCGTGCTTTACGCGTGCACGTATGAACACATTTATGAAATCAATGCAGTTACAGGCAGCCACACAATCATCATATCGGCAAATGATGTAATTAAATCGGTTATTCGTTCCGGCGACATGCTTTATTTGGGCGGGCATTTTGGATCTGTGTCAGGGACAGCTGCTTCGCGGCTTGCGGTTTATGACCTGTCAACAGGAGAACCTTTGGCCGGTTTTAGTTTTACCACGGATGGGGATATTGAGACAATGCAGCTCGCAGGCGGAAGCCTTTATATAGCAGGGAATTTCAGCACAGTCAACACAGTGCCTGCACCCGGGCTCGCGAAGATAAACGCGCTGACAGGGGGACTTGACGCAAATTTTGTGCCTTCCATACAGGGGCAGGGGACACAGAACCCCAGCGTGTACAGGCTGGAAGTATCAGGAGGCGCAGTTTATTTTGCAGGATCCTTTGAAAATGTCGGGGGCTTAAGCCGGCCTTGCCTTGCCGCTGTCAGCGCTTCTGATGGAAGCGTGGTTTCGGCGTTTAACCCGCAGGCCGAACTGGAAGCAGGACAGGCTTTTGTAAGTGTATTTGGTTTTTCAGGAAGCACGGTTTATGCCGGCATCGGCCCTGATTATAATGATTGGGTCTATTAT
The DNA here is from genome assembly GCA_964349515.1 of uncultured Spirochaetia bacterium. Lineage (GTDB taxonomy): Bacteria > Oederibacteriota > PGYV01 > PGYV01 > CAYGHG01 > CAYGHG01. The sequence continues at coordinate 1,259 of CAYGHG010000156.1, forward strand.
ATTGGTTCTTTTAACGCCGCTGACGGCACAAAAAATGGTGATTTTCGCTCGGCGCCGAACTTGAACCCATGGACGTTTTCGGTATCAGGCGCGGCTGTGTTTACAGGCGGTTTGTTTACAGGATACGAAGCGGTAACAAGGACGGCTGTGGCAGCCATAAACAGGGCTGACGGGAAAGTTCTTGCTTCGTTTGCGCCTGCTTTCAGGGGGTTGTGGAACAGCGAAGATTTGGAGTATGATTATCCGTATGTTCCAAGAATTGCGGTTTACGGCAGCAGGGTATATGTATCGGGAAATTTTTCCGAAATAAACGGCATTTCAATTACAAATTTTGCCGCTTTGGATGCGCTGACCGGCGCGCCTGACACGGGTTTTGCGGCAGTCATGAACGGTATGGTTATCAGTATGTCTGGGCATAACGGAAAACTTTACATAGGAGGGCCATTTACAACGGTAAACGGGGTTGCCAGGCCGGGTTTTGCCGCTATAGACGCGGCTACAGGTGTACTTGACAATGATTTTGCCCCGGTGTTGACGCAGACAGGGGATGACCCCGGGGTAAGCTGCATGCTTTTGCACAACGGAATCCTGTACGCTGCCGGCGGTTTTGAAACAGCGTCAGGCGAAGCGAGGCAGAATATAGCAGCGTGGAATATATCTGATGCGTCGCTTGTTGCGGGATTTAACCCGGGTGTGGACGGAGGCGTAGTGTCTATGGCAACAGACGGTGTGAATCTGTTTTTAGGAGGAAATTTTACAAGCGCGGGAGGCGGCGCGAGGCAGAACATAGCGTCGGTTACAATGTCCGGCGGAAGTTTGAACAGCTTTAACCCCGGCGCAAATAACCAGGTGAATTCAATTGATATCGCGGGTGACAGGCTTTTTGCCGCAGGAATGTTTACAAATTTTGCGGGGACAGCGAGAAACTCAGCCGCGGCGGTAAATAAGGAAACAGGGGCGGTAGTGGCGGGGTTTAACCCGCAATTGTCAATCCCAAATTCATATATGGGGAATGAATACTGGATGCCTCCATTTATTTATTCCATGAAAGTTTTGGATGACGTATTGTTCGGCGTGGGTACATTCCTTGAGGTTGACAACAAGCCTGCAAGCGGTATTGCGGCTTTTTGCCTGCTTGAAAATCCGACAGCCACCCCCACTCAGGTTTCGACCGCTCTGCCGACCCCGGCAATCACCCCTACACCTACAGTCACCCCCACCCCTGTATCGTATCTGTTGAGCGAAAATGATTTTCTGCTGAACAAAAATATGGTCAACACCAACTCGGGTGAAACAGTGAAAATATACCACGGTATCAGGGATATGTCCGCCGTGGTAGAAGCGCGCATATACAATCTGCGCGGGGTGCTGGTCAGAAAGATTGAGTTTTCAGCCGCGAATGAATACGGGGAGTGGGACTGCAAAAACGAGACGGGCAGGGACGCCGGCGCCGGGATTTACATAATACAGGCCTCTGCGGGCAGCGCAAGAAAAACACTGAAAGTTTCCATAATCAAATGACGGGGTGGATGATGAAAACAAAAATCATATTAGCTTCTTTGCTTCTCATACCTTCGCTTCTTTTTGGCGCAGGGGAATCAGGCGCTCTGTTTCTGCTCTCTGACCCGGGGGCGCGCACCGCGTCTCTCGCGGGGGCTTTCACTGCAAAAACAGAGGGGGTATCAGGCGCTTTTTACAACCCTGCGTCGCTCGGCAGCGTAAAAAAGTTTGAATCATTTTTTACATACAGCGGCTCAATAGCGGGTATTAACAGCGGCCACATCAGCGCGGCTTTTCCTCTGAAAGATGCGGGGAGCGTGTCTGTATCCGGCGGGTATATGACGGCGGGAGAGATAGACAATGCCCTTGAGGGCGAGCCTGTTGTTAAAACCGGCGACGCTGTTGCTGCGCTCTCTTACGGAATAAAACTCGGAGCTCTGTCGCTGGGCGCGGCGGCAAAGATTTTTTCTTCAACAATGGGGGAACAGAGCGCGGCGGCATTTTGCGCCGATATAGGCGCGGTTTATGCTGTTACAAGCAGTTTTAGCGCAGGGCTTGCCGTGAGGAACGCCGGCCCTGATTTTACTTATGTGGAAGCAGGTACGAGCTTTCCTATGACAGCGGCGCTGGGATTGAATTTCTCGGTGCTGGAAGAAAAAGAGCACAAACTCGCGGTTTCCGGGGAGGTTTCGTATCTTGTCCCGGATGCATCGCTTCGCGCGGCGGCAGGAGTGGAATATATATTTAATTCCATGCTCAGTGCAAGAGCGGGCTATGGTTATGAAAAAGAGGCGGTCACAGGATTCACCGCAGGCGCAGGCATTAAAATAGGCGCGGGGGAGTTTGATATTATTATAGACTATGCTTTTGTGCCGGCTTTTTGGGACAGCGGGGTTTTTGAGGCCTCAAATTTGGTGACGCTTGGCGTAAGTTACTGATGAAAAAAACAGCTGTATTAATATGCGCAGCCGCGCTTGTGTGCGCGCCTTTTGCCTGTTTTGCCTCGCCTGATTACGGCGAGAATTACTGCACCACCGGAAAGATGGACGCGCCAAAAGAGATAAACAGCGTGTTGTGGTTTGTGGGGGGGATGTTTGGGATAGGCGTTGTGCTCGGTTTTTTAACAGACCCTGAGATACCGCCGTCGCGGCTGGCGGGGAAATCATCAGACGCGGTTAAAAACTACACAGAGTGTTACAACGAAGCGGCAAAGCACTCGCAGGGAATGACAGCCCTCTCAGGGCTCGGAGCAACCGTGGCGGGAGGGTGCGTCGCGGCCGTGATAATCATCGGCTCAATGAAAGACTCCATAGGCGCGGGCTGCGGATTGTTTTAGAAAAACTGTTTAATCTTTGTATTTTTTATTTCCACCACTGCGGGCTACTGAAAGATGAAAACTGAAAGTTGAAAATTGAAAACTGTAGTTTTAGCTTTAAATTTCAGTTTT
>CAYGHG010000157.1:0-4162 GCA_964349515.1 uncultured Spirochaetia bacterium
CCTGTATAATAGCTGACATACATTAACACACAGGAGCACAAGATGGCAAAGCAAGACAAAGTATTTACAATCAAAACAACCCGCCGTTCCACTTTTGGCAACGCACCTGCCCGCGAAAACTTTGCAACTGGTACACTCGAAGAGCTTGTCAATAGCTTTGGTTATACCCTGGACTGCGGCAGAAGCTACCAGCACGAAAAAGGCAACAAAAAGATCAACTGCAATCCAAAATCAATCAAAAGCTTAGTAAGCAATCTCAACAATGCTAAAACCAATTCAGCTGCAAATGGTTATTCCGGCTACACATATGAGCACGTTGAACCCTAAATAAATGGTTGACAAGGACGTCAATTCCTGTATAATAGCTGCATAGTTTAACAACACGGAGACAGAAGATGACAAAGCAAGAAATCATCCACTTACTTAAAACCAATGGCAAAGCAGTAGCCCGCGCATTGGTTGTCCTAACAGAACGTCAAACCGCTGATGAGAAGCGTGATGAGCATACCAAGTATGCCAATGGCAGAGGATACCGCCCTTGCCACGCTAGAATGGGCACATCAATGTCCGAGTTTTATTTGCGGAACAAGTACTTAAGCGAGAAACAACTGGCATATTGGCGCCGTCCAATGAAAGGTGGCAAGATGCGTATAGAGATATATGCCGGTCAATTGCTTGAGATAGCTGAGGAGAAGGCTGCGAAAACAATGCAATTGCCACAACCCCAGCAACAAAGCCTCCCACAATGGACCAACGAAGATAACAAGCGTTGGGCAGAGTACAAGAACGAATTTGCTGCATTAGAAGCAGAGCAAGAACGAGCTGTATACGAACGCAAGTACCGCGAGATGAGCGGTAGATAATTGATTGACACCCAGGCATTATTATAGTATAATGCCTGGATAATTACTAACCAGGGCAGACAATGCGAGAACGTAGGATAGGACCAAGCTCAACGGTTCCTGATTTCAATTTTAACTTGCAATGGGTACCAGAAACTAGCCTTACCTTTATAGGAGACGCGCTCTACCTAGGGAGATGGCGGGTTGCTGCATTGGGCTTAGTAGAGCTTAATGGGCGCGGATTCAGCAGGAACCAATGGAAACCAATATGTTTCTTGCCCGGACTTAATCCAGAGTATGAGGTATTTGATGATCCAGATACTGCTAAAACATTGCTCGAGAGTCTAGTAACATTTTGGTTAAGCAGAATAACTGAAGAATAGATTGACATTTTGGTTGAAGGCTGTATAATAGCTGCATACATTAACACACAGGAGCACAAAATGTCAAAAGAGTTAGTTAAACAAGTCAAACAGTTACCACCGGAATACAAAACTGCTAGAATCATCGTGATGCAAGGCAGGTATATACATGATGTTGGTGAGTTTAGCATAGCTGATGCTTTTATCAAATCCGGCAAGTTCGCGTCACATATACGCAACTTCCTAGCACGTAGTAAAGATCTCCCAGTATCCTACGAAGTGTCTGGGGTTGAACAACGCAGATATTATACTGGAGACTAATATGTTGCAGAAAGCCAAATACACTATCTATCTACGTGATGAGAACGACTCAACAATCCGCATCGAGGATATAGTAGATGCTGCCACAGCTGGCGAAGCACTGAAGAAAGGTGAGTTTCGCAACCCTGGCTTCATCGCTGTTAGTGCTCGTCCTCTACCCAAACAAAGTGATTGACTTCTTCAATCAAACCTGTATAATACGAAGCACGGTAACAGGAGAACAAGATGAAACTTAAAGCCACAACAACTACGCAGGTCGAGACAACGATCACCCTCACCGGGAGAGATATCCTGGATTTGTTGAAGGAAAAGTATCCTGAGCATTTTGCATCCACATACCGGTCAAAAGTTTATTTTGCTGTGCCTGGTGGCGGAGATTACTCAAATTGTGATGTTGACATTGATACTGAATGTCCTGTACACATCACCTTAATTACGGAGACCGTTAAATCATGATCTGTCCACATTGCAAAGGCGAGCTGGTGCTGAGAGGCCCAGCTTGGCATAACGTAGAAACGTACCGAAGACCAGCTAAGGTGTTCACTATCTGTTGCCAACAACCAATTTATCTGAGCCTTGTCACAAGCTTCCGGGCTGTTCCTACAGAGATCAATGGAGCAGATGATTGGGGCTGGGAGCAAGACGACGAGCGGAAGTGCAAAGACCTATGAGAGTCATAGCGTACAACCTGGTCTGGTTCGTGTTCTGGATGATGGTTATGATGGTGGTCTTTAATGTTGAGGAGTATCATAAGAAACAACTACCTAAAGCACATCCTACGACCGGTATCTTAAAACATCGAGATTCTGCAAAAAATGGTTGACATCTCCGTTCGTTCATGTATAATATACACAACTTAAACGGAGACACATTATGAAAAATCCAGTAGCCAAACATTGCAGGACTTTTAATAAAGCAACCGTGCAAAAAGACCGCACCAAATATCAACGTAAAGCGAAACACCGCAATGCAAACTGAACTAGTCGCTGAGGAAGCACAAAAGGCTGAGCTCTTCGTAACAGATGAAGCTCAATTCTTTGTAGATGACCATGATGCAAATGGGTTCTACGCCACCAATACCGAGACCCATGAGCAAGAGTATTTTGAATACTTTTTGGTCCTGGATCACGAATATTTCACTACAATGCAATAAATTGGTTGACTTCCTGGTCAATTCCTGTATAATACAGACATACTTTAACACACGGAGACATAATATGAATAGAACGATGATTGCATTATTAACCTCATTGGTGTCAATGCATGCCTACGCAGAACAACAAACCATAAGCAATCCTGATCACCTGGTGGCATGTGTTAATAGACACGCAATAGCCCAGGTTATTAAATCTGTAACATCAAAAGACGAATTCTTATTTGGATCATTACTGACCAATGGCTCTTGTGTTATGGTCAAATCATTAAACAATGAGCCAGTAACCTGGTCGCCAATTTACACGAGCGACCTGATATCAAAAGTTAACCTCACTGTCGATGGTTTTGAACAAGAAATGTGGGTGTTGACTCAATCATTATATGATTGACATTTTGATCAAAACCTGTATAATAGCTATCATATTAACACAGACAGGAATAGCAATGGCAAGTAAAGAATACCTAGACGATGGAAAAGGCAGAGTAGGTGAGATAATCACCGAAGGTAACCAAGTCCAAGTCTACAAACTAGCTTCTCCAAGAACTTCCCAAACATCTGGTTTGGTTGGGTACTGGGATAACTCCACTAACCGTGGTTCCGATAAACGCGGCAAGACTGTTTACAGCTTGCACGAACTGACCAGAAGGTGCTTTGAATGAACGATACTATCCAATTCTTTTTCGATTATCCCGCAGCTTATGTTCCTGCTGCATTTGCGATGAGCGCATTTGCTGCAATTACAATAGCATGGTCTGTAGAAAGGCTCGCTGCACGGTTACAGAAAGCAAAATAAAGATTGACTTCCGACAGAAAGACTGTATAATAAGACACAGTTACTTAGGACAGTTGGTAACAGCGCAGCCAAATCCTAGGTAACTGACCTCCTTTGAAATAGGAACGGGTCCAGTGTTTAAGAGCCTCTGGGTCCGTTCCGCCTTATAACATTATGATCCAGAACTGCAAACATTGTAAGAAAGAATTCCAAGCTCGACAATCAGACATCAATAGAGGTTGGGGATTGTTCTGCTCTAAGTCTTGCAAAGCCAAACATCAAGAGAATAAGACAGGACAATACAAATCCTATCTATGCTCCAGAGTCAACGGGATATTTAAGAAGAAGTCTAGAGAAGATGATCTAGATGATATGGCGTACCACGCGGAAGATCCATCGTGGGACGCACATAAAGACAGTTTTTAAAACCAACCAATATATTTGCTGCCTACTGTATCTAATTTTACTAAAGCCTCACCAATCTTCTGAGCTTGGCCGCTTTCTTTCACCTCAACATTAACTTCCATAATGGTACTGTGATGTCTGATATTGACATCAAGTATCTCTCCACCATAAGCATTAATGGTTGAACGTGCATGAGCATCCATGAACGCTATTTTACCACTAAACATCACTTTCATAAAGCTCCAAAGTAAAGTTATAAAATCCACATTATACGCTGTTCGCATAGCAAGTCAACCAATTTTTT
>CAYGHG010000158.1:0-4129 GCA_964349515.1 uncultured Spirochaetia bacterium
GAGTTACTAAGACATAGGTCCATCTGATAAATTTTACAATTATATGTGTTGTTAAAAAATAGCATATTAAATATTTGTTTATTGGTATTTTATAATAACTCGTTTGAATTTTTTTGGCTAAATAGATCTTCGAGCGCCTGCTTTATTTGACTGAAAAACGCAACTTTTATACTATAATATCCGTATATGGAGTACGGGGTACTAAATGACTAAAAATGAAATGTATGAAAGTTGAGGCGCTGAATGAAAGTACAGGGTAACAAAAAGCTGCGAAAAACTTATTTCTTTAGAATGATTTTTCTGATTATTTTCTTTTGCGTTTCCGCCGTGCCTGTTTACTCCGCCATGTTTAATTTCTCGATGCCCTGGGATGACAACTCTGACAACACAACAAATCTTTCCCACTACAACCACAAACCCGCCGGTGTTTCGGGGTATGTGGCGATAGGTGCGGGCGGGCGGCTTTATGTGGAGTCGGGAGTAAGTCAGATTAAGTTTCTGGGTTCAAATATCACATACTCCTCCTGTTTTCCGGACAAGGCAGACGCGGATAAAATAGCGCCGCGTATGGCATCATTTGGAATAAACCTCGTGAGATGGCACCTCATGGATGCTGACTGGGGCGGTGAAAACCTTATAAACTACACCGCGGGCAACAGCCGCTCATTTAATGCCGCGGCACTTGACAAATTTGACTACTTTTTCGCAAAGATGAAAGAGCAGGGCATTTACTCAAACATAAACCTGCTGGCGGGCAGGAAGTTTGTGTCAGGCGACGGGCTGCCTGTTTCCATAGATGACATGGCGTGGAAGGAAAAACAGACGCCTGCCATGTTTAACCCCGTGATGATTGCACTTCAGAAAGAATATGCGCTGAATCTGCTGACGCACGTAAACCCATATACAGGGCTGAGTTACGCGGAGGACCCGGCAGTTGCCTTTGTGGAGGTGTTAAACGAACACGGGCTGCTTCACTCATGGCATTACGGAGGAATGGACCTGCTGAGCACCGAATTTGAAGATGAACTTCAGGTAATGTGGAACAGCTATCTATCCGCTAAGTACGGCGTATTTGCCTCTTTGGTGTCCTCGTGGGGGGTATCGGAGCCTTTGGGGGCTGAAAAACTGGTGAATCCAAAATTCACATCCGGCACCACGGGCTGGGTTATGGAACAGCACGCTCCGGCCGTGTATGCATCTGCTGTAAATACAGACGGACACTCACCGGGCATAAACTCCCTGGATATCACGGTTACGGCGGTAAGCGCCATAGACTGGCATGTGCAGTTCAACCAGCCTGTGCAGGTGACCGCGGGGGTTCCTTACACTCTTTCTTTTTCCGCAAAAGCTTCATCAAACAAAACAGTCGGGGTAATAATCCAGCAGGTCGGAGGGGCATGGGCCACACGTTTTACGAAAGACATTAACCTGACCCCGCAGTGGCAGAGGTTTGAATTCGTATTCACTGTGACGCAGGACCAGCCGGACGCGCGTTTTAATATTTACAAGATGGCGGACGCGGCGCTGACATATTCTTTTGCTGACTTTTCTTTCCGCCAGGGCGGAGAGCTGACCGGCCTTAAAGCAGGAGAGGACGGCTTTGACAATATATCAATATTCAAATCAGCCGACAGAAACGACAGGCCTGAAAACGGCAAGAGGGATTGGGTTGATTTTCTCTGGCAGAAAGAGTATGACTACTGGAGTGAGATGAATACTTACCTGAAAGACACGCTTGGAATAAAAGCACTCACGACCGGAACGGTCGTGGAAACCGCGCCGCCCAACATAATGAGCCTTTTTGACGTGGTTGATTCACACGCATACTGGCAGCACCCTCACTATCTGGGGGCGCAGGGCGCATATCCATGGTATCTGAAAAACACCTCCATGACAGGAAATACGCGAGGCGGCACAATAGCGGCGCTGGGGATGCGCAGGGTTCACAACAAGCCGTTCAGCGTTACCGAATACGGGCACCCCTTTCCAAACACATTTGACTCAGAGGCAAATCTCTTTTTGGCGGCATACGGCGCTTTTCAGGGTTGGGATGCCATATATCCCTACACATATGACGACGGGGTCAAGGGATGGAAACTGAACAGGCAAAGGGGCTACTTTGATTACGGAAATCACCCCGGTAAAATGACAAGCATGATAGCAGCCGCGAATATTTTCCGCAGAGGCGACGCGGCAACCGGAGGCACGCAGATTGCAGTGGAATTTGACGCAGCCGCAGAGCGTGAAGCGCTTATTAACGCCGGCGGCTGGAGGCTTGTGGATGCGGAAACGGCCGGCATGCCCTATGAAACACCTCTTTTATACAGGTGTTCCATGGTGACTCTCGGCAATGCCGCACCCGCGGGCCCGGGAGTTGGAAGCGTGGTTGTGCCTGTTGATAAGAACTTTACCTCCGAAACAGGGGAGCTTAACTGGAACGCAGGCGCGAAGTATTTCACCATAAACACTCCGATGACAAAGTCCGTAACCGGTTACAGTGCGGGTATTAATTTTGTTTTCAACGGTATTGAAATAGCTCCTGCCGCGGGATTAAGAAATTGGTCTTCTGTAACGATGACCCTCATGAAAGGCAGTTCACTTGCGTCAGGGGCGGAAAAAATCCTGATAACAGCGCAGGGCCTGGTTTCAAATACAGATATGACCTACAGGGATTATCCGGGAGGAAACCCGGTATCATTCCCGCCGGCCGATGATATTGACATAACACTGCGTTATTCCGCGGACTGGGGGACGGCGCCGGTTATGGCAGAGGGAATTAATTGCTCGTTTGTGATACCTTATGCCCATGACCACATAAAGGTTTATGCTCTGGATACTTCCGGAAACAGAAAAACCACAATACCGGTTTCTGACAGCTCGGGTAACGCCTCTTTTGCCATAAACAGCAGTTATGAAACACTCTGGTATGAAGTTGAAGTATTCCTCGGCCCGGCTCCCACCGATACCCACACCCCGATGCCGACTTTCACGATTACTCCGGGCGGGCCTTCGCCTACTTTTACCGCCACGCCCACTCAGGCGCAGGAGGCTTTATTCTTTTTGATAGATGACTGCGAAGACATGAATAATGTAAATCTGCTTGGCGGATACTGGTATACCTACTCAGACGGAGTTTCTACAGTCAATCCCGGCAGCCCCTTTACCATGTCGGCGGGCGGGGCGGAAGGCTCGTCTGCAGCGGTGCGTTTTCACGGCAGCATAAACCCTGTTTATACCCCCGCGCCTTCCGGTTCGCCTGTTTATACTTACGTTGGTTTGGGCACTCAGTTGAACCCCAATACAGGCGCGCCGCTCTATGAGCATGTGGATATCAGCAGTTATGACGGAATTATGTTTTACGCCAAAGGCGACACATCTCCATACTATGTAAAAATACCCCTGTTAAACAGCGCAGGCGAAAGCCTGACAGGGCACAACGATTTCAGGTACCAGTTTATTGCCGGTGCTGACTGGGTTCAAATGATTATTCCATTTACCGAAATGACACAGGAACACGGATGGGGGAGCCTTGCGGATATTTCTGATGTACTGGCAAATGCAAGGGATATACAGTGGCAGCCCGAAGGCTATGACAGAACATTTGAGCTGTTCATAGACAATCTATCTTTTTACAGAAACCATACACCGCCCATAAACACGCCTACTGTCACCCCCACACCGGCTGCGCCGGTTACGCCGGACAGCGGGGATTTCAGAATCAGGCAATTTAAAACCTTTCCAAACCCCATAATTCAGACAGCAGGCACATTTCAAGTGTATCTGGATTTTTATGTTTCCGGGCAGTGTACTGATGTGGAACTCAGCATTTATACCCCCGGCTTGAGGAGAATAATTCAGATTAAAGTATCAGATACTCTTGAAACCGGCAGTCATAAGATTCCGGTATCAATTAATACCGAAGCCAGGCTTGGAAGCGGGATTTATTACGCAGTCATTCGTGCAAAAAACAGTACGGGAGAAACCGCCGTATCCGGCCCCCAGACATTGGTAATACTGGGCGGCTGAAGTAAGAACCCGGGCTGATCAGCAAAGGGGGGGGGCAGGAGGGGGAGTTAAGCTATAAGCTATAAGTTAAAGCCATGAGACAAAAGACAAAAGACAGAAGTTA
>CAYGHG010000159.1:0-4038 GCA_964349515.1 uncultured Spirochaetia bacterium
ATAATAGCACTCGCTGTTGGTGCGTTTGCCGTTTTTAAGAAAGAAAATGAGTCTACTGGCGACGCATTGCGGCGGTTGCTCAGCGTCATTGTTGACGTTTCGAAGTCTGTCTATGTTGGGCTTAAGTCTGCGTTTAACGGAATGTGGCCTATACTTAGTGGGCGCATACAACCAGCCATTGACAAACTTAGTTCAAGTTTAGGAAAAGTTCGTAATGCTCTGGCATACGTAACTAGTGGATTCGCTGGGGCTGGGCTAACCATGAAGGAAGCTGAAGTAATCGGAAGAGCATACGGTCATGTCATGGGATTTGTTCTTGATGCTACGACACTGCTGATAAGTCTTGGGCTTGACGCACTGGCTTGGGCACTCGAGTATATCGGTCCGTTGTTAAGAAACACTATCAGTGACCTGAAACTTGTAGCTAAATCGTTCATGGGCATGTTCACCGGAAATGTAAGCGTAACCAACGCGCTGAAAACGTTTCTTAAAGGTGTTGTTGACTTGTTCATAACCGCGTTTTCGTATGCTGTAAGCGGAATCTTGAACGTAGCAGCAGCCAGTATGGACAATTTTTCTAAAGTGTTCCCTATTGACTCAATATCTGAGAAAATCCATGCAGCGGCTAACGGGCTGCGTGACGAGGCAGAAAGAATAAAGCTGACAGAGGGTTTATTGAAGACAAGATCTGGTGCATTGACTAATGATACGCCAAGGCTCAAACTGGAGATCGAAGGCAAGATGGACCTTCCTATGGAACTGAAAATAGATGGTGAGCGTGTAGCCGAAAATCAAGCTCAGCTTTCGATGAGGTCGCGCAATTCCGGTCGTGGCGGCGATCCTATGTCACCAGAAGAAATGGGATTTGTGCTTACAGGCAGCGGAATAAGAACGGTACGACTTACGGAAGTCGCTGCTACCGCGGGGTAACATGCAGATCGCCGGCAACCTCCCGAATGTTACATCCGTCCAGATCAATGGCGTTCCTACGTGGCTAGTAGTGAACGCAGACAATTTGTTGTCTGAACCGCTTACCGGACAGTTTGATCCACAGATTAAGATAACAGACGGCGAACCAATCTGGGTTGAAAAGCCAGCGATACTCGGTGGCCAACCGTATTTCAAATACATAGGTCGAAACGGACGCAAACTAAAGTTTACGTTTCATTGCATCGCTCATAATATCGCTGACCAGTACCCAGAAATGGCGATGGCCAGACTCAACGAACTTGCTGCGTACGATTCTACTCTTGGGCATCCTCCTCGACTGTATTTCTATTTCGGAACTACACTTGTGGAAGGATACATCACGAGTCTGCCAGAGATTCCAATAACGTATTGGCCAAATGTGTTGCTCAGGCTTATACAACAAGCCGGACCAGTAGAAGTAACGATGTCGCTTGTCCCTCAAGACGAGGTTACGATATCGATTTCTACGAATTACGTCGTTATTACTGACGATACGCTGCTTGAGGAAGTTTGTCTCGTTCAGTACGACAACCCGCGTTTCTGGATGTCTATTGACGAGTACAACCAGGGTAAGAGCGTTGGAGATGTGCTAGAACTTCCACGCAAAATAAACCCTGTGGTAGTCAAGAGTGTCAAGGTAGCTGCCTTCATGGATACTTCTAATACCATAGTTGGTCTGTGATGGATGTACAGATTAGCAGAAAGCGCGCTGGTGTGCAGTATATAGCTGCGTGCATGACCATGACAAACGTAGCTGGCGAGGACATAGATTGGAGTGGATTGTCGTCAGTTCGTATAAGAATACAACTCGGTGCTGCTGATGAACTAGAACTCGAGTTGCCGGCTCAAGACCAAGAAGACAACTGGAGACCCGACATGCCTATTTGGCAGGTAGGCGGTACTCTAATCATTGCACTCGGTTACGACAACGTAGTGCAAGAAGTTCAGTCATTCGAGATAGTAAGTACAACGAACACATACGGTGGTAGCGGAGATCTTCCATCGATGAAAATTCGTGCAGTGTCTGGTCTTGCGCGTGCGGCCCGTAACCGCAATCCACGTACATTTGCCGATTTGGATGACAAAGCTATTCTTGACAAAATATGTGAGGAATACGGCTGGACACATAATATCGCAATTGATCTGTCTAAAGCTGCGTATACATCGATGCTGTCAAAGAAAGGTCGCGTTAAGGAAGCTGGCAAGTCCGACCTTGAATTGTTGCGTGTTATTGCTAGCGAGGCTGAACTTGGTGGTCCAAGACTATCTAGTTCAGGTGAACTCATTATGCCAGAACCATCGTGTGATGATCCCATACTGTTTGTTCGTGGAACAACTTTCAATATGGAAGATTCATTTCAGATACTCGACTTTTCTCCATCAAGAGAAGGTGGTGCTGACACACTACGGTTGTCAATAGTTGGATGGGACCCTGACAGCAAGCAGTTCATCGAAAAGGTGTTTGAGGCAGATGAGTTTGGCGGTGACCCAGAAGTGGTGTACGAAGGCCCGTTATCTAAAGCTCCAATAGCCAATGAGTCATCAACTCGTGGGCTAACGCTTCAGATTATCTCGTCAAGAGGATGGTCAAAAGACGAAAAGCGTGATGTACTTGCCAGCGGAAGGTTTCTAAACGAGTCCGACGCAACCTCGTTGGCTAAACGATGGTTTGACCTGCGCGAAAAACTTAGCAGATGGGCCACCATAAGCGTAGAAGGTCACCCAGGAATTGAACCATACAGCGCAATTCAAGTTGATGGCAACATGGCTATCATGGACACAGGATTGTGGCTTCCTACAGTTGTTGAGCACGACGTAGGAGATTCCGGATGGACAACGCGAATAACAGCCATCCGTGTTGTCACTGACAGCATTGTTTCGGCCGTGGAGTAACCAATGAAAACGTTTGCTGAGATACTCGCGTTCACGCTGTCATGGGAAGGCGGATGGTCGAATGATCCTGATGACGCCGGTGGCGCCACTGCGTGTGGTATTACTGAAAAAACGTTCAAAGCGTATGACATCGACAATGATGGCGATGGCGATTGTGATGTAGAAGATCTTAAACTAATTACTATGGAGCAAGTAGAGCAAATCTATGTTGATGGGTACTGGAACCAGAACTTTCTGTGCGCAGATGAGTTCCAAGCATCACCATCGAGTCTTTCGTGGCCAATGGACGCTGTCGCATTCGATACAGCTGTGAACTCTGGGCACAAGCGAGCAATGAAGTGTTTGCAGGAAGCACTGTGCCTTGATATCGATGGTGTGATTGGTGAACAAACGGCTAACGCGCTGAACGCAGTGACAGATCCGCTTATAGTGGCTCTAAATGCGTGTGATTCTCGTGAAAGATTCGTTAGAAGTCTTGCTAAAAACAAACCGTCACAGGTAAAGTTTCTTAATGGTTGGCTCAGGCGCATTAACGGATTGCGGGAGTTCATCAAAGGGTGACTAATGCACGTACCATCAAGAACATACACACTAGCATTGATAGGATTGTGCGTTCTGTCAATCCCACTTATCGTGGCTACAGTTCTTTTGATAACAGGCGTGCACAGTGGCAGTGATGTTGGACCGGTTATCACGCTGCTACAAGTTCTTTCAGGTTCGATTACAGTGGTAGCAACAGGCGGTGCTGGTTCGATGGCACTACGCGACTTTGGTTCGAAAGGCGCCACGACGTCGCAAGTTCACACAGCAAAAGCAGTAGACCCAACTGACTAGGAGAACTCATGACATGGACAATCATCATGATTTTGTGCCTTGCTAGCGCCGGTGTTGGCGTTGGTGGCACACTTGGAATTCAGAATATCGGCAAACGCCGCAGCACAGATGTTTCCACTACGGTAGAAGCGGCCATGAAGCCTGATGCTACTGACGCAGAAGCACGTCTCGCAGTAGCCAGCATGCCAGCAGTGAATATCGCTGTCGAGGCTGCTACAAAGCCAGACGCGTCAAATCGCACAATGGCACTTGCCGCATACGCGCTGTGCCTATCTGCTGCGCAGGGGAAAACCGAAGGTTCTGCGGCCTTTGGGTGTCAGGACCGCGGAAGAATACTCGACG
>CAYGHG010000160.1:0-4009 GCA_964349515.1 uncultured Spirochaetia bacterium
TACACTTCTGTCTCCTGCCTTCTGTCTGTCCTTCGTCTTACACTTCTGTCTCCTGTCTTCTGTCTGTCCTTCGCCTTCCTTAGTCTTTATTAGTCCTCATCAAAGGAAACAAAATCACATCCCTGATAGACGCCGAGTCCGTAAAGAACATTATCAGCCTGTCTATTCCTATCCCGAGCCCGCCCGCGGGCGGCATGCCGTATTTTAGCGCCTCCACATAATCCTCGTCCACGTTCTTTGAAACTTCGCCCGTGGTATCCATTGTTATCTGCTGTTTAAAACGGGCCTCCTGGTCGTCGGCGTCGTTTAACTCCGAGAAACCGTTTCCTATCTCGCGGCCAAATATGTAAGGTTCAAACCTCTCTGCCGTGCTTTTGTCGTCGCGCTTTGCCTTTGACAGAGGCGAAACTTCCATCGGAAATTCTGTTATGAAAACCGGCTGTATGAGTTTTTCTTCCGCAAACTCTTCAAAAAGCATCGCGGTCAGTTCCCCTCGCGTCACGCCCTGCCTTAACTCGCGGCCGCGCTGTTTCAGTTTTAATATCATCTCATCTTCAGGCGCTGTTTTGACGTCTATGGCGGCGTATTCTTTTACAGCCTCCGCCATTGTCATTCTCTTCCACGGCGGCGCGAGGTTTATCATCGTGCCTTGGTACTCCACTTCCCTTTTGCCGAGTATTTTGTCGGCCAGATGCACTACCATTTCTTCCGCAAGGCTCATCACATCATTGTAATCCGCATACGCCTGATAAAGCTCCAGCATCGTAAACTCGGGGTTGTGCTTTATCGAAATCCCCTCGTTGCGGAAATTCCTGTTTATCTCATAGACCTTTTCAAACCCGCCTACTATCAGCCTCTTTAAATAAAGCTCGGGCGCTATCCTCATGTATAGTTCCATGTCGAGCGCATTGTGGTGCGTGGTAAAGGGCCTCGCCTTTGCGCCGCCCGGTATAGGGTGCATCATCGGTGTTTCCACTTCAAAGAAACCTTTTGAGTCCAAAAAGTTCCTTATTTCTTTTATCATGCCTGTCCTGATTTCAAATGTTTTCATTACCTCTTCGTTTGCGATAAGGTCGAGGTACCGTTTTCTGTAGCGTATTTCCTTGTCCTTTAGGCCGTGAAATTTTTCCGGCATCGGAAGCAGGGATTTGGTAAGCAGCGTGACAGACTCGGCCTTTATGGTCAGCTCGCCCGTACGCGTCCTGAATACTTTGCCTTTGACGCCCACTATGTCACCGGTATCAAACTTTTTAAATGCCTCGTAAGCCTCTTCGCCGGCCACATCCTTTTTTATGTAGAACTGTATCCTGCCGGTGAAATCCTTTATGTGCGCAAAAGCGGATTTCCCGTGGGAACGTATGGATACAAGCCTGCCTGCGGCTGACTGTATTTCAGCGCCTTCTGTTTCGCCGGCGAGCGCCTCGTGCGCGCCGAGGATTTCCTTTACTGAACCGGTGCGGTCAAATGAATATTTATAGGGTTCGTCATTTTTAGCCCTGAAAAATTCCAGGTTTATCCTCTTGCTTTTTATTACTTCAGCCTCGCTTTTTTCCTCTACTGCCGGCTGCTGTTCCTTTTTTTCTTCGCTCATTTCTTTGCTCCGTCTGCTTTTGTTTTTAATTTCGTGAAATCGTCGTATGAAATTCTTATCTTTCCTATGCTTGTGTATTCCTTGAAAGACCCGTGCGAGTCAGAGCCCCCGGAAATCAAGAGCCCCAGTTCATTTGCGAGCCCCGTATATCTCAGCTGTTCCTCATAACCATGGTCCGGGTGGTACACTTCAATTCCGTCCAAGCCCTCCGCCGCCCAGCCCGGTATCAGGGAGTCATTTTTAATAAGCGCCGGATGCGCCAGAACCGACACGCCTCCGACCTCTTTTATAATCGAAATCGCGTCGCTTACCGATATTCTCGCCTTTTCCACATACGCAGGCTTGTCCTCAGCCAGGAACTTTTCAAAAGCCTCCTTGATGTTGCGGACATATTTCTTTTTGAGAAGAAGCCTTGCTATGTGCAGCCGGCCGGCGTTGTTCATGTTTTCCGTCACTTCATACAGCTCTTCAAAAGCCACATCCACGCCGTTTTCCTTGAGCTTGCGGATGATTTTTTCCGCGCGCTCGGTTCTTTTTTTGCGGAAGTAGACGAGGGTGTCCTCGAATTTTTTGTTCTTCCAGTCCATGAAAAGCCCGACAACATGAATCTCTTTTGACTCATGCATGGCGGAGAGCTCCACCCCCGGCACAAACTCTATGCCGTAACTCTGTGCAAGCTGCACAGCCTCATTTGCAGCCGCGACAGTATCATGGTCTGTAATAGAAAGCGCGCTCAATCCCGCATTTTTGGCGTGCATAAACACGTCTTCTGTTGTGTGTGTGCCGTCCGACTTATTCGTGTGAATATGAAGGTCGGCCCATTTTTCATCTGTAGACACTGTATTTCTCCGTTATATACAGGCGGAAAACCCGCCATAAGATACAATTTTATATATTAATATATAATAGTACACTTCACCCCATAAGGCAACCTAAAATAAAAACGTTAAAACGCTCTGTTTTTAAGGGTTTTTCAGGAATTTAAAGGATGATTTCTCATGAATTTACTCTTTTTTTCTCAATTTCCGCATTCCCGGTTTTTCAGCTAAAAGTTCTTCTTTGCATATCGTAAAGGCGGGTTTCAAACCCGCCTCGCCTTTTGGTTTTTTTTAATTTTTGCAGGCCTTCGCGCCTGTCTCATCTTAAAGTTTTTACCACCGTCTTCCGGCTTCCCCGGGATACTATTCACAAGTTCTAACGCCTTTTCCCCGTCTCTTTCATAAACATATACATTTGTCGGAAATACCAATTTTATTTTTATTACATTGCAGTTTCATGCCCGGCTATCCTATATAAAAAAACAGGATTATAATAGTTGTAATGAATGCAGTTGATGAATGAAATAAAATGTCATCAAACTGCCTGTTCTCATGTTTTTCCCTCACTTCCCCACCACGCACCCGGCACCGCCTCTCTCCACGTAAACCGCCGTGCCTTCGTCTTCAAAGCGGAACTTGTCACCCTCTTCCACAATACTCACAGGATATATTTCCATGTAAAGCGCCGCCCTGTCTTTTGAATCCGTAAATGTGTTTTTAAACAGCGCCTTTACCAGAGGCCAGTCCTGTGCAATGTGGTAAATATTATAGCTTAGGAAGTAAAGTTCTTTTTCATTTGCAACAACGATAAACGACGGAAGTTTTACGCTGAAGTTCTTTGTTTTGCAGGTGAGCAGGGCGTTGAATTCCTCAAGCGTCGCGGCGCCTGACCCCATGCTTTGTTTAAGTGCTTTTGTGCAGTCGTCGGCGGTTTCAAAAACGGCTCCGTAAACATAAAGCCGTCTGTAGTAAACATTGCCCGCCCGGGTAAATGACTTTACAGCTTTTACAGTAGCGCTGAAAGTATCCAAAGCGTTGTTTTCTTTGCACACAGCCTGCCAATTATGGCTGCCAGCTTCGTCAACACGCGCATAATCAGCGCCGAGTGCTTTTATATAAGCATCAAGCCTGCCGGTGGTTTCAGAGGCATGAAGATTAAGGGTGATTAGAATTAGTATTATTAAGACAAGCAGATATGAGAGCTTTCTTTTCATTTCCCCTCCTTGACTCCGGGATTATAGACAAAACGAAATACCGACTACCCACTACCGAGAATCGAAAATCGAGAATTGACCGTCTTAACTAACCTTCGGGCGATTGTGCCGTTTTGAGCTTATTTATTCATACTTACTTTCTGCCGTTCCTTCCCATTTTTTTTGCCTTAGGGCAAAAAAAATGGAGCGGGAGATGGGAATCGAACCCACGCATCAAGCTTGGGAAGCTTACATTCTGCCATTGAATTACTCCCGCTCACGAAAGCATGATTAATATAATATAAAGTCATTGTTTTGTAAAGGCAGTTTGCAGCACGCTAAAATTTATAGTTTGCATTTTAGTGGTTATATTAATTCAAATTGCCTTTATTCAGTCAGTATTAATT
>CAYGHG010000161.1:0-3991 GCA_964349515.1 uncultured Spirochaetia bacterium
AAAGAATACATTTCTGAAGTATTGCCCATCCTTATAAAAATAAAACGCATAATTGGTTAACACATAATCAAAACGAAACAGCAATAATATTCCGTACAATGACATCGTAGAAAAAAGCATGATCATACTATCGATAAATAATCTTGCTCTATTTATCGGGATCGATGAAAGTAATTTTTTCAATTTTACCTCCTTCTATTTTCCCAATTTCTTTTTGAAAACTGCTAGGCAACCACTTGTCATCAATATCTTTAAATGGACCAACTCCTTTAACAACTCCGCTAGATTGTATTGCGCAGAAAAAAGGACCCATATTACCAGCTTCTATCATATTCTTATATATCTGTTGTTCTTCTTCTGGTGTAGTATTAAAGGTAAATAAGGTCCCTGTATCTCCTATTTTTTTATGAAATTTCAAGAAACTGTCTTTTGTCCCAGCAACACCAGTGAATATTGCATCACCTGGTCTTTCTGCAATACCAGTATAATAATTACCACCAGGATCATAAATTGTTGGTAATCCTGATTCTCCATAATCAATACCCACAGCTACGTGAGAACCGCCATCGCCTTTAAAAAAATAAATAGTTGTTTCTTTACCGTCGGGGTCTATAAAAATCATGGGGTTTTGGTGGCAATACGTGTACATCGCAAGGTTTTTGCTATTAAAAACACCTTCCTTACCACCTACTTTTTCGACACTATCGCAGTATGTATACAGCCCCATGTTTTTGCTGTCCAGAATACCCGCATGCCCTCCACCTGATGACATGTCTTTTTCGCCGGCATCCAAATACCTCCCCAAAATCGGGTCCGTACTTACCCACAAACTCGTCTTTGGGTCGTAGTACCTTGCCCCAAAGTAGTAGAGATGTGTCCGGGTGTCGAGTTCTTTGGATGTGTACATGTATTTGGGGATGTTTACGGTATTGGTGTTGTATGTGAGCTGGATGTTCTTTTCCAGCCACGTCTCGCAGCCTGTCGCCATAGCTCGGGCACGCCGCAAATTAATATGGTTATTGGTTACGTCAGCCCACGCTGTGTACTCCACAAGCTCATTGACCGCGCCTGTAGCGTCTGTCAGGAAACCTGTGGAGCCCGGAATGGCTGAGGGTGAGGAGTGGGGGTTGAGGAATGAGGAAATGGCAGATTCCCCTGCGGGAGAGTGATTGGATGTAAAACAGGGTCTGACTGCCTGTATATAAGATGCCATTTCCCACCCTCCATTCGTTGATTACTATTGTTGGTACAAATTTTATCACACACCCGCAAAGCTGTCATTGATTTTTTGAACCATGTAATAAACCCGGTATCGGCCGGCGGCTTTATCACGCCCTTATCAGCCCCCGCAGGACAGAACGCCCGCGCCAGCCCCACCCACGCCTTTTTATAGTTATGCTTGACAATACATAAAACAACTGTAAATTGTATTTGAGCGGTAAGACCTTGGCAGGTTGTTCCGTGTGTTCCCCTCCATAGCGTGGCCCATAGCACGGACACCAGAAACCTGCCGGGCGCGCTCTTTTTTATTTTTCCGGCAGATACAAGCTCTCATATTTCAGTATTCTGCTTATTATTTTTATCCATCTTTCATCCCTTCTTTCATACTTCCTGAACACTGCCCAGCACAAGGAATCCGCCGCCTGCAGCCCATGCACCACGCAGGAATCCGCATGCCTGATAACCAGTTTTGTCTTATCCGGGTCTATCCTGCCCTGCAGCTGTCTTTTTACATATTCGTCAAATTCTGTTACCTCTTTCTTGCCCTTGCTTTTATCTATTATAAATTCTATGCATCCTGCTTTGGACTCCAGCTCCACCTTATCTACTGCAAGCCGGGCTATGTAATTATAAACACGTTCTTTTTCCCTTGCCAGGCCGGGATATAACCTTCTCTTGTTCAGGGACAGGCTGTAATCTTTGATGTTAAGCCTTGAAAGCCTGCCCAAAAAATATTCAATAATATTGTTATCGGTCCTGCTGGCCTTCAGTTCCAAATGATATTTGTCCCCGCGAGGCTTTAGCTTTTTGCGGATTGTTCTTTTTACGGTATTTATAAGCTGCCTGTTATTATCCGCGCCGGTTACCGACAGTATTGTCAGTGTAAGATACTTGGAAGGTTTTTTATTAACAAAATCAACCCCCAGGTCCCCGCTTTCATCCAAATACAAATACTGCACTGTCATCCACCGTTATTATCAAGAATTCAGCCGAATTGAAAACCCAACATCAAATACCGGGAGGTATAGGAATCCCTCCCCTACAGGAAAACAAAACCGTCCTTGCCGTACCGCATTTCGTCCTAACCCCCTTTGAAAAATGGGGTTAAATACCCGTCCTTGTAGGGTACGGCCACCGTGCCGTACCTCGTCTTGTCTTTGCTGTTAAAACAAACATCAAATTCTTCAAGGCAAATCCCCCCTGCCCCCCCTTTGAAAAAGGGGGTTAAAGACTCACACTTCCTCTGCCAGGCCGTATTCCTTTATCCTGTAAAGCAGCGTGCGTCTTGAGACTCCGAGCGCTTCGGCTGCTTTTGTCCTGTTGCCTCCGGATGCCGAGAGCGCCTCTTTTATCATTATCATTTCCTTTTTTGCCTTTTCATCCTTTGCCGCGCCGAGCAGCCCTTCTTTGGCGCTGCCGCAGCCTTCGCCGTCGTTTTTCACATAACCGCCAAGCTGCGCCGCGCCTATCACCCTGTCTTTTTCCATGATGAGCGCCTTTTGCACGACGTTTTCAAGCTGTCTTATATTTCCCGGCCACCTGCAAGACGATAGAAACTCAACCGCAGAGGCGTCAAATTCTTTTTTGCCTGTTTTATACTCTTTTGAATATTTTTCATTGAAGTATTCCGTAAAAGCCGCTATGTCGGCGCGGCGCTCACGAAGCGGCGGCAGGACAAACTCCACTACATTAAGCCTGAAATAGAGGTCCTCCCTGAAACGCTTCTGCGCTATCGCCTCCTCTATGTTTATGTTCGTCGCGGCAATTATCCTTGCGTCTGTTTTAACAGGCGAGTTTCCGCCAAGCGGGGTGATCTCCTTGTCCTGAATGGCGCAGAGCAGCTTTGCCTGCATGTCGTAGGAGAGCTCCCCTATCTCGTCTAAAAATATCGTGCCGCCGTCGGCGAGTTCAAATTTCCCCGGCTTGTCTGTCACCGCGCCGGTAAATGCCCCTTTTTTATACCCGAACAATTCCGCTTCTATCAGATTCTCCGGAATAGCCGCGCAGTTTACCTTTATGAAAGGCTCGTTTTTACCTGATGAGGCGTGTATGACACCCGCGAGGAGCCCCTTGCCTGTCCCGGTGTCGCCGTGTATGAGAATATTAGCCCCTGTCTTAGCCACTCTGTGGAGATTTTCCTTTATTTTAAGGATTTCATTATTGGTGCTGTCAAAAAATACAGAGGCTATTTCCGGCCCCTCAAGCTCCAGGCTTCGCCTCCCTTTATCTTTCAGCGCCTTGAAAACTATGTTTACAAGTTCTTCCTCGTCAAAAGGTTTTGATATAAAATCATGCACCCCTTTTTTTATCGCATCAACAGCCTTTTCCACAGTGCCGTAAGCGGTGAGAATGATGAATGTAAGCGGCTCGTTTTTCACCTTTTCAAAAAGTTCCATCCCGTTCATGCCCGGCATTGACAGGTCGGATATGACGAGGTCAACCCCGCCGTCATTTATGATTTCAAGCGCAGCCTCGCCGTCAGGGGCCTCCTCAATGTCAATGAATCCGTTTTTCTTAAGCAGCCCCTTTAAAACTTTCCGTATATTCTCCTCGTCATCCACCACAAGTATCTTTGCCATTTTTCACCCGTATCTAATTTTTTTTCCTTTGTCCTAATCCCCTTTGCTCCGGAAAGGGGGGCAGGGGGGATTTGCCTTTATAGCCTTAGTCTTTCTTTGTCATTCCAATCCTCTACACCCATGCGCACCCTTATTTCTTTCAGTTTTCAGCTTTCAGTTTTCAGCTTTCAGTTTTCAGCTTTCAGTTTTCA
>CAYGHG010000162.1:0-3902 GCA_964349515.1 uncultured Spirochaetia bacterium
TTTTTCTGCCTTTCTGAAAATTCTTTCCTTTATATTTATGCACTCGTACCTGTCGCGGAAATCCAGAAGCATGGTCTCTGTTTTTCCCAGTATGAGCACGCCCCCTTTTTTCAGGGACTTGTGGTATATATCCAGCACTGTTTTCTGCAGTTCACGGGTAAAGTAGATTATCACGTTCCTGCATAAAACAAAATCAAAAACATCCTTTTTGTATTCGTGCATAAGGTTATGCCTTATGAACTTGACCTTTCTTTTTACAGCGTCTTTCACCGTGTATGTGTTGTCCGGGTTTTTGTTAAAATACTTGTCCCGCCTGTTCTCGGCTATGTTTTCCATTGTCCTGGTGTCATATTTTCCGCATACAGCTTTATACAGCGAGGCATCGTCAATATCCGTCGCCTCAATTTCAAAATCAGCCTTTATCCCCTTTTTTTCGCAGGTTTCCAGGATCGAAATAGCTATGGAATATGGCTCCTCTCCGGAAGAGCACCCTGCGCTCCATATTTTTATGTCATCAGTGCCGGAGCCGAGGAGTTCCGGCAGAAGCGTATTTTCAAATTCTATGAAAACTTCGGGGTCCCTGAAAAACTGGGTTACGTTAACGGTAAGTTTGTCAAAAAGTATGTCATACTCGCTTTTATTTGAGTCAAGATACCTGACATAATCCGCGTATTCCTTTATCTGAAGCGCCCTCATCCTTACCGCGAGCCGCCTTTTAATATAATTTTCCTTGAACTGATTCACATCAAGCAGCCGCTCGCGCAGTATCCTTTCCTTTATATCTTCAAAACCCTTCGCGCTCTCCATTCAGTTTAAGCCCCTGTTTCTTTCTCTTTCAGGCGCTTCGTCAACTGTTTCAAGAAAAGCTTCAACGAGGCCCGCATCAAACTGCGAACCCGAGCACCTCTTAAGTTCTTCTTTTGCCTGTTCAGGCGTCATTGCGCTTTTGTAGGGCCTGTCAGTCAGCATTACCGAGTACGCATCCGCTATCGAGCATATCCTGGCACCTACGGGTATGTCTTCTCCTTTAAGCGAGCAGGGGTAGCCGTTTCCGTCAAACCGCTCGTGGTGGTAGAGGACGATGGGTATAACATCCCTTAGAATATTAAGCCTTCCCAATATGTTTATCCCTTCCACAGGGTGCTTTTTTATGTACTCAAATTCATCTGAGGTAAGTTTGCCGGGCTTATTCAGTATTTCAGGGCTTATATTCACTTTACCAAGGTCGTGAAGCAGGCACGCGTGCCTGATGTTTTCTTTCTCCTTTTCCGACATTCCGAGTTTTTCAGCCAGCTTTACCGCGTATTCCATAGTCATCACAGAGTGCCCGTATGTGCCGTGGTCCTTTGTATCTATCGCAATCGCGAGCGCCTCTATTATTCTGAGCATTGTCTCTTTCTGCTTTTCGGATTGTGCCTGTTTTTCCACCACAGCGCAGGCCTGGGCCAGCAGAAGTTCTGATATGTAAATATCGCTGTCTTTAAAGCCCTTCCCGGAATGGACAAAAGCAAAAAAAGGCGGCATTGAATACTTTCCGGGTTTTACAACGCAGCAGTCCCCCTTTATTTCTTCGGGGGCAATGCACCCTTTTCCTGTATTATTAAGGGCAGATGCCTCCACTTTCTGGATTATCGGGTACTCGGTTTTACCCGACGTAAATACCGGGTGGTAGTGCGTCTCCTCTCCAAAACGCTCATAAACCGCGGTAAAGTCCGCGCCTGTTATATCAGCCGAAGCGCGCGCAAACGCGGCAAGAATTTTTTCTTTTTTTTCCTCGCCGGTTATCTCCCACAGCATTTCGTGAGAGGTCATAAATGCACTGATTATTTTGGAGGAAAAATTCTTTTCCTCATCAGATTTTCTTTCGGCGGCCTTTTTACCGGCATTTGCCGCAAAAGAAGCAACAGCAGCGCAAAAGGTTAATACTCCGAGATTCATTAAGAAGTGAAAGAAACCGGAAGCAGGGTGAAAAGAAAACCAGGCAAAACTGAATATCACCGCCATAAACATCCCGTTCGCCGCGCCCCGCGCCACAGCCACGGCGCATACAGCCAGAGCTGCCGCGACAGACATATACCCTGCGGGAAACGATCCGGGGTTTAAAGCCAAAAAAACCATAACCGCGAGCCAGAATGCAAGAGACCCGTTTTTTAGATTCACTTTTTACCTCAATTTCTTACAAGTTTGACGGCGTCCCCGGCTTTAACAAGCCTGTCATGCTTTAAAATCAGAGCCGTCGCGCTGTTGTGCATTGCGTTTATTATGAGAAGCTGCCCCTTTATGTCGTAAGAGGTGTCCTCGCCTGCCTCCTCATCGCGCCCTTTTTGATATACGTTAAACCTGTCGCCGGGAAGAATCCCGTCGCCAACCCCTCTGTTTATGTAAACAATATGCCGGACGCTCGGCGTGACAGCATCGCCGTGAACTTTCACAATCGAGCCGCTTACTTCCGAAACCCTGCCTTTGCCCCGTACCTTTGAGGTAAGCTTTACATGATAATCCCTGACATCGCGCCTCGCCTTAATCTTGTAATCAATATTTATAGGCTCATAACTTCTTGTTATCCTGACTTTGTAGGTGTTGTCCTTTGCCTTTTCAAGCACTTTGGCGACTCCCGCTACTTTTATCAGGTTTCCGAGGGGCTCGCCTCCGTCAGCGTCAAAAACCTCTTCTTTGTCGGAATATATCATAAATTCCGTCCCTGCTTTAACAGGCACTCCCGCCGTCAGCCTTATAAAAGCGGTGTCTGTCTGAGCCATCATCACTCTTTTGTTCAGGTTATATATAAATCCGTCTTCGGTAAAATTTTTGCTGATAAATCCGGCTTTTTCAACAAGCACATACCCCGCTCTTTCAATAACAGCCTTTTCCTGTGCTTCCACCACTACAACCGCGGACTCATCCCCTCCGTAATCAAAAGTGATTTCATAATCCCCCTCGTCCGCATAACCCGGCGCCTCTGTGCCTGTTTTTTCCCTTGCAGCCGCCTGCTGTCTTGACACTTCTTCCTCTACAGATTCAACAGTACCTTTTCTTACCTGTAAATCCTGTGACACGGGCCTGCGCCTTTTCACCATAAATTCTTCAAGCCTGTTAACCTCGGTTTCGCCCGGGGATATTATTATTATTCCTTCCGTATCTTCCTCCTCTATGGAAGGCTGAACAGCAGCTTCCGATTCCTGCGCTTTTACCTGCTCCTGAGGAGGCGGAGGTATGGGAGTATCCTGAACTTCAGGAGTATTAACAGCCGTGCCGGTGTCTTGAGATACGGCAGGCTCAGAGGCCGCGGAAGTGTCTTTAGGAGCAATACTCATATCAATATTTATAAAATCATCCTCTGACTGAATCAGTGAAGAAAAAGAAAACGCGAGTATTATTACCGCTGCTGCCGCCGCAAGCCTTCTTTTATTCATTTAAAATAACCTCACAATAGGATTTTATGCGTTATCCTGTCATTAACAGTTTTTATTTTCTTACCTTCCGGCCATTTCAGCTGATATTCCTTGTATATGTTCATAGCTGTTCCGTAGTCACCCATACGGTCGTAGGTTCTTGCCTTGATAAACGTTATATCGCTTGTGTAATCCCTCTCCTCGCCGTATCTTTCATTATAGGTTTCTATGAGTTTGAGCACGCGCTCATACTTGGCTGTAAGGTATGTGTATTCAATGTTGTAGTAGTAGATTTTTTCTATTTTCGGCTCTTCCATTTTTTCCAATGAGTATTCTTCAAGCTTTTCGCTTAATGACACTGCTGAACCCACAAAAACAGAAAAAAATATTATCAGAATAACGAGAATTGCAACCATTGCCTTCATTATTTTTCTCCTTTAAATTCAGTAAGATTTCATTTTAATTATAGCATTGTTTAAAGTATTTTGTCAATTTTGAAATAAATAAAGG
>CAYGHG010000163.1:0-3897 GCA_964349515.1 uncultured Spirochaetia bacterium
CTAACCTCTCCCCCTTTAAAGGTGGAGAGGAAATCATATTACACACTAATGTGAACATTAACTTTTTTGTGTTAAGGCTTTTTTATTTTAAGGAAATAGGTTAGAATGCTAAAAAAAATTACGGAGGTTTTTATGCACGAGAATAAAAATGAAGGAATCACAGCCGCTATATACGGGCTCGGTTTCATAGGGTCTGCGGTATATTACTTTACCCATTCGCCGAACGCCTGGGAAGGATTTGTCGGCATCGGCAAGTCCCTTGTATGGCCCGCCATACTTGTATTTAAAGCCCTTGAATTTTTCAAGGCATAAGGCGGCGCTGAATTGCTGCAGGTAAACAACATTTCGCTCTCCTTTGGCGCGCAGGAAGTCCTTGACGAGGTCTCTTTTAACATACACAGCGGCGAGCGTATAGGCCTGGTAGGCAGAAACGGCTCGGGCAAGACCTCTTTGTTTAAGATTTTAACAGGGGAGATACAGCCTGACAGCGGCACGGTGATGATTCCGAAAAACTATACTATAGGCTACCTGAAACAGCACCTTAAATTCACCTCTCCTACGCTTCTCGGAGAGGCGTGCCTGGGGCTGAATGAAGAAGAACGCGACCAGTCATGGAAGGCGGAAAAAATGCTCGCCGGACTGGGTTTCAGTGAGGCTGAATTTGAAAAATCGCCCCTTGAATTCTCCGGCGGGTTTCAGGTGAGGCTCAATCTCGCAAAAGTCCTGTTAAGCGAGCCCCATCTTCTGCTGCTTGACGAGCCGACCAACTACCTTGACATCATTTCCATCAGGTGGCTGATTAAGTTTCTCCGCCAGAGGGATAACGAACTGATGATAATTACGCACGACAGGGACTTCATGAATTCTGTCACCACGCATACAATGGCCATTCACAGGAAAAAATCAAAAAAGATGGAAGGCGACACCTATAAACTCTTTACCCAGATAGCGATGGAAGAGGAGGTCTATGAAAAGACCCGCCTCAGGGAACAAAAGGCAAGGGAAGATGCCGAGGAATTCATAAACCGCTTCCGCGCCTCGGCTGCCAGGGCAAAACTGGTGCAGTCGCGCATCAAAGCGCTGGGCAGGATGGAGACCAAAGACGAGCTGGCAAAAGAAGCGGAGCTCGGCTTTAAATTCAATGCAATGCCTTTTGAGGCAAAAACAATTCTCAGGGCGCACAATGTTTCTTTCGGATATTCCCCTGATAAAATCCTGATAGACGGCCTGACAGTGGAGATTGATAAGGAAGACAGGATCTGCGTGATAGGAAAAAACGGAAAGGGCAAATCCACACTTTTGAGGATGCTCGCAGGCGAGCTTACGCCCGTGGAAGGCGAAATAAAACCCCACAGCCTTTGTTCGATGGGCTATTTCGGGCAGACAAACATTGAGCGCTTAAACCCGGAACTGGCCATAACCGACGAGCTCGCAAAAGTAAGGCCCGAACTGCCTTACGGCGACATCAGAAAAACATGCGGGGCAATGATGTTTACCGGCGACCTTGCATTGAAAAAAATATCCATATTGTCAGGCGGAGAAAAGAGCCGGGTCTCGCTCGGGAAAATACTGCTAAACCAAACAAACCTGCTCCTGCTTGACGAACCCACCAACCACCTTGACATGGAGTCGTGCGATTCCCTCATAACAGCGCTTGATATTTTTCCCGGCGCAGTGGTAATTGTCACCCACAGCGAGATGTTCCTGCACCACCTCGCCAACCGGCTTATAGTCTTTGACGGCGGCGAAGTGGAGGTTTTTGAAGGCACTTACGCGGAATTTCTTGACAGGCGGGGCTGGAGGGAAGAGGCAAAAGAACCGAAAAAAAAGAAGAGAAAAGATGCGCCTGCTGAAACCCCGGATGACACTGAAGCCCTCGAGAATAAAAGAAAGCATAAAAAGGCTGTCGAGAAAACAGAGGCTGATATCGACGAGGCAGAGCGGCTTTTTGAAGAGGCTAACGCAAAACTCGCGGACGCCTGCCTGAAAAACGACGGCGCCCTGATAAAAGAGCTGCAGATAGAGGCTCATAAGTACGGGAAATTGGTGGAGGAAGGGTATAGGAAGCTGGAAGGGCTGATAACAGAAGAAAAATGATGTGGCAATAAAGGTACATTTTTAGTAAAATACAAAAAAAATCAGGAGGAAAAATGAAAAAAATTACGGTAATCTCATTACTTGCCGCGGCTTTTTTATTTGCTTCATGCTCGACAGCGGGGTATTTAAGGCCTGCTATCAGCCAGCAGCTTTATAAACAGCAGGTGCCCGGAGACGCTGTTGTGATTTTTAACCTTGCAAAAGTCGTGCTGCCGGCCGCAGGCTACAGCGTGCTGTCAAGCGACTCAAAATCAAAGTACATTTCCACAAAACCCATGCAGATTACGATAGACAGTTCTGACTGCGACTGCGGCACTGCCATGGGGCTTCCGATAATACGCTCAAAACCCGTCAAAGCCGACGTTACATTTAACATCGGCGTTGCGTCAAACGAACTGACCATAAGCGCGGACATAACGCCGGATTTGTCCGACGGCGGCCTGGGAGTGCTGCTCGCGGGGGCAAATGTGATGTGTGTATCAAAGGGGAAACTGGAAGAAACACTGGCGAAATCAATGGTTAACTCAATGAAGGACAAGCTTAAAATAAAACTGCCGTTTGGATTTTAAAACAAGTTAGAAAGACAGCTGTATAAAATATAGAGGGGTGTAAAATGAAAAAACTGTTTTCATTAGTATCAGTGTCTTTGTTTTTGGCGGTATCTTTGCTTTTTTCCTCGGAGTCCGGCTCTGTTCTGTCACACCTGAAGTCTCCCTACAAGACGCTGAAAATCAAAACAAAGACTAATGCCTGGGGCAAAGAATCAGAAGGAAAGCTTTTTTATAACGGCTTTATCAGCGGCGACAGGATCAGGAGTGAGTTGGTGGATGAAAAAAACGAACCTCTTACCATAAGCATACTTAAAGAGGGCTGGATATATCAGAGATTTGCGGGGAAAAAATCAGGATGGAAAATAAAACTCACCGACATGAACGCGCAGATGAATATTTTTGCGCCTGCGCAGGACAACTCCTCGTCAGTAAAGACCGGTAAGGAAAAAATCTGCGGACAGGATTGCGATGTTTACGAATACACAAAGACAAGCAACGTGCTGTTTATCGAGACTAAATACAAGATTACAGAATGGAAAAACAGGGACGGATTTATCATGAAGCAGGTAACCGAGAAGATAGGTGAGGCGCCTGACGAGAAACCATCGGTATATGAGGTCATATCATTTGAAAAAAACGCACGCATTGACGCCTCCCTGTTTGAGCCTGATAAAACCGTGGAATACGCCGACATGTCAGACCCGGTAAAAGCGATTTTCGGCGGAAGCAGCAACACAACTGCAGCACGCAGCAGCAGCGCAGCGGAACAGGATGAGGAAGAAGACGGCGGCGAAGAAGAAAGCCGGGCCGCGATTAATGCCGATGACTTAATAAACACAACCGCAAAACAGGCGGAGAACGTATTAAAATCCTTGTTTGGCAATTAAACAAAAGGGGCGAAAAATGAAAAAAAATATATTCGTTATTTGTTTCGCAGCTGTTGCAGTTTTGTTAATGGCAGAGAACACAGTAAAGATTGAAATTCCTTACGAAACCGCGGAATACATTGTAAAAACATCATTCCCTGACGGGAATTCAAAAGAAAAGAAAAAGAAAACCAGATATATTACTCAGAAAATGGCTGTAAAAGGGCAGATGGCAAGGATAGAAAGTGCAAAAGGAACAAAAGCTGTTTTAGGCGGTCACAAAATCATAATACGGGACGGATATATTTATGAATTTGACGAAACAAAAAGGACCGGAAAAAAATATCGTTTTAAAGACCCTTTGTATAGAAACGAAACTATGG
>CAYGHG010000164.1:0-3812 GCA_964349515.1 uncultured Spirochaetia bacterium
CAAGAAGACAGAAGACAAAAGACAGAAGACAAGAAGACAGAAGACAAAAGGGGAAGGTGATGGAGAAGTTTATAAAAAAAGCTGTAATAATTGCAGGGCTGATGTCTTTTTCTTTATCCCTTTGGGCTGAGGAGAACTTTTTTTCACGGGTTTTCTTTGAGGACTTTCCTTCGCTTGGGCGCGGATTTATAGATGAACCATTTGTAACCGGCGCTGTGGCGCTGGGGCTCGGCGCTGCCGGGTATGCGCTGATGAAAAATGACGCTTATCTCCTGCAGGAGATACGCGGGGCTTCAGGCGCAACGGGGGGGGCTGTGTTTGGTTTCTTCAATGAGGCGGGGGACGGCGTGAACGTTCTCGCCGGCTGCGGCGTCTTATATGCAATAGGCAGTGAAAAAGAGAAAAAGGCGGCTTATGATACTGTCCGGGCTCTCGCTGTGGCGGGGATTATCTCAACCACATTAAAAACCGTCATAGGCAGGGACAGGCCCTCTGCGGGCACAGGGCCCTATATGTACAGGCCTTTCAGCTCTTTTGACGACTCGTTTCCTTCGGGGCATACAACCGTCGCATTTGCCTGGGCGGCTGTGATAGCGGGCAGTTACGCGGAGCAAAGCTGCGGCTTGTCGTATCTTGCATACGCCGCTGCGGCTGCTACGGGGATTGCAAGGGTATATTTGGGCAGGCACTGGCCCTCTGACGTGCTCGCGGGAGCGGTGATAGGCATATTGGCGGGGCAGGCGGCCCTCGCGCCTCAAAGGAGCACAGAGGTTTTTTCTATAACACCGGCAGGAATCAGCTGGCAGGTCAAATACTGAATGAAAAACATGGCGGATTAATGAAAAAATCAAAGTTTTTTCAGATTGCGGCGGCAGTTCTGTTTTTATTCTGCGCCGCAGAGGCAAGGGCTGACAAAAAAGGGGACGTCACCACCATTACCGGTTTTCCCTCCACACTTGTTTACCCCTCTTACTGGCACACCCCTTTTGGGTTACACCGCGGCACGCCTTTTTGGTTAAAAGTTTTTTTAGGCACAAGGACAAATTTCAACAACCCCCAGGATCTCGCGGCGACCAAGCTGCTTGTTGATTTCGGAAAAATAAACAAGGGCCGGGACGACTGGCAGCTCACGGTTTACGGGGTCAACTCGGGCAACGGCGAGGTCATATACAACCCTTCAATGCACGCGCTCGCGCTTTTCGGCTCAAAAGGCGACGGCAAAGGCCAGCTGATGAACCCGACAGGGATTGCCTGCAATGAATACGGGGACATTTATGTGGCTGACACGGGCAACAACAGGATATCGCGCTGGTTTAACGACGGCAAGCAGGTGCGCTTTATCCGCAACATAGGCGAAGAGGGTTCCGAGAAAGGGCAGTTTTTAAGGCCCGCATACGTGGAGCTTGATTCAATGGGAAGGATTTACGTTTCAGATACGGGCAACAACCGCATACAGATTTTTGACAAGTCAGGCGGGCTTATACGGGTGCTTGATTCCAAAAACGGGCTCTCTGACCCGACAGGCATCGCGGTGACTGACGAAAACGAGCGCTACACCGGCTACAGGGCAAATAAAATTTTCTGTATTGACGCCGCAGGGACGAGGGTGCTTCGGTTCACCCATGAGGGGAAGCTTGAAAAATCAGTCAGAATAGACAACATAGTCCAAAAAGATGTCAAACTTACAACTCTTGATTTGGATTATTTCGGAAACGTTTACGCTGTGGACAGGCTGAACTCAAGGATATACAAGCTAAACAGCGACCTTGATTTCATAGCGGGTTACGGCAAACACGGCACGCAGGATTATGAGTTTGACAGCCCCACCGGCATAGCCATATACAAACACTACGGGCAGGTTTTTATCTCGGACAGGGAGTCTGCCCAGTATTTCTGGCTCGGCGCGGATGTTTTAAATTTCACGGCAAAGCAGATCAAGCCCTCGGAGTTTCAGTTTGAATTCCTGCTGACAGAAAGAGCCACCATCACCATAGAGATAGAAATACAAGGCGGCAATATAGAGGTGTGCAGCAGGCTCTGTCTTGAGCAGGGCAGGAACCAGGTGATGTGGAGCGTACCGCCTGATTTTGACGGCACGCTGTTTAAAAAAGGGGAATCATACCCGGTAAGCGTAAGGGCAATGGCCACTTATTCATCATACCCTCACATACAAAAGCTCGTCAGGACAATGATTTTTTACGAGTGAAAGGGCGAAAAAGACGAGACACACGCGGAGGTGTCTCTACAGTGGAGATGTAAAGTCATTTTTAGTTAATAAATAAACAAAAATCAAGGAAAGTGCAATTATTCACAAACTGTTCCGTATAATGAAACAAAAACGCTTTTCTTATAAAACGATACAAAATTTTTCTCCATATTTTTAAGGCAGAAAACTTGACTTTTGGTTTTTCAGGAGTATACTATAAATCAGGAAGACAAGAGATGAGAAATACCGGTTTTTCCCGGCAAACAAGCCGGGTTATTTATTTATAAAACAAAGAAGTCAACTCATAAAAGCGAGGCGGGTGAGAAAGTTAATGGCGGAAATTCACATCAAGGAAAATGAAACTTTAGACGATGCGATGAAACGGTTCAAGAAAAAAGTTCAGGACGCGGGAATTCTTCAGGAAATGAAAAAAAGGGAATACTACGAGCCGCCCTCGGTAAGAAAGAAACAGAAAGCCTGGGCAGCAAGCAAAAAAAGAAAGAAGCTGAAAAGAAAATGACATTAAGCGAACGCATAGCTTCCGATTTAAAGGAAGCGATGAAAGCAAAGGACGAGTTAAGCCTTACGGTCCTCAGACAGATTAAAGCGGCCGCGATGAATGAAGAGATCAGGCGGGGAAAATCACTCCCGGAGGAAGATCTGACGGGAGTGATTTTCTCCATTGCCAAATCCCATAAAGAGTCAATAGAGAGTTTTACAAAGGGAGCCAGGCCTGACCTTGCTGAAAAGGAAGAAAAAGAACTCACAGTCATAATGAAATACCTGCCTCAGCAGCTCGGTGCGGATGAAATCAGGCAGATTGTCTCCGGCGCGATAAAGGAAACAGGCGCCTCCTCAGCCAAAGACATGGGCAAAGTAATGGGAAAAATAATGCCAAAGGTAAAAGGCAAAGCTGACGGCGGCCTTGTCAACTCAATAGTAAAGGAATTATTAGAGCCTCCAAAATGAAAAGGCTTTCAAAAAACTTTTACTCCCTGCCTACGGTTAAGCTTGCGAAAATGCTTCTCGGGAAGACACTGGTGCGCAATTGCCGCGGGAAAGAATTAAGCGGCATTATTACCGAGACAGAGGCTTATAAAGAAAAAAACGACCCCGGCAGCCACGCTTTCAGAAAGCGTACCAAAAGAAACGAGCCGATGTTCGGGCCTCCGGGAAGGGCTTACGTTTACTTCTGCTACGGTTTTCACCATATGCTGAATGTAACTTCGGAAAAAGAGGGTGAGGCGGGCGCGGTGCTGATTCGCGCCATAGAGCCTTTGCGCGGCGCAAAGCGGATGAAAAGAAACCGCGGCATAAAAAACAGCCTGCAGATTTCAAACGGGCCGGGCAAGCTGTGCGAAGCCCTTGAAATCGGCATGAAATTAAACAAAGCGGATCTTATAAAAGGAAAAGCGCTCTATATAGCGGAAGCGCCGAAGGGCATGAAAAAATTCAGAGTTTCAAAGGGCCCGAGAATAGGCATAAAGCAGGGATTGGATAAGATGTGGAGATTTTGGATAAAAAGAGATGTATTGGTGAGATGTTTTAAGCTGAAAGCTGAAAACTGAAAGCTGAAAGCTGAAAGCTGAAAGCTGAAAACTGAAAG
>CAYGHG010000165.1:0-3796 GCA_964349515.1 uncultured Spirochaetia bacterium
TCTGAATATTAATCACCATTTTTAGGTGTTTTAATCACGTTTTTTGAAATATTAATTATACAAATTCAATAATTGTTGAAAATAATCACTTTTGTTTTTAGGAACTAATACTGAAACTGATTTGTCATCAACTAAAGAAACTGATTTAATTTTATTGTTTTTCAACTTTTCAGCTTGTGTTTTTGAAAACCATCAAAAATAAGATGTTCCGTCACAATTAAAAATAACAAAATAAGATTTATCAAATAACTCAGGAAATATACCAATACAAATCTTCCAAATTCTTTCAAAGATCTCTTTTTTACTTTAAAAGTAAAATACTTATTCCACAAATAACTATGTAAAATAGCAAAAACACTTGCCACAGCTTGCGCGGCAACATAATGAAGACCAAAAAAAATTGCGCCTGCAAAGCACCCATATCCAACTATAGTATTTAACACACCTACAAAAAGGAAACGTACCCTTCTGTCTGAAAATATTTTTTTAATTAAATTTTTCACGCTCTGCAGGCTTCCTCTATTGCTGATGCCATGTCAGAGAGCATTTCGTCGTTCATTCCGGGATACACACCCACCCAGAAAGCATCATTCATAATCCTTTCTGTATTCTCAAGAGTCTCTGACACCCTGTACCCACTGCCTGTCTTTCTCATCTCATCAAAGCAGGGATGTTTTATGATATTTCCCGCGAAAAGATTTCTCGTCTGTATTCCCTTTGACTCCAAATGCCTTACTATCTTTTCCCTGCTGAGCCCTTTATCAGCCCTGACTGTAATCAAAAATCCAAACCAGCTCGGTTTTGAATCAGGGGCTGCCTCAGGCAGAATCAGGCAGTCTTCCAGATGCTTTAGTTTGTTTTTCAGGAACTCCCAGTTATCTGACCGTTTTTTTGTAAATATATACAGTTTTTCCAGCTGGCTGCAGCCTATCGCTGCCTGCATGTCTGTGGCTTTCAGGTTATAGCCGAAATGGGAGTAAACATATTTGTGGTCGTATCCTTTGGGAAGTTCTCCGTACTGCCCGTCAAATCTTTTACCGCATTTATTATCCTGTCCTGAGGCGCACTCGCAGTCCCTCCCCCAGTCCCTGAATGAAGCGGCAATCTTTGCCAGCATAGGGTTATCGGTATAAACAGCGCCGCCCTCTCCCATAGTCATGTGATGGGGCGGGTAAAAACTGGATGTGCCTATGTCGCCTATTGTCCCTGTTTTTCTCCAGGTTCCGCCATAGCTGTAAAGCGAGCCGAGTGAGTCGCAGTTGTCCTCTATCAGCCAGAGCTTGTGTTTATCACAGAACTCCTTTACCCGTTTCAGGTCAAACGGGTTTCCGAGCGTATGCGCGAGCATTACTGCTTTTGTCTTTTTACTTAAAGCGCCTTCAAGCGCCGAAACATCGGCGTTATACTGCGGTATGGTGACGTCTATGAATACAGGCACTGCGCCGTACTGGATTATCGGCGCGACTGTTGTCGGGAAACCTGCGGCAACTGTTATTACCTCGTCACCTCTTTGTATGGCCCTGTCACCGAGCAGCGGCGACGTCAGCGTCATAAAGGCAAGCAGGTTTGCAGATGAGCCGGAGTTTACCAGCAGGGCCTTTTTTACGCCGAGGTACATGGCAAAATCTTTTTCAAATTTGTCAGCAAATCTTCCCGCCGTGAGCCAGAAATCAAGCGTTGCTTCCGCGAGGTTTTTCATTTCAGACTCGTCATACACCCTGCCGGCGTATGGGATGCGGCTGCCTTTTTTATATTCAGGCGCAGAGTGATACTGCCTGCAATAATTCCCTACAAGCTTTAGTATTTCCTCTCTCGCCTGTTTTTCGTTTTTATCGCTCATCCGTTAACCCTCTGATAATTCATAAGTTAAAGTACTCTCTTATCTGAGATTCCATTATTTCAGCGTATCTTTTCCTGTCCCCTGCCGCTTTTTCCATTTCCACCGTCATCTGAACAGCTTTTTTAACGTCCAATTTCGGTTTCCAACCCAGAACTGACTTTGCCTTTGTTATGTCAAGCTTGAGCAGGCCTGCCTCATGAGGCCCGTTATCGCCTTTATTTTGATAAGACATGCCTCCGCCCCACTCCTGACAAAAGGTTTTTACAAGCGATTCATTGTCGGTAAAATCCCCGTTATCAGGGCCGAAATTATATGCTCCCGCGTACTTTTTATCATGCTGTTTTTCCGCGAGGCACAGATACCCCGAGAGGCAGTCAAGAACATGCTGGTAAGGCCTGACTGACGCCGGGTTTCTGATTATGACCGGCTTGCCGGCATTTGCAGCCCTCACACAGTCGGGTATCAGCCTGTCAGCGGAGTAATCTCCTCCGCCTATTACATTGCCCGAGCGCGCTGTTGACACCGCAGGAGCGCCTTCATGGCTATAAAAAGATTTTACATAGGAAGAAACCGCGAGCTCGGCACAGGACTTGGAGTTTGAGTACGGGTCCCTGCCGTTTAACCTCTCCTCTTCCCTGTAGCCTTCCTCTTTTTCAATATTTTCATATACCTTGTCAGTAGTTACTATGACGATTGATTTTATGGATTTAACATTTCTGCACGCTTCAAGCACATTGACCGTACCCATGACATTTACTTCATATGTTTCAACAGGGTTTTCATAAGAATACCTGACCAGAGGCTGTGCAGCCATGTGAATTACAATTTCAGGGGATGTTTTTTTTAACGCGGTTGTCAGCCTGTCAATATCCCTGATGTCTGAAATATGAGAATTTATTTTCTTTTTCATGTCAAGGGATTTGAAAAGAGACGGCCCCGCAGGTGTATCAAGCGCATATCCGCCGGCCTCGGCACCAACCAAATTTAGTACACCGCACAGCCAGGCGCCTTTAAAACCCGTGTGGCCTGTTACAAAAACTTTGGCGCCTTTATAAAAAGGCGGATTCATTTCTCCCACACCATCCACTGCGCTTTATTTTCAGTTATCAGCTCTTCAAGATAATTTTTATCCCTGAGAGTATCCATGCACTGCCAGAAGCCTTTGTGCCTGTTTGCCGCAAGTTTACCCTCTGCCCCCAGCTTCTCTACCACATCTTTTTCAAAAACAGTCTTGTCCCCTTTTATATAACCAAAAACATCAGGCTCGACAACCATATACCCACCGTTAACCAGCGCGCCGTTGTCTTTCGGTTTTTCTGTAAAAGCGGCATTTCCTGTCGGCTCGTCAACCTCTATCATGCCAAACCTGCCCGCAGGCTGTATGGCTGTTACGGTGAGTGTCTTTCCGGACTTCTTATGAAAGTCTGCAAGTTTTTTCAGGTCAACATTTGAAACTCCGTCACCGTATGTGAGCATGAAAGTTTCATTTTCAGTATATTTTTGTATTCTTTTTATCCTGCCGCCTGTCATGGTATTGACACCGGTGTCAACAAGGGTTACTTTCCACGGCTCTGCCACGTTATTGTGTATTATCATTTTGTTTTCAGCGGAAAAATCAAAAGTCACGTCAGAGCGGTGCAGATAGTAATTGGCAAAAAACTCTTTGATAATATAACCTCTGTATCCACAACATATTATAAATTCATTAAAACCGTAATATGAGTAATGTTTCATAATATGCCAGAGTATGGGCCTGCCTCCAATTTCTATCATAGGCTTTGGCCTCAGGTGGCTTTCCTCACTTATTCTTGCCCCGAATCCTCCTGCAAGTATTACTACCTTCATTCAAGTCCCCCTCAAATTGTAGGTTTTTTAGAAGATTGCTTTTTCCTATATTTTAACTATTTTATCAGCATTTTTTAGGATTTTCCATTTATTTTTTGATGTATTTAATGT
>CAYGHG010000166.1:0-3739 GCA_964349515.1 uncultured Spirochaetia bacterium
CCGGGGGAGGTTTTCGACGCGGCGGAGGAAGTATTAAAAAAGGAGGAAGAAAAAAATGGCTGAAATAGACATAGACAAGCTGCTTGAGAGAAAAGAACAGTCTGAAAAAAAGGATTTTATCAGGTCAAACATACCGCTGATAGCGGGAGTGGTAATAGCGGCCGTGATTATCATAGTTGCGGCGGCGGCAATATCAACCACAGTTTCCGGCAAAAAAAGCTCCGTCTATTTTCCCGTTAATCCGGGTACGGAGAACACCTACAACGTAAAGGGGAAAAGTTTTGAGAAATGGTCTTTTACAGACAAGATAGTGAGTGTGGACGGGAAGGAATGCAGGGTATTAAACAGGGTGAATCAGACGAATTTCAGCCAGGAGCAGGAATACTACTGCGAGACGGAGGAAGGCTACGCGAGGGCGGGGTTTTCCTCAAATTTCGGCAAGGTAAGAAAAAGCCCGTTTGTAATGCTGCCTTTGAAATACAAGAAGGGGCAGCCTTTTAAGGCGGCGGTCTTTCAGGGAAAAGAAGTATCGGGTACGGTTGAGGAAGAGGGCGAAAAAGATACCGCTGCCGGGACTTTCAGGGCAATAAAGGTAAAATATGAAGGCAGGCCCTATATTGACAAAACAATATGGTACGCCAAAGGACTCGGTATCATTCAGATTTCTGACAGGATAAAAAAAGAGGAAATAAGCATCATAAGCACGACAGCTGACCGCTGACAAATAAGATAAGGCGGAAATTTTGAAAATAAAAAAAAGAGCCGGTATATTAGCTGCGGTGTTGATTCTTGCCGCTTCGATAACAGCAGGGCCGGAAACCGAAGACGGGAATTTTCCGGAACCGCCCGCGTATGAAGGCGCAGCGGCAGCCGAGGTTTCTGTCCCAACGCCTGCTATGGAAACTCTCGTTGTAGAGGCGGCAAAAGGGCCGGAAGGACTGAAAACAGCTTCGACGGGGCTGTCTGTGGAGCTGTCGTGGCAGGCAGTGCCGGCAGCGGCGCGCTATGACGTTTACCGCTCGTTTGAGCCTGATGCCGGTTTTGAAAAAATCAATAAAGAGCCCCTCAAGCACAATTCATATATTGACAGCGCCGCATTCAGCACAGCCCCCCCGAAACATGCGGTGAAACACTACTACCGTGCAACGTTTACCGATTTTGAGGGGAGGGAGAGCGATGATTCTGAAACAGCCGAAGCCCTTCCCATAGGCCCGCTTGCGCCCCCGAAAAGCATAAAATTTACCACAACATCCACTTCGGTGACATTGACCTGGGAGCCGCCTGATTCAACGGGTGAAAAAGCGCTTGCAGGATATAACATCTACCGCTCGGTGAGCGCCGAACCTGACGGGAAACTGAACAGCGACGTTATAAAGGCGCTTACATATACGGATGCGAATTTAAGCGAAGGTGTTTTTTATACATACA
The DNA here is from genome assembly GCA_964349515.1 of uncultured Spirochaetia bacterium. Taxonomy (GTDB): domain Bacteria; phylum Oederibacteriota; class PGYV01; order PGYV01; family CAYGHG01; genus CAYGHG01. The sequence goes on from CAYGHG010000166.1 coordinate 1,429, forward strand.
AGATTGAGAGCGTTGACGAGGCGGGAAATGTTTCTGATTATGCAGGGCCTTTCAATGCATCGCCTTATGCTTCCATCTCTGCTCCGAGAAACGTAACCGCGAGGGCGGTTTCACAGGAAAGCGTCAAGATATCCTGGCTGGCGCCTGAATCGCAGGGCACATACGGAATAGCCCACTATAATATTTTCCGTTCTTCGGAAGCCGGCAAAATGCCTGAAAAACCTGTCAACGAGCGGCCTGCCAGGCTGATGACGGATGAGGATGGAAACTTCTTTTATTTCGACAATATAGTAAACAGCGAAACGCCGCCTGAAACAGGGGCGGATTATTCCTATTATGTGGTTGCGGTTGACGTCAACGGTAATGGCGGGGAAATATCCCAGCCGCTTCAGTATAAAATTCCTTACATGGAAATAGGAAAGAGCGGCATATTGTCGGCTGATGTGTCGCAGTACGGCCTGCCGCCGGAATCAATGCTGAAACTCTCGGGGAGAAAGACCTTTGACTTTATTCATAAAAACATCTGGTACACGGGCAGGCAGCTGCCTGTTTATATAACAGACGCCTATACTAACTCCATAGACATAAGGCAGACTTTCAGGCTGAAGCTTGAAGGAAACATCGGCAAAAATATACGCGTAAATGTGGACTATGACGACACGAGGCTGATGGGCGACGAGATGACAAAGATTATTATTGAATACAAAGGCGACCAGACCGACACCGTGCAGGAAGCCCTGTTCGGCGACATAAATTTAAGTTTCCCGGGCACCCGGTATGTGAGTTTTTCCGAATCGCTCTTCGGGCTCCAGCTGAAAGCCGCCATAGGCGACAGATTCACAATAAGCGCGCTGGCGGCACAGACAAAAGGCATAAGTGAAAAGCAGACCTTTACCGGCCGCTTAAGAAAAAAAGAAGACGGCGGTAAGGAAGGAAGAGTCATATTTGACAGGGATTTTATAAACGGCACTTACTACTACATATCAAAAGACCCGGCGCATGTATCGGCTTTCAACCCGGCTCATACGGGCGAGCCTGTATATATTAAACCGGGGACTGTGGAAGTGTACATAGACGACCGCGATGAAATGAACAACCTCGGCAACACCATAATAACTGAAACAGGAAAATTCAAATTTGACCGCAAGTATCTCGGCAATGACTATACGATTGATTACCTGAACGGCGTAATAAAATTTAACTTTTATGTGCCTGACAGATTCGTGATTGCCGTGGCCTATGAGACTACCGCGGGCGAGGTGATAGGGTACACCTCTTCGGGTACTTTTGATTTTGCCGAAAGCGGGCTGAATTCCAATCCCAACGGCTACACTTCAAACAGCGCCCATCTGATACAGCGCGGTTCAGACAATATATCCACTGTGGACCTGTCCCACAAGATTGTGAACTTTTATTACATAGGGGACCAGAACATTTTTAACCCGAAAACAGATACAGACTATTTCAGGATTTATGCATACAGTATTGACGGCAATACCGACCAGCAGCTGCCGCAGCCGTGGGAGGCTGATGCTGACAGGTTTTATGAGATAGACACAGACCTCGGAATAATCAAGTTTAAAGCCGTATTTCCTTTTTCCCTCGGCGTGGCCAGGGCGGCTGACCCTCTTGACCCGCTGACACAGTTTAATACAGGCGATAAAGCAGACGCTTATAATGTCAACCCGGGAGGGGTAAGGTCAAACTACAGGATAGAACTTAAATACCGGTACTATGTTTCTTCGTACAGGCTTGACAATACCCCGGTGGTGGCGGGAAGCGAGAGGGTAATAGTTGACGGGGATCTTTTGCGGAAAGACAGGGACTACTATATACTTTATGAGACCGGTGACATAACTTTTGTAAACCAGGACAGGATACTCCCCGAATCGAGGATAGAGATATACTACGAGTATTCGCCGTTTTTCCAGACTTTTCAGAACAATATGCTCGGCGCCCGCGCCGAGTACAAGCTGCTTGACAACCTGACACTCGGCGGCACGTTCCTGATGAAAATGGCAAACGCAGGCACGGACGTACCTGATGCGCGCTCTACGGACAGAAACATTTCAACGCCCTTTTCATCGTACATAGCCGACGGGGACATAAAGCTTGATATTAAGAGGAAAGATATAAATTTTGTTATTAACTCGCTTCCTTTTGTTGAGGGGGTAAATATCCCCGTTGACATAGAAATGCGAGGGGAGGTGGCCTACAGCGATTTTAACCCAAACATAAAAGATGTTTCCGACGAGCGCGGCGTCGCGATGATAGACAATATGGAGGGGGCGGATACGGTAAGAAGCTCCAC
>CAYGHG010000167.1:0-3734 GCA_964349515.1 uncultured Spirochaetia bacterium
ACCTATAATTTATAATAATTTCAGAGGGATTTTATCATGCGAAAACATGTTATATGGATTGTCACAGCTGTTATTTGTTTATTATTTGTTTTTCAATTTATTACGCCTGCAAAATCGGGTGAAGAAGAGAAATCAAAAAAGACAACCTCAAATTTGTTCACTATTTCTTCAGTGAATAAAAAAGTGGCGCTCATAAACATTTTCGGAGCGATAGAGGATCCGAGGGAAGTCCTGTCTCAGTTAAAGTATTTTACAGACAATAAAAACGTAAAAGCTATAGTCCTCAGCATAGATTCTCCCGGCGGTTCTGTAGGCGCTTCACAGGAAATTTTCAGGCAGATTAAGAAATCAAAAAGCAGCGGCAAGGTCATAGTTGCGGCTATGGGAGGAACTGCCGCGTCGGGCGCTTATTACATCGCTGCCGCAGCTGACAGGATAGTGGCAAATCCCGGTTCTGTAACAGGGTCCATAGGGGTAATAATGAGTTTCTTTAATGCGGAAAAACTGCTTGATAAGGCGGGAATAAAATTTACCACAATAAAAACAGGGGAATTTAAGGACACCGGTTCTTTCAGCAGGCCCTCTACAGAGCGTGAACGGGCATATTTAAAAGCTGTGGCTGATGATGTTCTTGATCAGTTTGTGGATGACGTGGCTGCCAGCAGGCAGTCGCAGATTGCGGCGGCGTATGGCATTAAATCTGACGATGAAACAAGGTTGAAAAACAGAGTGATAAAAACTGTACAAGAAAAAATAGCCGACGGGCGTATTTTTACCGGCAGGCAGGCGATGCAAATAGGGCTTGTTGATGAGATGGGAAACCTTGACGATGCCATAGAAACTGCGGCTTCAATGGCCGGTATAAGCGGCAGGCCTTCTGTTATGACTGCGATAAAAAGGCAGGGTTTTGCTTCCTGGCTTGATTCCAGGATTTCTTCCCTTAAAATAAGAGATGATTCCGGTTTTTCCGTAAAATACATTTTACAATAAATAGTGACGGAGGAAATAATGGCTGACAAAGAAGAGTATAAAGATACTACACCAAATCCGCTTGATGAGGCGGAGTCCTCAAAAGCTAAAACAGAACCGGGGCCTGATGCGGAAACAGCGGAAGGCACGGGCGGAGAAGTACCCGAGGCTGAAGAGCCAGAGATAGTTCACGCGACTTTCGGAGACTTTGTAAAGTACACATTTATCGATTCAAAGGCGTGGAACAGGATACTGCAGATAATGCTTGTCATAGCCGGCGTTTACGGGCTTATGCTCGGCGTAGGCGGGGAAAAAACAGCGGCGCTTCCGGCGCTTCTCGGAGCGGCAGCTTTTGCGGCAGCCGCGCTTGTTGAAATTCTTTACATCAAAAAATTCAGGCCGGAGCACGCCAAAGCTGAATACGCGGTAAGGCTGAGCCTTGTGATTGTACTCGGGCTCATTACCGGGTTTTTCGCCTTTCAGATGTTCAGGCCCTTTGAACCTGAAATAAATAAAAACATCTTAATGATCGGCCTTATGGCGCTTGCGGCTGTTTTTGCCGTTTCTTTCCTGCTTTATGTTATTAAAAACAAACAAAAACTGACAGCTGATATGATAATGTTTGCGGCTGTGGCGCTTGCTGTAATCGCGCCTATAAGTTTTGTTTACATGAATGTTATCCCGTCATTTGTTATGGCGGTTCTTTCGCTGATTTTGGTGCTTGTATCTTTGTCAAAAGACCCGCTGGAATCAGGCGAGAGGTTTAAGCCGCGTGTTGTATCTTATTCTTTTGTGGTGCTGGTATTTTTAATGCTTTCGGTTTACGCTTTTTCAATAATTTACAGGCCTCCATATAACGTACTTGCATATTCGCCTGTTACCCCTTCTTACAAGACTGAAATATCAGGGCTTGCCTGGTCGGGCGACAGCTGGTCATTTGCCTATAACGTTCATAATAAAAAGAAAAACCAGAATATCTTAGGGGTTGTAAATGCACTTTCCATAGGCCTGACAGAACTGCCGCCTAAAAACGAAGACGATCTCAAGCTGCCAAGGCACGTGGATGCCCCTATATTTAACGCCAACGGCTCTTTTCTAATATTCACCGCCGCTGATGACGCGGATTCGCCCAGGGATGTCTGGGGGGTTGCGATGAATGTCTCGCTTGTTGAAAAGCATGAAGATGAAAAAAAAGCCGGCAAAAAACACAAAGAGAGCGTCAGTATTTATGACCTGAGCATACAAGAGGCGCAGAAAAAACTCAAAGACGATAAAAGGGAACTTGAAAAAAGATACGCAAAAGGCTATCCCGTAGGAAAGGACAAGGCATTGCTCGCGGCTATCGACAAAATAATTGAAGGCATGAAAGTAGTGCCTGTAAGCCACAAGACTGCGTGGTCGCCTGATTCTTCCAGGTTTGTTTTTGCCGCCATTGATGATAAAAATAAAAGCCATATCTGGCTCTCGGACGTTAACAAACAGCAGATTGACAGGCTGCCAAAAGGCGACGACAAGATGATGCCGCTCTGGTCGCCTGAAGGTTCAAAAATTCTCTATGTGAGCAAAGTTGACAGTTACACTTTCCTTGAGCTGTCTGATTTTGACGGCAGAAACGCAAGGGAACTGAGTATAAAGAGGGCTTCTGACAGGGCGCTTTTCCCGCTGTGGAACTCTACCGAGTCAAAGGTCATATACATAAGGGGCAATGAATTCACTGTGATGAACGCAAATGCCACAAACCCGAAAAAGCTGTCAAAACAGAGCCTGCCTGTTTCGCCTTACTGGATGACTGACAAAAAGAAGAGGGTAAAATTAAACTACACCGAATCCGGCAACATCTGGCGGGTATTTACGATAAAGCCTGACGGAAAAGAAAATAAAGAAATATTTATGGAAAAATGCAACGGTATAACCCAGCCAAAGTGGTCCTATGACGGGGCAACAGTGGCTCTCGGCTGCAATTATGATGATTTTGGCTCGGTATGGAAAGTAAACAGCGACGGCACCTACAGGACAAGGCTCTACTCCGGAAAAAACCCTGTTACAGACCTTGAGTGGGCCGCTTCTTCGGAAAGGCTTGCTTTCCTGGTGCAAAAAAAGGAAAATCAGGAATTGTGGGTGGTTGAAAGGGACGGCAGGGATCCGAGGATGGTGTATGAATCACAGTTAGGCGGCAGGATTGCAAACATAACCTGGGACCTGCTCGGAAAGAGAATAGCTTTTGAAGAGACATACAGAAGATTTTATTTTGTAAATCCGGTAACCAATATTAAAATAGCGCATGTAATGTCGCAGCACGAGACACATGAGCTTATGCCTTATGAGTTATTCGGCAAAAACCCCGTGTGGTCGGATGACGGTGAAATACTGGCATTTATCGGGTGGGACAATCTGTGGCTGCCTTCGCTTGCAAGCCAGAAAGTATGGATGGCCCAGCTGCAATGATTAAATAGAAAGATAAATAGCTGTTTGCAGACATAAGACGCTGGTTTATAAAAACATCAATAATGGTCATATGTACCTATAGTTATGAGATATTCTGAATGAAAAAGCACACACAATGTTTCATATCACGATATATGTTTATTTAATTCAACGTTAATATATGTATTAAACCCACATTTTATACTATTGACAAAATAATTGAATTTTGGCAATATATTTATAAGAAATTATGATTTCAAGGGCTGAAAAGGGTGTTATAAAGATGAAAAAACTTTGTTTACTGTCGTTATTGCCTGTTATTCTGTTAAATGGAATTATAT
>CAYGHG010000168.1:0-3695 GCA_964349515.1 uncultured Spirochaetia bacterium
GAAACAGGACATTTCTACTTTGCAGAGAATAGGACATTTCTACTTTGCATTGACAAAAAAGGATTTTAGGCTTGAATTATACCCTGAAATTTGCTAATAATGTAAGTCCAAACTTAGGTGGGCCCTTAGCTCAGTCGGTTAGAGCAGTAGACTCATAATCTATTGGCCGTAGGTTCAAGTCCTACAGGGCCCACCAAAAAATTTTCCCTGCATTTGCTTTTATGTCTTCCCGACTTTTGTCTTGTGTCTTTTGTCTTCTTAACTTCAGTATATGTCCCTATATATCTCATCCACAGTTATTTCCCTCAGTTTTAGCCCCTCTACAAACGCCCTTGCCTTTGCGTTGTCTGTCACGGGAACCGGCCTGTGATTTTCTATCCTCATGGGATACAGCCTTATGCTGTCAAACTTTTTGTCCTTGAGGTACACTTTTACCAGCGCCGTGTCTTTTGTGTTATCAGCCTTTATGTCAAAGACGAAATTGCCGAGCCCGTAAAGTATGAACTTGCCCTCGTACTTTTCTATGTCCTGAAAGAGGTGCGTGTGGGAACCGAATACAAAATCAGCGCCTGCATCTATCAGCTGCCTGCCTTTTTCCCGCTGTGCCTTTCTCACGCTCCTGCCCTCAAGCCCCCAATGGAGATAAACCATAATCAAGTCGGCTTTTTTCCGGGCGTTTCGTATGTCACGCCTCATCACATTTATATTTGCCGGCATTGTGCCCCAGCGCGTTTTTGTGGCCTGCGAGCGCCAGTGCGATACGCCCGAGTAACAAAGCAGCCCGATAGTGCCTTCGTCAGTTTCAATTATAGCGGGCTCATTCGGAACCCCGAGGTTTCCCTTTTCAATGCCGTTCCACATAATGCCGTTCTCTTCCAGTATCTGAAGAGTCTGTTTCACGCCGTTTTGCCTGTAGTCAAGCGTATGATTGTTGGCAAGCGACACCACGGTGAAGCCTGCGTTTTTTATGCCCTTGGCCGCCTCTGACACACCGAAGAAGTGGATTTTTTTCGGCCCGTTTTTCTGAAGCGTCGTGGTCTTGTCCTCATATATAAGCGGGCTCTCCAGGTTGCAAAAAGCCGCGGCAGTCCCCGAGATATAAACTGCGGCAAATTCAAAAGGATAGTCAGGGCCGTATTTTAGAATCTTATGAGCCACATTGCGGCCGAGCATGACATCGCCTGCGAGCGCTATTGCTGTTTTCTTTTCATTTTTTTTAAGCTCGGGCTCAAAACCGGCCACAGTGCTTTTATGCCCTTCATATGAGGCACACCCTGAAAGAAGCGCCGCTGCGGCGGCAATAAGCAGTTTTTTCATTTCTTAAACAGATTCTTCAGAAGTTCTTCGCCCTGTTTTTGCAGGTATTTGCCGCCCTCTTCGGCGGCTTTTTTCCGGAGGTTTCTGCTGACATTCTGCAGCATCCTGTCCTGGGCGAAGTCGTATTTCTTGTCATATATGGTGTTGTATATCCTGAAGTCAAGAGGCATCCATCCGTCAGTGTTGTATGCATAGCTGAAATCACGGATCCCCAGGCTGCCGGCGATGAAGCGCTCAATATTTTTGGCCTCTCTCGGGTTGATGTCCGTTATCAGCCTGAAATCAAGCGCGTTCTCAACCGTGACATAGCCCGAGCCTTTTATCCTGATATCTCCTTTTTCACCGTTCACACCGTGCATGATCGCAAGGTTTTTAATATTAATCCTGCCTGACGCCATGTCAAAATCAGCCTTCATGGTGTCAAAAGGTATGTCACGGCCCAGGAACTCGGCGCCTATCTGCCGTGCAAGGTCCTTTCCTATATTGACCGCGGTGAGCCTCCCGTTTTTAACGTCAAACTTTCCGCTTCCTTTTATTGTGTGCGGGATGTTTGCAAAGGTCGCCCCGCTGAAATCCGAATTCATATGAAGTGAGCCGTAAACTTTGTTCTGTATTTCATTGAGTATTGTTTTGGCCTCTTTTCCCTGCTTATCAAGTTTTTTCGGCATGACCGCCACGGCATCGTCTATCAGCCTGTTTGCTTCCACGTTTCTTATTACCGTGCTGTTTGAGTAACTCTCTTTGTTTATGTCCGCCGTAAGATTGTTGCTTATGGTGCCGCTGTAGAAATTGACCGCTGTCTCGGAATAGAGTTTGTTGTCTGTGAGCCTTATGCTCAAATTCGCCTTTCCCGTCTGTATTGTTTTATAAACCACCGACCCTGCCGATATGTTCAGGTAAATGCCGGGCAGTTTTTTTCCTTTTGCCGAGCGCAGGGCGGCCGTAGTCTTTGCGGAAGAGGCTGTTTTTTGTGCTTTGATCTGCTCCTGCGTGAGTTTTGGCCTGTCCTTTGGCTTTTCTTTCTGCGGAAAAAGCGCCAGCAGGTACTCAATCGCAAATTTGGGCGAATTAATATTAACGGTAACCGCGCTTTCAAGCGGCTTGTTTACGTCTTCACCGGTGAAATCCATGTTTACTTTTGAGCCTGCAAGCATCATCTCAATTTTTCCGGAGGCGTTATAAGAGCTGTTTACTTTTATGCTCCCCTTGAGCTGCTCAAGAAATTTCTTTTCTTTGTAGATAAATGTGCCGTTGCTCAGGGTGAGCGTGTTGTTAAATGTGAATTTTTTTGAGGCAAGCGCAAAGCTTACGTCGTTATTGATGTCAATTGCGGCGTTTACGTCTTTTATCTTTTGCGCGAGGTCCGGCGGCAGTACCTCCATCATCTTTTTGGTATTTGAAACCGAGTTCATCCTGCCTTTAATATTGTCCGTCCCTGATATGTCAACAGTTCCTGTTGATTCGATGCCGCCTATGCCGAGCCTTTTTATGTTTATGTTGATTTTCATGACAGAGAGGTCTGTTTTGGCCTCAGCTTCAAGGACAAACGGGATGTTGTAGCCGTTAAAAAATATCCTGCTGTCGGAAGAGAGCCTCACGGGTTTTACAGCGCTCATTACAAGGTCATCGAGGGTAAAATTGAAGTTTTCTATTTTAAGATCCACAGGCTTTGGTTTTGAGTTGTCGCGGTAGATAAAATTCGCACCGGTTATTTTTACGCTCGTAACTATTACGTTGTCTATATAATTTGAAACATCAGCTTTTTTCTTTTCTTTACCCGTTGTTTCTTTCTGTGCCGGCTGTTTTTTGGCTCTTGCCGCCTTTTCGGCCTTTGCTTTGTTCATGTTTTCAATAATATCGCTGAAGTTGAAATTGCCCTCTTTGTCCTTTATAATCTGTATGTAGGGTTTGTGGAGTTCAAATGAATTGATTACTATATCTTTTTTAATCAGCGCGAACAGGTTGTAGTTCAGGGTTATGTAGTCGTCTTTGATGAAAGTCTTTTTTCCGAGTTTTGCACTCTCTTTCATTTCAAAACCCTTTATTTCAAAACCCTTGAATATGTTAAATCCGATTTCACTGATTGTGATTTCCCTGCCGGTCAGTTCGGAGGCCTCTTTTACGGCGTATTCTTTTACCCTGTCAAAAGGAAACCACAATGATATGGATGCTACCGCCGCAATAACAAGCGCGGCGAAGGCAATAAATATTACCAGCAGTACCTTTAGGAACTTCTTCATAAAAAACCTCCGGATAATGACGTAACGGCTATAATTATCCAAGTTTTAAGGTTTTTTTCAAGGCTTTTCGGACACAGCTTTATTCACAAAGCCCGCGCAGAGGTTTTTTACGTCAAAAAAACAAAACGCGTCCCCTAA
>CAYGHG010000169.1:0-3527 GCA_964349515.1 uncultured Spirochaetia bacterium
AAATATACCCGGAAGAACACACCTCAAAAGATATATTCCAAGGAAGAAAAACTAAAACTAATCAGGGAATTCGAGCAGACCGGCGCCCCAATAACTGTATTTTGTAAATGGTACGGGTTGGGGGTAGCAACTTTAAAAAGCTGGCAGGAAAAACTCAAATTAAACGGCGAAGATGCTTTAGCCGACGTAAGAGGCGTTAAAAAGGCGGAACCTGTGGCTGCGGCAGTGCAGGAAGAGATAATTAAGCTAAAGATAGAAAAGCCGGGGCTTGGGGTAAAAAAAATACGGGATTATATGCTGCGTAACAGGTTTGTAAAGGTCGGGCGTGACTCGGTGGAAAAGATACTGAAAGAAGACCCGAGAACCGCGGAATTACTGCAGAAAAAAAGGACTTTATGGGGAAATGCTGGTAAAGAACCGCAACGGTTTGAGAGAAGCAAGCCGGGCGAAATGTACCAGATGGACATAATGACTTTCATGCTGCAGGGATTGTACAGGGTTTATGTAATAGCCTGTCTGGACGATTATTCGAGGTTTATTGTGAGCATAGGGGTCTTTAGAAACCAGACCAGCGACAAGGCGCTTGACGTACTGAAAAACGCAATAGAAAAATACGGGATGCCAAAGGAAATGCTCACAGATAACGGCAGGCAGTTTTATACATGGCGCGGAAGCAACATGTTTCAGAAATATCTCGTAAAAAGCGGCATAAGGCAGATAAGAAGCAGGCCGTACCATCCTCAAACGCTCGGGAAAGTGGAATCTTTGTGGCGGAACATGTACCAGGAGCTGCTGAGCAAAGAGCCAATCGCGAGTTTTGAAGAAGCGCAGGAAAAAATAGGTAAATGGGCGGAATGGTACAATTTTAAGCGGCCGCATCAGGGGATAGGCGGGCTTGTGCCTGCAGACAGATTTTTCAGCGTTGAAAATTCCGTAAAGGAAGTAATGGAAAAAGGCTCTGTAATGGTAAAGGAAGGGCTGATTAACGACCCGAGAAGAATAAAAGAGCCTGTGTATTTAGTAGGGAAAATAGGCGGGCAGGAAATCCGGGTAATAGCCAGGGACGGCAGTATGACTTTAAACCCGGCGGATACAGAAAAAATAAATAATAATAAGGGGGACGAGGAAAATGGAACAGCAGATGCCGCAGGAACAGGAAATGAGCACACAGAGACAGGCGGGGGCGCAGCCGGAAATAAAAACAGAAACGATGAACAGGAAGTATTACAGGGACATACCGGAGAAGGAGAAAGCGAAAGCCGTGCTGATGATACTAACGAAGCGGAAAAAACAGAAAGAGATAATGGCGGAAATGGGGGTGACAAAGGAAGCGGTGAGACAGTGGAAGAACAAAGCAATACTGCAGATGGCACAGGCGTTTATGGGGCAGGGCAGGAAGAGGGGAAGAAAGCCGAAGAACTATGTGCCGGACGAGAACCTGAGGGAGAGCTATCTGAAGGCAAAGGAGAAAGAACAGATCCTTTTAAAGAGGGTGGAGGAACTGGAAGCAGAGAAAAGAAAGGCGAAACAGGACCTGCAGATAGCGCGGCAGGCAATGGGGTTTTTTAACAAAAAAGAGGATGATGACGTAAAAAAAAACGAGGGTATTCAGAGGATTGCAAAAGGTGTATTCTCGCAGGTGCCGAAGAAGCGCTTAAGGCTGGAGTAAGCGTGAAAAAATATTTTGAAGAAATCGGCAGGAACAGGGCCCTGTACTATTCCTGGAAAAACAGGGAGGATTTAAAAGACAGGAAGACAGGGCCGAAGAATGCCTGGTGGGCTGTTACGAAAGAAACCGTAGAAAATGTAATAAGTATATTCAATAATTTCAGGGAAATAGCCTCGGATTATGTGGTTGGAATAAAGGCGGGAATATCCCCTACGACAGCAGGAAAGATACTGAAAGAAAACGGGCTGAAGCCGATGCCGGAGGAAAAAGAAGCGGCAAGAATACTGAAGACTTATGAATGGCTGAAAAAGAACGTGTGCTGGTCTGTTGACAGCATAAAACTGCTGAGCGAGGAGGGCTGGATATTGATACAGCTGCTTGTCGAGGAATACTCCAGGTGCATTCTCGGGTACGCTGCCGGGCATCTTAATACGGCGGATAAGGCAGTGCATCTGGTGAATGAAACCATAGACAAACTTAGGATAAAACCGCTTGTTGTTAAATTTGACAGGGGTTGTGAGTTTATTACGGAACAAATGGAAGTATTTCTTTCGGAAAAAGAAATTGCGTCAATGCCAAGCCCGAAACATTACCCGCTTTTTAACGGAAAGGAGGAAAGAATAAACCTTACATTTAAGAAATTTTTTCCTAAAAAAAGAATAATAAGCGTAAAGGAAATATGTGAAAAAGCGGATAAGGCAATCTGCGTAATGAACCACGATCTGCCGAGGAAGATTTTTAACGGCAATACAAGCGCGGTGATGTATGAAAAAGCGGAAAATTACAGAAAGGAGGATGAAATAGAACTATTCAGGCTGATAGGTGAAGCAAAAAAAGAAATGGAATTAATTAAAAATCCGCGCTGGGACAAATTTGACGTAATTAGAAAATCTGTGGTAAAATCTGTTGTAGATGCAAGGCTGTGTTTTATAACACCGGAGGATGAAATGGCAACCAATTTTTAGGGTGGAGTGTGTTGATAATTGATGGGCAGGACAGTCATTGACAGATGACAGCGGTGCTGTTACGGACACGATGGACTATGACGCGTGGGGCAATCTGCTGGAACGCTCGGGCACGACACCGTGTGATTACGGTTTACACGGGGAGTACGCCGACCCTGCAACGAATCTTGTTTATTTGAGGGCGAGATGGTATGAGCCTGCTACCGGGCGGTTTGTATCGATGGATGCGTTTGAGGGTATCCCGGAAGAGCCGATGACGTTGAATAAATATTTTGCATTTGGTAACGATGCTATAAATAAACAAGACCCAAGCGGATATTTATATGCAGTATCTATGATGATCACCTACGAAGTTGGCGGTATTCTTGCGTCTTATCCTGCTATTTTAATAGCTGATGAACGGGGTATGATTTTGGAAGAAATTGTATTCAGAAGAAAACATATAAATTTTGAACGAAGTGATAAGTGGGGGCACTGGTGGGTGGAAATTGGAAAAAAACCTAGGATAGAAGAGAGTTATGGGTGGTGGCCAAAGTATCCTGTGGGATCGATCAAAGGATTGTTGTTAGGTGTTGAAGGAGAACTTAATGGAGTGACAAGTTTCCGCGGGAGTTCATCGCACGATCCACACGAAAATGATATCGGTGACGAGAATTTTAGTCCAAAATTAAAAAGGAATAGCAGATTCAGAAACACGAAAGAGGTTGCTGACGAAATTCGAGAGTTCTCAGCTCGTTATTCGGGTAAATGGAGTTGGCCTATTGGACAAAATTGTCATGCTTTTCAAGTTGAAATGATGAAGAAAACTGGGTTGGAAAAACCTTTAGGAGGGTACTAAATGAATAAGTATGTTATACTTGTACTGGTTACAATTATTTTTATTACAGGAGGGT
>CAYGHG010000170.1:0-3459 GCA_964349515.1 uncultured Spirochaetia bacterium
GAAGGCGTGAAGGCGTGAAGGCGTGAAGGCGTGAAGGCGTGAAGGCGTGAAGGCGTGAAGGCGGACTGACGAATTTAAACTGTGGGGTGGAAATGAGTTACGAGAACTTTTTTAAACTTTCAGAGCAGCCTTTTTCAAATGCGCCGGATTCCCGTTTCTACTACGAAAGCGAACAGCACAATGAAGCCATGCTCAAAATTATGCACGCTGCCGAGACAATGAAGGGGCTCGTGGTGATGCTGGGTGATATCGGCGCGGGAAAAACCCTGCTTGCGAGAAAAGCTCTTGAGCGCCTTGAAAATGACCCCGGTTTCATAGTATCGCTTCTGATAATAGTGCATTCTGAAATAAGCGCTTCCTGGCTTTTGAAAAGAATTGCTTCCCAGATAGGCGTGGAAAAACCCGGCGAGTCAAAGGAAACCCTTATACCCCAGCTCTATAAGAAACTGACAGAACTCTATGACGGCGGAAAAAGAGCGGTGGTAATAATTGATGAAGCCAATATGCTGAAAAACAGGGAAATTTTTGAGGAGTTCAGGGGGCTTTTAAACCTTGAAGTGCCGGGCAGAAAACTGCTGACTCTTGTACTTGTGGGAATGCCGGAGCTTGACGCAAATATAGCCATTGACCCGCCCCTGCAGCAGAGAATAGCGGTAAAATTCAAACTGAAACTGTTGGACCGGGAAGCCGCCATAAAATACATACGGCACAGAATGAAAGTGGCGGGGGCTTTGAGGGAAATTTTCTCCGAACAGGCTCTTGAAGAAATTTTTACCTATTCAAAAGGCACACCGAGGCTGATAAATACGATATGCGACAATGCGCTTTTAGAGGCTTTTCTCATGAAAAAAGAAAATGTTGATACCGCTGTCGTGGAAAACGTGTGCAGGGATTTGGGGCTTAATAAAAACTGATGCTCAATTACTGAACTATAACCAATAAATTTTGAAATACTCTGTTTTAAAGGCGGGTAAAAATGAAAATCGGAGTTGCATTAGGCGGCGGGGCGGCTTATGGTTATGCGCACGTCGGCGTGATAAAAGTGCTTGAGCGCGAAGGCATTGATATTTCGATGATAGCGGGCTCTTCCGTCGGAAGCCTTATTGCCGCCATATACGCCTCTGTAATGGATGCGAAGAAACTGGAAGAAACAGCCCTTTCTCTTGACTGGACGGATATAGCAATGCCGACCATCCCGAAAGAAGGGCTTGTTTCAATGGAGAGGCTCGGGGATTTTTTAAAAAAAAAGATAGAGCCCCGCAACATGGAAGAGACCAAAATACCATATTACTCCGTCGCCACAGACATAATAACCGGCAATGAAAAGGTTTTTGACAAAGGGCCGATAGAAAAGGCGGTGCGCGCCAGCACGGGGCTGCCGGGTATTTTTGCGCCCACTGAAACGGAAGATGGGCTTTTCATAGACGGCGGCGTTACAAACAACCTTCCGGCCGATGTGTTAAAAGCCAGAGGCGCTGATTTTGTCATAGCTGTTGATATTACGACATGCACGCATCTTGACATAAGAAAGCACAGGGATATTTTTTCAATTGTCTGGAAGGGCTGGCAGGTGGCTGTGGAGCAGAACATGAAGCATAAGAGCATGGCTGATGCCGATGTGATAATAAGGCCGAAGCTTGAGAATATGAACCCCTTTGATTTAGGCAGGAAAAAAGAGATTATGGCGGCCGGCGAAAAGGCGGCAGAGGAAGCCATGGAAGAAATAAAGGCCCTTATGTCAAAAAAAGGGTCTTTTGCGGGTAAGGTAAAAAACTTTTTTTCAAAATAGGAGGATAAGATGATACTTACGAACATGGAAAGCGTACCGGGCAGGAAAATCACGGAGCATTACGGGCTTGTGTCAGGCAGTACGGTCAGGGCAAAACACATAGGGCGGGATATTATGGCCGGGCTTAAGAACATCGTCGGAGGCGAGCTGAAAGGCTACACAGAACTCCTGAAAGAATCCAGGAACGAGGCCATCCGCAGAATGATGGAGCAGGCGGAAAAACTCGGGGCAAACGCTGTTGTAAACATAAGGTTCTCCACCTCGTCCATAACGCAGGGTGCGGCGGAGCTTTATGTTTACGGGACAGCGGTAAAGGCGGAGTAATATGAACGACCTGATAATATTTATTATACTTGTGGTCACGGGCTTTATAGCCGGAACCATAGCCGAGAAAAGGCACTATGCTTCCATAAAGAGGCGGGAGAGCTCTCTAACCGGGCTGCCTGCCGTAACCATGGAGGATGCGGGTATTGAAGAAAAAAATATTGAAAAAGTGTATCTTGTCATGGGCGAGTGCGTGGTGGCGCTTGATTATTTCAAGATGATTGCAGCCGGTTTAAAAACGATATTCGGCGGCAGAATTACATCATATGAAACCCTGATTGACAGGGGCAGGCGCGAGGCGGTTTTGAGGATGAAGGAGCGCGCGGCAAAAGCCGGATGTTCAATAATAATTAACATGAGGATTGAAACGTCTTCCATAGGCCAAAACGCCAACCGCAAAGGCGGGACTGGCAGCGTTGAG
The DNA here is from genome assembly GCA_964349515.1 of uncultured Spirochaetia bacterium. Taxonomy (GTDB): domain Bacteria; phylum Oederibacteriota; class PGYV01; order PGYV01; family CAYGHG01; genus CAYGHG01. Next base: position 2,535 of record CAYGHG010000170.1, read on the forward strand.
GTTTTTGCATACGGCACCGGGGTTGTGCTGAAAAAATGAAATTTGTGCCCAAAGAGGCGGATGGAAACGTCAATGTCCCGAAAGTAAACCAGGGGGTTGAATTCATATGGATGGTTGCCGCTGCTTTTGCTTTTGTCTCCCTTCTATATATCCTTCTCGGTTTTGCCGTTGATTTTGCCGCACCGCATATCCCGCCCGCGCTTGAAGCAAAAATAGGCGGGGGCTATGTAAAAACCGTTGACGACGGAAAACGGGATGAAGCGGAAAAGGCGCTTGAAAAGATAATGGCCAAGCTCATTGCGAAAGCCCCTCCCATGCCCTATGAATTTAAAATACACGTGGTATATACCGCTGACGCAAACGCACTTGCCCTGCCGGGCGGAAATATTGTCATTTTCTCGGGGCTGTTAAATAAGGTAAAATCAGAAAATGAACTTGCATTTATTCTCGCGCATGAGCTCGGGCATTACGAATACCGCGACCACCTGCGCGGTATTGGCAGGGCTTTTCTGGTCATGGCGCTATCGGCGGTAATAGCGGGGGGAGGGGACAGCGGCGCGGGCAGGATTGCGGAGTTGATCATACCGGCCACTACGCTTAAGTTTTCCCGCGACCAGGAAAAGAGGGCGGACTTGTTTGCCCTTGAGCTGTTGTATGATGTTTACGGGCATACAGGCGGCTCTTCGCACCTGTTTGAAAAGATGAAAAAAATGGAGAAAATGCCGGAGTATGCCTATTTTTTTACCACGCACCCGGGTTTTGGGGGCAGGATAGAGGCGCTGCGCACCGTCTCTGTGGAGCGCGGCTATGTGGAGGGCACGGTTCTGCCGCTCTCGCCGGCGCTTAAAAACGTAAGCGAGGGAGAACCGGGTAAAGGAAAGAAAAAGTACGGTTTCTGATTCATCACTCAAACTAAAATAATCAC
>CAYGHG010000171.1:0-3376 GCA_964349515.1 uncultured Spirochaetia bacterium
GCTTAAAAGTAATATAAAAATGATTATCCCTGGCTATTATATCAGGGGCAGGCGACAATATTTTTTTACATTCCTGGCGTATTCTCTTAATTCCAGTACCAAGCCTTTCTCCCATTTGAATACGGTTAAACAGATCACTGATAAGAGGATTCTGCCTGTGTACAGTTTCACCCAATATAAATTCTTTTGGTTTTATCCAGAAATTTTCTATCTCTATCCTGTCAGAGTACATAAACAGCATATTATTATGCCCGGTTTCAGGGTAGTATTTATGCATTACTGAATTTATCACAGCTTCCCTAACCGCTTTAATCGGATATTCATAAACACTCTCACGCCTCGGCTTTCCCGTAAAACGGTAGGCCACTTTTGTATGCTTTTCAACAAATTTCATAACATCACCTATCACTTCAAACAAACCTCCTTTAATATCCTTTCTGTCAATCACGTCCGTTCTTTCGCTGCCGCGAAATAAAGCGCATGTAAACAGGCTGTTTCTAAAGAAATGCTGAGTCTGTTTGGCAAAAAACAGCACTCCTGCATTTGTCATTTTTCCGTCTTTCATGAGATCAAGACTGGCAAGAAGTGTTTCATTTCTCATTTTTACGCTGAGTCCTGCGAACTCAAGATATGCCTTGAACTTCTCGGCATCAAAATCCCTTTTTATGCTGAATTCTGCGTTTATTTTAGAATCAAACGATCCTCCATGCGAGTCCAGAACAATTGATACAATCTCAGTACGCCTCATTTTTTGAGTATTAGCACCCTGCCTCAAAAAGAATCCGTGCCTGCACTGATAGGGTTTTTCAATACCTTCTTTAATGTCAATCTCTACTATGCTTTTCCCGTAAAAATTATGAACTTTCACCGACAGAGATAATGAAGGATCACAGTTTCTGGCGTAATCATATATCTGTGATTTCAACAAATTATTCAGTTTTATTCCCGGAACCCCACCGCTATCATCAATCCCCAGATAGATCCGCCCTCCCGATGCATTTGCAAAAGCCGTCATATCAGGAGTTATGTCACAAAAAGATCTCTTAAATTCAACAAACTGCCCTTCCCCTTCTTTCATTATGAGCTCTATCTCTGTCATTTCTATTCCCCTCTGTTTAATTGATTGCAACATGCATTCATTATACATAGTGTATAACGAATGTCAAATAATTTTATACACTTATCACGGGAATAGTTTTATAGGAAAAATACAAAAAACTGGGGCAATTTATATATCCTGTCTTCGTAGGGGCTTTTGCGCTGCGTCGCCCGCAAAACAAGTTTCAACTTTGCCCTGTTTTTGTTTGACCAACCAACCGGAGGATTACACTTCTATTTCTTAACAGCAACCACCAGCATCTCAAAATCAGCAGTTGTAAGTTTGTCTTCCCTTGAAAATGCGCCGAGCTTTGCCCCGAATATCCCTATCTCTGTAAACCCCAGTGATTTAAGCAGCCATGTTATCTCGCTCGGTATGTAGTAACGCTCATTGCAGTCATATTTTTTCATGTTTCCGTCGTCGTCTTCGAATTCGGTAATGTTATGGTCCCTGAATGTCATCAGGTCAAAAGTGTTTGACGAGTAGACAGCTCCGCCTTCGGAAGTATTTGAAGCACAGAACTTTTCAATTGAATTAAAGACAGGAAAAAGGCCGTTTAGGGTGGTAAAGATGAACTTCCCTCCCGGTTTCAGCGCTGCTGCCGCGCTTTTGAGTATTTCAAAGTTCATTTCGTCTGTTTCCATCAGGGGAAAGGCGCCTTCGCACATCATTATCGCAAGCCCGAACTCGGGCCCGAACCCCATGTCTCTCGCGTCGCGTTTTAAAAAGTTTATTTGTAGTTTCTCTGCCGCTGCCTTTTCGCGCGCCTGCGCGAGCATTGATTCAGAGAGGTCAATACCGGTTATGTCATACCCACGCTTCGCGAGCTCTATGGCATGCCTGCCTGTCCCGCAGCCTATATCCAGAATACGAAGCTCCTTGTCAAAGCCTGCTTCTTTTTCTACAAAGTCACATTCGCCTGATGTACCTTTTGTAAAACTTTCTGACTCATATTTTTTTCCGTAGTTTTCAAAAAGGCCTTCATACCATTGTTTCATAGAAACCTCCGTTTCTTATTTTCCAAGCCCTGTCATGAATTCCTTTGCCCATTTTATTTCAGCTTTGTAAAGCGCCTTTGGCCTCGTCGCAAGCCCCATGTTGGGTTTTGTTGCCTTGTGCCCCTCCAGGAATTCCTCAAGCGCCGTGTAACCCTTGTACTTATCTTCAAGGCCTTTTATATATTGTTTCATGCATTCTTTAAGCTCATTTTTTGTCAGAAACTTGCCGAATGCCAGCCCCACATCCACGTTCCAGCGGGTGTGTTCGGGAACGCTGAGAAGCTGTATTACCTTTAGTTTGAATACTTTTTCCCCTTCAGGTGTCAGGGAGTATACTTTTTGGGATTTCCCCTTTTCAACCCTGGACTGCGAGCGTACAAACCCATCCCTCTCCAGTTTTACCAGCAGTTTGTAAATAGATGACATGGACAGCCCCACCCAGTAACGCATGTCCCTGTATTTCACTTCCTGTTCTATCGAGTAAGGGTGGCGCGGCTGCTCTTTTAACAGCCCCAAAAGCGCAATCTCTATTACTGAAACTTCTGCCATAAAACACCTCCTATATTGTATTATTACTATATTGTATTAATACAATACAAAGTGTTTTATGTCAAGTTTATATTTTCAGACCTGTTATTCAATGTGCAACTGCACAGCACGGAATTGCACAGGAATCAATGACTCCTATGTTCTTCTGCGCTTTCTGTTTCATGCCCATGTGAGCTGAAAAAGCCAATATCCGGTGTTTTGAGAGTCATCACCGTAAAAAGGAAAGCTGATAACACAAAAAGAACTATTACGGCGATTTTGGCCCCGCCGAACCACTTTATCTGTTCAAATGCCTGTTCAAGATTTACGGTTATTAAAAGGCATATTATGAGAATAATATTTGAATATGCTATCTCAGCCGCAACCGAATCCATCATGCCCGTAAGAGCAGGTATGGCAAGCCAGATAAAGAAGGCAAGGTAAGGATACACGCAGTTTGAAAGCATAAGTGCCGGCACATTAGGCTTTATGCCTTTTCGCACTTCAGCAAGCGAAAACACAATATTTATGATCAGGTATGAAAAAAAAGCCATCTTCATGTGCACATACAGAGTCTCTTCCGGGCAGCCCAGAAATTTCGTAATCCCGCAAGGATATATTTTATAGGCAAAATGCAGTGTTACATACAGCAGCCAGGCTGCCAGAACTTTTACAATCTGTTTTCCTTTCATTTCATCCTCCTGTTATGTGAGTTAGTCATAATAAGGCTTCGCCCGAAAGAATTTCTACC
>CAYGHG010000172.1:0-3359 GCA_964349515.1 uncultured Spirochaetia bacterium
TCTCTCGCTATAGCATATTAATTCACCATTATTTATCTCTTTTATATACAACTGAGCCAAATTAAACCACTCTCCATTTTATAACAAACAAATGTTCTGTTTTTGTCTTCTGTTTCATCCTTGTCTCAAGTGCGCCAATTAGCGTGTCCCTTTTGCCCTTTATATCATCCTCAACGTCAAAAATCCTCTGACGCAGCGTCCTCTTGGTCTTTTCCAGCGTTGCGATAGACTCCTGCAGCTGTTTTTGCTCTTCCATGGTCACTGCCTGACGGGATTTTCTCTCCTGCTCTTTTATCTGCCTTTTTATGTCGTCCAGCTCTTTTTCCGTGGACTTGACCATATCGTCAGCCCATTTTTCGAGTTTATCACGTTCTTCCATAAAATGCTTATTGTTTTCTTCCAGATTTTTTGCAATCACAGCCATCACGTGTCTGTTTGCGTCCGCATCCAGTTTTTCTTTTGTTTCCTGCTTCAGTTCGCCCGCTTGCTTTACCTGGCCGGGACAGCCAAACATCTTTATACAGGTTTCCATGTCTATGTTTACCCCGTTTTCCTCAAACCCGGAAAAAAGCAGGTAATCCTGTTTTTCAAATGACTCTATGACAAGTTTTTGCAGTATCATGTAGCCTGATTTGCCTTTTAAACTTTCAACCATGGATATCTTTACAGGCACGTGCGTGATGTCAAAATCCACCTCGGCGTAAGGGCAGGCTTTTTTCAGGCCTTCATTTATCACATACTCTCCCAAAGGATGGCTGAGGCGGTAAAGAAAATCACCGAATACATTTTCCCTGACCTTTGATATGAGTTTATACCTGCCTGTTTTAATTTCAGGCAAAGGCGTTTTATTAAGGTCAAAGGCAAGTTCGGGATCAATAAATTTTGCGTTGTCCTGTAATATGTGTTTTGTTGTTTCCCAAAACATGCGCTCGGTTTTACCTATGCTTTCTCTCGCGTTGCTTAAATTCATTTTCAGCTTTTCATGCACGTCAGCGTCAAAATTTTCAAGCAGTTTGCGTTTTGTGTCTTCCATACGTTCCTGTATCTGCTCGTCCAGTTCCTCTCTTAACCGGTCAAATGCCTTTCTTATCTCTGCTTCTGTCCTGCAGTTCTGGTATATCTCAAGCACGCGTTTTTCAAAGTCCATACCGGCTTCAATCGTGCCCAGTACCTCGTCCGACGCACCAAATACCCCGCTAAACAGGTTAAACTTATGCTCAAGCAGTTCGTATACCCTTCTATCTGCCTCGTTTTTCTCGTTTATAAAGTTTATTACCACTACATCATATTTCTGGCCGTAGCGATGGCAGCGGCCTATACGCTGTTCTATCCTCTGCGGATTCCAAGGCATGTCAAAATTAACCACAAGAGAACAAAACTGCAGGTTTATACCCTCTGCTGCAGCTTCAGTAGCAATCATGATAGTTCCGGTGTCCTTGAATGTGTCTATAATGGCTGTCCTTAAATCAATATTCATGGTGCCGGACAAACGTCCCGTGTTTTTGTTCTTTTCTGCCCATGCCTTATAAATCTTAAACGAGTCGTCCTCCCTGTTCGTGCCGTTAAACGTCAGCACCCTCCCCGAGTACCCATTTGCCTCCAGATAGGTTTTCAGGTACGCCTGCGTCCTGCGTGACTCTGTGAAAATCACGGTTTTTTCACTCGCGCCCATTTCTTTCATGCTCTTGAAACCGATTTCAAGCGCAGATAACAAGGTCTTTGCCTTTGTATCCACGCCTATGGCGCTCGCCCAGCGAATAAAATCATCAAGTTTTTCTATTTCCTTTTCTAGCCGTTTAACGTCTATCTCAGTTTCCTCTTTAACCTCCGTCTGTGGCTGCTCTGCTTGTGCTTCTGACGTTTCTAAGCTTATGTCTTCTTCATCTTCCAGTATGGTATCTAACAGGTCTTCGTCAAGCTCTGCGTCCTGCAAAATACGTTCTGTTATGGTCCTGTTTTTGATGTACTCGTCTCTTATCCTTTGAAGCCTTGCCTTAATAACCTCAAGTGTTCCGGCTACTGCAGGCGGTGATGAGGCAAGCACCTTGCGAACAAGCATTACAAGCAAATGCCGCTGGCCTTTTGGCAAAGCATAACTTTCCGTGTCCTGCAGGAATTCAGAAACAGCGTTATATAACTTTTGTTCCTGTTCTGTGGGTTTAAAGGGCCGGGTTACTGCCTGGCGTTTGGTGTAATTTACATACTCCTGCACCTGACTGCGCAGAGACCGCGTATAAAATGTCTGGAGCCGCTGCCGCAATCCCTCCAGGTCACCGCCATAATTCACATACTGAGTCCTAAAAGACGGTAAATCGCCAAAAAGCCGCTCATCAATAAGCGTGGAAAGCCCGTAGAGTTCAAGAAGTGTATTTTGCAAAGGAGTTGCTGTAAGCAGTAGTTTCTTCTTATTATCGCCTTCTATTGCCCAACGGATATTCTGCCCAATCCTGTTGCTTTCCCGATATGCGTTCCTGAGTTTATGAGCCTCATCTATGACTATCAAATCCCATTGTATTGTCTTTATTTCCTGTGATTTGGCCGAGGCGTAATGCATGGATGTAATGACTATCTCAGAAGCATCAAAAGGCCAGGCTGCGCCCTTTGCTTTCTTTTCCTCGTATACTCGGGAATCTATAACTACGGAAGGCAGGTTGAATTTTTCCAGGAGTTCTATAGCCCACTGTTTTCTAAGCGATGCGGGGCATATTACGAGTATTTTTCGCTTCTTTTCCGCCCAGCACTGGCACATAACAAGCCCGGCCTCTATTGTTTTACCGAGTCCTACCTCATCAGCCAGCAATGCGCCTTTGCTTATAGGCGACCGCAGTGCAAACAGTGCAGCTTCTATCTGGTGTGGGTTTAAGTCTACACAAGCATCAAATAGAGCCCGTCCAAGGCGTTCTACCCCATCCCCGCCGTTTCTTGAAAGCTCATTTGCGAAAAATTTTGCATGATAGTCTGTACTCAATTAATCACCTTTTTATTTAAAGTTCTTATTAATTATAATTATATCTTACTACCCCAATATAGTCAGCCAATTCGTTTTGACATTAAGGTATTTGATATATAATTGCATTAAACCATTTATCAGTCCCTGCCATTGACATGCTGAAAAGTTTTTATCACTTTTCTGAAAACCCCACACCATGCCTTAATAATTGACATTGTATCAAATTTCACCTTATTTTATTAGCGTTTTATACAAAATCATGTAAAAAACATTGTTTTAGAAAATTTCACTATTACAAACGTTTATACGTTCTATTATATTTATAAAGCGGTTTTCTGCTCAATGTCAATTGTCAAAGCACGGTATTGCTGTTGCTCGTGTTGCTGTTGCTATTAAAATTACTTTTATT
>CAYGHG010000173.1:0-3272 GCA_964349515.1 uncultured Spirochaetia bacterium
GCATGCCCGACATCCACGCCGGGTTTTATCTTTTCAGGCGCAGGGACTACGTAGTCATATCCCAGTTTTTCATCATCCGCATCCGTGAGTTTTAACAGCGAAAACACATGCCCCTCATCAGAACCCAATACGCTGAATTCATAATTTATATTGGTGGTATCCATAAATCCGTCGCCGATAACCGGAGTATATGGCTGATGGTCGTTTGACATTTTTAAATCTTTGTCAAAAGCCATTATACCGAGATTTATCTGAACAGAATTGTCCCTCGACTCACCCTGTGTCAGTAAGTCAAAATACAATTTATTAATCTCAGCCGAAATAGCAGACGGATACTTTTTACTGCCGGTATGCGGGAGGGTGGCAACAGGTACTGTTCTGTTCTTTTTTAAATACTTAAGCCCCAGCGTAGAAAGACTAATTCTATCTGAGTAATAAATCTTAACAGTCCCCGCTTCTTTGTCGCTCATCCCGGCGACGCTCATCACGCTTGCGTCCCTGTAAAACTTTCCGTTTTCAAATCTTATTTTACCCCATTCATATCCATATATCTTTGTAGGCTTGCCGGCCATTGTCTTAAAAATCTCCACTTTTTTAGCATAGACAGGCCGCCATCGGTAAAACTTGGACAATATTTCATCCGCGCCCGTTCCTTTACGGCTCATTTCCATCGCGGCCCACGCGCTCATGCCGCATTTTGTCCCGTTATTCAGCCCGTTGGGCACAGAAACATCTGCTTCATCAACGATGTTTTCCCTCAGATACGAGTACGGTTCGCCAAGCACATTTTGAGCGCTTTGTATAATTGCTTCCTTGGCGTTCTTGCCTGATACATAACCAAAAACATTTGTTAAATTAACAGGTATCTCGGCATTGTCCGATGCCCGTTTTTTGACATAGTCGTCTTTTACTTCAGGCGTCGAAGGTATACCGCGCGACCGGAGATAATTATAATACCAGTAAGACTTTATATAGTACTTCATGTCGCCTGTCGTTTCATCTTTGACAGAAACAATAATGCCTTTTACAGCATCGTTTATCAGGCTCTTGACCCCAAATCCTGCCTGCGAAGAACTGAAATCAGTATATGGAATATAATATCTCTGATTATCCGTGTAACCATTTACTGCGATATGACAGTCAGCATTCCTCTGCATTTCATGTAAAAGCATGGTATACGCAGCCACTCCCAGCGCTTTAAATCCTTCCTTATACTTCCCGTCCCCAAACGAAGCATTCCCTACACACGCCAGTATTACACCTTTTATGTATTCATCCACAGGTACAGTTTTTAACACAGCCGTTCCAGAGGGCAGTTTTTCCAGGTTTCCATCCGCGAGTTTTTCCGCGTCTTCATCGGACAACGGTGCCTGATTCAGGTCTTTTATTATTACATCGCTGTACATATTACCAGCAACAGGCGTCCCTGTAGGCCCCGGCGTCGGATTGGCACTTAGGTAAAGAACGTAGTCTTCAGGCATCACAACAAAATCTCTTTTAACAACGTCTGTTTCATGACCGTTCACATCTGTTGCCTTTACCGCGAAAGTGTGTTTACCGGGCGGAAGATTCAAACTATTTAAATCCTGATAATAATAAAACCTGTCAAGTCCTGCTATTGTGCCGACTGCTTCCACTTTTGTTTCATTGCCCGTCAGTTTTGTTGACGCGTAACTCACCGGTGTTTCGTTGGGAACTCCGCCAAAACTAAATGTATGCGCGGTGTTTTTTGTCAGGTGTATATGGTCCGCAGTATTGCTGCTGCCGTTCTTATAAATCCAGAAATTCACCTTATCAAGGTCCAGTCCTCTGTTTTCTCCCGAACGTGTGTCAACAAGAACCCTGAAAGGATATGGATTTAGTAATTCGTTTCTTGTAAGAGTGTGCTTATCCGGCGGATTCTCTATAGTTATATGCGGCAGTCCGTCCGGCGAATGCTTTAAATACCTCAAAGGATTGTCCTTACCTTCGTTTACGCGCAAGTCCAAATGCACAGGATATGTCCGGTTTCCGCCCGGACTTCCGGAATTCCCGACAGGCGCAAAAGCAGTCCCGGCAGCGACATCAGAACGCGTAACAGCGCGCGTCGTGGCGTTGGACATCAAGTACGTACCGTCTCCCAGTCTTATTTCACGATCTCTGTTTTCATGAATACAATAAACCTCATTTGCATAACTCCCAATCCATCGTATTAGTACATATCCGCTTTTTACATCATTTTGTGCACCCGGATTCACCAGTTCCGCATTCCGCAACTCCCACGTTCTGTTTGTTGCGCCGCAGTTCGTAACATTTGCAGGACAGGAATACACGGGCGTAGTGTTTAACACTCCGGAGAATGTATGCAGATTTTCCCAGATTCTATCAGGTTCTGCCGTAGATTTGACCTGGATATGCCAACCCTTACTAGTTATAAAATCAATTTTTACAATTACACCATTCTCTACAGGAGTTATTCCGCTATTTCTGGCCCCGCCATAATCTATCCCTTTATGGAACCATGTGCCCACATTCCTCGGCCCATAATCTGACGTAATAGGCCATGTCCACGGTGTATTAAAACACTGATTGCAGTCCGCGTCTGCGGCGTTTATAGACGAAAACAGAAGTATCGACATCCAAGCGAAAACTATCAACTTGAATGTTTTTAATATTTTTTCGGAGCTGCGCACCTTTCTAATCTCCAATTTTTTCTTTTAAATTAATGAATTTCTGTTCCAACCCACTATAAAGCTCTACCTGTCCATTATTCGCGACGCTTCCAACGCCCCATCTTTCTCCCATGTCCCAACTCCTGCCGTTTGACAGGTTAAAGAATATTGCCGAGTCAACACCGCCGAGTATCCTACGGTGCATTCCGAGATACTTCCCGTTAGGTGAAATTTTATAGTCGTTAATACTTACGAGATATTCTTTTTCTTTAGGATACTGCAATACTTTTTTTCCTGTTGAATCGTAAACTATTATGGCATCGTCAGTATCATCGGTATCAGCCGCTATTTTTACGATTACATGCCCGCTTTCACCATATAATATCGAGTTAGTGCTTGATGCATTTATATTTTCTCCCACCTTGTTTTTCCATTTCAATCTCCCTTCCTCGTCATAGGCCTCAAGCTCAAGCACGGATTCGTTTTCTTCTTCATAATAGCCGCCTGTTATCTCGCTTTTCTTCAATTCGCCAAAATACATCTTGGAGTACTCTGCCACAACTGTTCTTTTGCCGTCTTCAGATACAACAGCCATTTTATCCTCAAATAGTTGCGCGTCAT
>CAYGHG010000174.1:0-3266 GCA_964349515.1 uncultured Spirochaetia bacterium
AAATAGCGCTGCCGCTGATGGTGGCAATCCTCAAAGCTACGGTTTTGACTATGAGAGTTGCCGAAAAGACAGGCAGCGAAAAAAGCCCTAAAAACTCCGCGGCCCCCCGCATATATGCCTTTTACCATTCGCAGTTACTGCCTCATATCATATGTTATAGAAATCATAAAATAGTATCTATTGCCTCCGACCATAAAGACGGCGAAATAGCCGCCAAAGCCGCGGAGGCTTTCGGCATTAAAATGGCAAGAGGTTCGTCAACCCGGGGCGGTGCAAAAGGGCTGCTCGCAATGAAGAGTGCTGTTGACAACGGCTGCAGCGCGGCAATCACGGTTGACGGCCCGCGCGGGCCGGCGGGAAGCGTAGGGCCGGGCGTGGCGTACCTTGCAAAGTTAACAGGCCTTGAAATAGTGCCCTGCGCGTTTGTGACAAACGGTGGAATAAGGCTTAAAACGTGGGATAAGATGATCGTGCCTGTGCCTTTTATGCAGGGCAAGTTTGTTTTTGGCGTGGGTTTCAGAATCAGCCCCGGGGCTGATGAAAAAGAAATGGACAATGTCAGGGAAAAAGTCAGGCTTGAACTGATAAAACTCAACAGCGTAAAGGCCGGCGGATAAGATGGGCGGTTCGGGATGCGGTGAGATTTACGCGGATAAGGTGAAAGCGCTGCGTGAGGGTTTTGACGAGGATAAACAGTCCCTGATTATGAAAGTGTTTGAGTTTGCCTGCGAGGCCCACAAGGGGCAGGAAAGAATGTCAAAAGAACCCTATATATCACACTGTCTTGAGGTGGCGCTCGTACTCAAATCAATGAAAATGGATATTTCCACCATCTGCGCCGGCCTGCTTCACGACGTGCTTGAAGACACGCTTTATACCCCGGATGACATAAAAAAAATAGCGGGGGAATCCGTGGCTTTTTTGGTGGAGGGGGTAAGCCACGTTACCGCGAAAGTTTTTCAGTCAAAAGGGCAGGTGTTCAGCGAATCTCTTAAAAAGATGTTTGTCGCGATGGCAAAGGACATACGGGTGGTCGTAATAAAACTGGCGGACAGGCTGCATAATATGAGGACCTTGGGTTATCTCCCCTATGACAGGCAGAAAACAATAGCCGAGGAGACGCTCAACATTTACGCCCCGCTTGCCCACAGGCTGGGGATATCAAAGGTAAAATCAGAGCTTGAAGACATTGCTTTCAGGACGCTTAACCCTGATGAGTACAGAAAAATCGCGGAGGCTATAGCGGAAAAAAAGGGTGAACGGGAGGCGCGCATAGGTTCTATAATGGAAAAGCTAAAGGGGGAAATAGCCGCACATTCCCTGAAGGCTGAGATAACAGGCAGGCCGAAACATTTTTATTCCATTTACCAGAAGATGATGCGCGACAACAAAAAACTTGAGGATATTTATGACCTGCTCGCGCTGAGGGTTATTACCGATGAATCAGGCGGTGACGCGAGCGGCTGCTACACAATACTTGGGATAGTTCACAATCAGTGGAAGCCGGTGCCCGGCAGGTTCAAGGACTACATAGCGATGCCGAAATCCAACATGTACCGCTCCCTGCATACGACAGTGCTTGACAAAGGGGGGCGCCCCGTAGAAATACAGATACGCACGAAAGAAATGGATATATTGGCCGAGGAAGGAATAGCCGCACACTGGAATTACAAGGAAGACAGGGCTTTTGACGAAAAAAAGGACCGCAGGTTTGTATGGCTCAGGCAGCTGCTTGAGTGGCAGGGGGGCGTGAATGAGAGCGATGACTTTTTGGGTGAACTGAAAAAGGACCTGTTTGATGAAGAGGTTTTTGTATTCACTCCGAAAGGCGATGTAAAAGAACTTGTAAAAGGGGCCACTGTGCTGGATTTTGCCTACAGCGTACACTCTGATTTGGGCGATAAATGCACGGGGGCCAAAGTCAACGGAAAGTGGGTAACGATTAAGTATGAACTGAAAAACGGGGACATAATTGAGATTTTAAAAAACCCGATACAGCACCCAAATGCGGACTGGCTCAAAGCTGTAAAGACGCCCAAAGCAAAAAACAGAATACGGCACTGGCTCAAAGAAAACCAGAACGTTAAGGAAAATATGGAGCGGGGTAAAGCCATGCTTGATTCCGCCCTGCTGCAGTCCGGGGTGGACAGGGAAAAGGTGACAAAGGAAGCCATGGATAAAGCGGCTGAATATTTAAATGTTAAATCTTTTGAGGACATACTGGCGGGAATAGGTTATGGGGAGTTTTCGGAACTTAAAATAGCCAATTTTATAAGAAAACAGACAGTTGAAAAGGAAAAGCCGGAAGTAAAAGAACAGAAAATCACGGGCAAAGTGCACCGGGGAGAGATAATTGTGGACGGCGCCCATACGGATATTGACTATAAGTTTGCAAAATGCTGTAATCCGGTGCCGGGAGACGAGATAATGGGGATTTACACAAAAAAGGGCATCTCGATACACCGCGCGGGGTGTTTTAACATAGAAGAGGGTAAAATCAGCGCGCCCTTTGTACCGGTAAACTGGAATGAAGCGGGAGGCAGTTTCTATATGACAAAGCTGAAAGTATCCGGCACAAACCGGGACGGTTTTGTAAACGATCTTGTAAACACTGTAACCCACAATAATGCGTTTTTAAGCTCGGTAAATACGGTTGTTCAAAAATCAACGGGTGTTGTTACAGAGCTTTCTGTCAGGGTGCAGGGTAAAAAACATATGGATGAAATAATAGGGTCGTTGAGGAAGGTAAAAGCTGTTTTATCCGTGGAGAGAACGGATATATAAAATAAAAAAGGGCCGGAATTTCCGGCCCTTTTTTATTGTTTTTTATTGTATGTCAGACTGCTTTTTTAACCTTGCCGGATTTGAGGCATTTAGTACAGACAAGTTCTTTTGATTTTTTGCCCTTTAAAATGATGTTAACCGGCTGAAGGTTTGGTTTAAAGCGCCTTTTAGTCTTATTGTTGGCGTGTGAGACATTATTTCCTGAAACCGGTTTTTTATCGCATATTACACATTGTCTTGCCATGTTTAAGCCTCCTTGGATTTGAAATAACTGCAAAAATATAACATAAACAGCGGTTTTTGACAATACTTAAAGTAAAGGCCCGCCCCCCGTAAAGGGAGGCGGCTACGAGGGCAAGGGCGTTTTGTTTTTGTAATGTGTAATTGTAGGCGGGCTCTTTCAAGGGCCCGCGTTTTGTTGTGGTTATAAAGGCCCGCCCCCCGTAAAGGGAGGCGGCTACGAGGGCAAGGGCGTTTTGTTT
>CAYGHG010000175.1:0-3236 GCA_964349515.1 uncultured Spirochaetia bacterium
ACTTTTGACAGGTAAAATTCGAGTGAAAGTTCCGCCTTCGCGAAAATCTGCTACGGCGGACAAGGGAGATAAACATGCTAAATGACACGCCTTTGTTTCATGAAGACCATATATCACAGATACCTGCTTTGCAGCTTCTAGTGAATCTGGGGTATAAGTACCTTTCACCTGATGAAGCCATGCGGTTGCGCGGCGGGAAGGCCGGGAATGTAATACTGGAGACCGTACTTGAGGAGCGGCTTCGCAATATGCCTTGTAATACTTTTACATCAGGCGGGCAGGAGTACAAGTTTTCAAACTCGAGTATCAGCGAAGCTATAATGACGCTTAAAAAGATGCCTTATGACGGGCTTATCCGTACAAATACAAAGATATATGACCTGCTGTCGCTTGGCAAAAGTTTTGAGGAGACGCTGCCTTCCGGCAAAAAGAGTTTTGACTTGAAATATATTGACTGGCAGAACCTGTCAAATAATGAATTTCATGTCACCGAAGAATTTGAAGTTGAAACATCTGACGGCAAGCACAGGCGCAGGCCGGATATTATACTTTTTATCAACGGTATACCTGTATGCGTGATTGAGTGCAAACGGCCTGATATTAAAGATTCCCTGGAACAGGCTGTTTCACAGCAGATACGCAACCAGGCGTGGGAAGAAATACCCTACCTCTTTGTATTTTCCCAGTTGCTGATGGTTGCAAACGTTCAGGATGCCAGATACGCCACTACAGGAACCAAGAATAAGTTCTGGTCAACATGGAAAGAAAGAACCAATGATGAGGATAAAATACAGGAGCTCGTGAATAAGCCTGTTGATGGTGCTGTAAAAGACAGCATGTTTAAAGAGAGATATAAATATGTCTCTGAATATTTTGAAGCCATGGAAAAACAGGGGCGTATGGTGACAGGGCAGGACCGCGCCATATACAGGCTTTGCAGGCCTGAACGGCTTGTGGATTTGATGAGGTATTTTATAGTTTTTGATGCAGGGGAAAAGAAAATAGCCAGGCATCAGCAGTATTTTGTCGTGAAAAGCGCAATAGAACGTGTAAAGGAATATGAAGCAGGCAAAAAACGGCGCGGAGGCGTTATATGGCATACCCAGGGGAGCGGTAAATCCCTGACTATGGTGATGCTTTCAAAGGCTCTTGCGATGGAGCCTGCAATACCAAACCAGCGTGTAATCATAGTCACCGACAGGATAAACCTGGACAAGCAGATACGTGATACTTTCAGCCACTGTGGAATTGAGGCAAAACGCGCCGGTTCAGGCGCTGACCTTCTGGAACTTCTGGAAGATGAGCGGAACACGGTAATGACAACCGTGCTTTTTAAATTCCGCTCCGCAGTCAGGCGCAGTACAAAGGAAATAAATACAGAAAACGTCTTTGTGCTCGCTGACGAAGGCCACAGAAGCCACTATGGCAATGCCCGCGGCACAATGGAAAAAATGCTACCCGGAGCCTGCTATATAGGGTTTACGGGAACACCGCTCATGAAAGATGAAAAGCGCAGTACTATAGAAAAATTTGGCGGGTTCATAGAGCCTACATATACTATTGATGAGGCAACCGAGGACGGCTCGGTTGTAAGGCTGATATATGAAGGCAGGATGAATGTTTTAAAGGTGAATGAGGATGAAACAGACAAGTGGTTTGCGAGGGAATCAGAAGGGCTGTCCATATACCAGCAGGGTGATTTAAAGCGGGAGTTTACAAGAAAGAGCAGGATAATGGGCGCTGAAGAAAACATAAAAGCAATTGCCTATGATATCAGCGAGCATTTTGCAAATAACTGGAAAGGGACGGGTTTCAAGGCACAGCTTGCGGCAGGCTCAAAGATAGATGCTTTGAAATACAAAAAATATCTGGACAGTTTCGGCAAGGTGACGTCAGAAGTGCTGATATCCGCGCCTGACGACAGGGAAGGCTATGAGGAAGTTGACGAAAAACCGGCGGATGAAGTAAATGTTTTCTGGCAAAAAATGATGAAACGTTTCGGGGACGGTGAGAAGTACGAAGAGCAGATAGTGAATAAATTCAAGACTAATGACGAGCCTGAAATAATAATTGTGGTTTCAAAACTGCTGACAGGGTTTGACGCGCCAAAGAACACTGTTTTGTATCTGGCAAAAGAGCTGCACGACCATACCCTGCTGCAGGCAATAGCGAGGGTAAACAGGGTGTGCGACGGCAAGGAGTTCGGGTTTATAGTGGATTATGCAGGAATACTCGGGGAACTGGACAAGGCACTAACGTTTTACAAGGCTCTTGAAGGTTTTGAAGAAAAAGACCTGAGAAGCACTCTGATAAGAATGAAAGATGAGATAAAGGAGCTGCCGGAAGACTATGCCAATATTAAAAATATGTTCTCGGTTGTCAAAAACAAGCTGGATGCAGAGGAGTATCTGCAGGCGCTGAATGATGAGGAAAAAAGGGACAAGTTTTACGACAAGCTTTCAAAATTCTCCATGCGGCTCGGGATAGCGCTCTCAAGCGGGATTTTTTATGAGGAAACGGATGAACAAAAGATTGATGAGTACAAAGCAGGCCTGAAATTTTTCCAGAACCTGCGGCGCATGTCCAAAAACAGATACGCTGAAAAGCTTGACATGGCTGAATATGAGCCAAAGATAAAAAGAATACTTGATACTTATGTGACTTCCGGGGATATGGTGCAGATTACCGGGCAGGTGGATATATTTGACAGGGAAAAGTTTGAAGAAGCGGTTGAAAAGGCAGAGGGAAAAGCAGCCAAGGCTGACACTATAGCGTACAATACGCGAAGGACAATACACGAAAGATATGACGAGGACCCGGTATTTTTCAAAAAGTTCTCCGAACTGCTGGAAGCGGCTATCAGGGCATTCCGTGAAGAGAGGCTCAGTGACGCGCAGTATCTTGCCAGCGTAAGGGATATAGCGGGCAGCGTGGTTAAAAAAGACAGTGAGGGGGTGCCTGATGAGCTTAAGGGCAACAGCACAGGAGCTGCCATATACAGGGTGGTAAAAGAAGAAACCGCAAAAACTGGAAAGAAAGAAGCTGAAATGCTGAAGACGGCCCTTGAAATAGAGAAAATAGCCGCGAGGAACGCCATAGTTGACTGGCAGTATAATGAGGATGCAAAGAAGAAAATGATAAACGAGATAGAGGATTATCTGATAGACACGGCGGGGTTAAGTTATGAAAGCGCTGATTACATATACAATGAAGTAATGAAGATAGTATTGAGAAAG
>CAYGHG010000176.1:0-3193 GCA_964349515.1 uncultured Spirochaetia bacterium
CATCAACATTAAATCCATATACATAAACACCAAAATCCTGCGGCCCTGACAATACATGTCCCCTTTCATTTACCTGTATTCTGCATCCTGAATACCCGCTCGAAGCAATCGGGGTGAACTGCGAAGCAGGAATATTAACTGAATCCAGGCTTATGTTTGCTTTTGCCGTGTCCGGCGCTATTATATTAAGATAGTTTACAGGAAACCCGATATCCGGGGTGTATACCACATACTTATCCATGAACTGCCTGGTCGGGACTAAAAGCATCATTGTAGGGTCGCCGTATGACAGGGCAGGGTCATAGTCGTTCCCGTGTGCAAACTGCATTGCCAGGATTGCTTTGCTTGATGTAATCCTTGAGGGCGTAGAAATAATCTGTTCATGGAATTGCCCTGCATTTAGTGTGGATACATTGCTTCCGTTTATTGAAATAGTAGTATTATCTTCTTTCGCAAGAAAGCGGAAAGTGTCCCCTCCCGCTCTGGAGGCAAACGGCATGCTTAAAAACTCCTTCCCCCATGTTATTGTTGGCGGGAGTTGTTCCACTATATGATTTTCCCAGTTTATTGTTGATGGTATTGCAGTTTGATAATTTCCAGATATCAATGCTATTGGTTTGTCAGAATATATTAAAGAACCTGTGAGTTCTTTATTAACTAAACTTGTACTATCGCCATAAACATACGATTGTCCTTCATTCATTGTAATAATATATGGTGTGCCTGCTGATTTTGACAAAATGCTCGATGTTGCGGTAAGCGTAATTGAAGTTATATCTTCTATAGCAACAATTACAAATTGTGGTGTCGTACCACTATATGACAAAACCATGTAGCTATTGCCCAAAGAGGCTGATGGAATTGCGATAAACGCATCTGCTCGCGCAAAAGCATAATTCATAACAAATACTTGGACATTGTTTAGAGCACTAATATTAATACCCATATTTTCTATTGTGTCTTCCATAACAAGTTGAGAACTTATTGGTAGTGCTATTTTACTTACACTATTTGCAGAGATGTGATAGTTTTGTGAAAACCCTATTCCAGGTATAGAAACATTTCCTGTTGTATCCAAATCAGATGTAATATATATACTTATACTTGCTCCTGTTTGTATTGACGGTGGTATTGCAATCCAAAAATCCGTCCCTTTTGTATCCAACGCCGCGAAAAGCGGGGTAGACATCATTAACACAAGCGCTGTTAACAGCAATCTTTTTAATTTCATTTTCACCTCAGTAATCTTATCCCGTAAAAAAAATCTCATTTATACACCGTACTTTTTATCATTATTTCAACCCTGCGGTTTTTAGACCTTCCCTCTTGCGTTCCGTTTGACACTATCGGGCTGCTTTCACCAAGCCCCTGTGTCATTATCCTTGATGCTTTCATTCCAAGCAGATTTACCATGAAATATTTTACCGCTTCTGCACGCGCTTTGGAAAGTTCCACGTTACTCCTGTACTTCCCGGCTTTAGGCTGTGAATTATCGGTATATCCCGTTACCATTACTTCAACTTCAGGGTTTTTATCTATGATTTTTTTCATCTCTTTCATTATTGAATAGGCCGTTATTTTTACGTCCGCTTCTCCCGAATCAAACAACGCATCTGATGAAAAGACAAGCTTTACCTCCCGAAGTAGCACCACCTGCGCTTTTGGTTTTGTCTGCGCCCTGTTGCCTACGGTATCATATGTAATCAGGCTGTAATAGTATATCTCTCCTGTTTCAACATACTCCCCTTCCGGCGAGCGCCCGTCCCACACAAAGGTTGGCGGCGGCTGCCCGTTCCCGCCTGTATTGCAGAACACCTTTTTATTTATATCCCACACCAGCAGCTGCCATTTTGCCGTCTTGTTCCGGTCATGGGCAGACAACGTAAACACAGCAGGTATTAAAAGAGCGTCTGATTTCCCGGGCCGTAAAAACATCGGCTCCGCATTCACAGCTGTTTCAGGAGCCGTGTTATCTATCTCTACTTTTACTTTTTCAGATTCGGATATCCCTGATTCGTATTCCGCTTTCAGCACAGCGCTGTAAACCCCGTCAGGAAGTGTCATGCCCGCTTCCATACCCGTCCACCGAATCATGTTGTCTGTAAGCCTTACCGGTAATTCAGCGGTTACGATACCGTTTTCATCCTCTATAACTACAGCCAGTTTTTTTAAGTTTTCCCTTGTCTTCAACGAAACTGAAAATAAAGCATCATCCAGGAATTTGTCGCCATTAGGTGAAAATAGCCCGGGAGTTACGCCCAGCCCGACAGGAGGCGCACCCCAGGAGTACAGCATTGAAAACCTGTGCGTTCCCCCAAGCTCTTCAAAACCTGAATAAGCATAATCAAACTCAAAATTATTGTATTTTACGCCTGCCCCGGCTGTTAACTGGTTAAATGCCCCGAATTTATACCCCGCGCGCAGTGCGGCAAAGTTCTGAAATCTGTATTCCATTCCCAGGCCGTATATTGAATCATAGTCATCCTGCATTGTTATCTGGCCTGATACAAGAAATTTACCTGAAAACAACTCAAACATATCAGACACACCGAGTTTAAAAATTTTAGGAGGCGCAAATGCAATATCCTTCATCTTTAATTCCGTACCAAGCCCTTTTAACTCCACTCCGGCTCTTAAATCGTGCTTTTCCACATTCTGCCTGTATATAAGGCCAAGATCCGCAGATACTTCACTGCCGCTATATGTGTCTATCTGCTGTCCGGCGTATTTTATTACAATTCCGCCATAGAGCGACTGCCAAATGTTCAGGCTGTATCCCGCAAGGACAGAAAAATCAAAAGGCGAAAACGACCCTGATAAATGTGCATTGTAATCAACGCTTCCCAGGTCTAAGAGTTCCCCCTCTGACAGGCCTGTAGTGCCGTTTATTGCATCTATCTGAAACCAGGATAATGCAAAACCCAGTTTCCCCTCTTCCCCAAACGGGGCAGGCATTACAAAAGAGGCATATTCATAATTGATATCACGAAACCAGGAAACGTGTGCCGCCTGAATTTCAAAACCCGGCGCGAATGACATGCCCGCAGGATTGTAATAAAGCCCGTATGACCCGTCGGAAACGGCAGTAAAAGCATCCCCCATGGCGGCGGCGCGCGCAAACGGCGGGATTTTAACGAAATTAATTGATGTTGTACCGGAGAATTCAATTCCTCCAAGCACATACAGCGGAAAC
>CAYGHG010000177.1:0-3173 GCA_964349515.1 uncultured Spirochaetia bacterium
TCTTTTAAATTTCTTGGTAGAGTTCTAACTGTCAACACAACTCGTGACTAGGTCAACTAAAAACCATAAAAAGCCATATCCTTATTTTGCTTTGTTTTTCACTTTTGTCTTTTGTCTTCTTGACTTATCTTATCTTCACCCTTTAACAACAGCTATAGGCCTTAGTTTTGCGACTTTTGCGGCCAGGCCTGACGCCTCTACCGCTTCCACCACCCTGCTTACGTCCTTATATGCATATGGCGCTTCTTCTGCAAGCAGGCCTTTGCTGTTTACCCTGACTTCAACCCCGGCTTCTTTAAGTTCGCTGAATAAGTCCCTGCCTTTTCCTTTTTTATATGCCGCTGACCTGCTGATCAGCCGGCCTGCTCCGTGCGAACAGGAGTAAAAGGATTCTTTGCCGCCCGCAAGGCCGCGTAACACATACGACGCCCTGCCCATGTCGCCGGGAACAAGGACAGGATGGCCGAAGTCTTTGAATTCTGCAGCCACGAGCGGGTGCCCCGCAGGCAGGCTTCGCGTTGCGCCTTTCCTGTGCACGCACAGCTTTTTCATCACACCTTCAACTTCGTGCTCTTCAAACCTCGCTATGTTGTGCGATATGTCGTAAACAGTCTTCAGCCCGAGTTTTTCCCATGACACGCCAAACACCCGTTCAAGCGCCTGCCTTGTAAGATGCGCTATTATCTGCCTGTTTGCCCACGCAAAATTTGCGGCGCCATTCATCGCGTTTATGTAGCGCCTGCCTTCACCTGATTTTACAGGAACGCACGCGAGATGGCTGTCGGGAAGGTTGATTGAGTATTTCTGTGCGGCGGTTCTGAATTCCTTCAGATAATCATCGCATATCTGATACCCAAGCCCCCTCGAGCCTGTGTGCAGGGTAACTGCCATAGTGCCTTTAATGATTCCAAAAGCTTCCGCGGCCTCAGCGTCATATATCTCCTCCACAACCTGCACTTCGAGGAAGTGGTTGCCTGCGCCGAGAGTCCCTGCCTGGTCATACCCTCTGGAAAACGCCTCTTGAGATATTCCTTCAGAGGGCTCAGCCGTAACCGAGCCCTTTTCCTCAATACGTTCAAGGTCGGCAGCGCACCCCATGGAGTTTTCAACACCCCATAGCGCCCCTTTTTTAAGAAGTTTTTTCAGCTCTTTTTCTTTGAGCCTTATTTCGCCGCCGCTGCCGACGCCCGCTGGCACAGCCTGAAAAAGCGCGTCCGCTGTTTTTGAGGATGCTTTCTTTGCATCTTCTGCCGGGATGAATGACGAAAGCATCCTGACGCCGCAGTTTATGTCATACCCCACTCCTCCCGGAGATATCACCCCGCCGGATTCAGGGTCAAATGCAGCGACAGCTCCGATGCAGAACCCGTATCCCGCGTGTATGTCAGGCATGGCGATTGACGCGCGCGTTATACCCGGCAGGCAGGCTGCGTTTCGCAACTGTGCTATGGCAGCTTCGTCCGCGTTTTCAAAAATCTCCCCGGTGCCAAAAATAAGACCGGGCACACTCATGTGCCCGGTCTTTTCAATTACATGCTTTGTTTTAATTTTTTTTCCTTCAGCAGGAAACTGCTATTTCATTTTTTTTCTTGTCTCTATCTTTTCAAAAACCTCTTCAATTTTTGCGAGCAGCCTGGCGGGGGAAAAGGGTTTTATCATGTACGCATAGGCTCCCGCTTTTATTCCTTCTTCCATGTCATATACCTGCCCCTTGGCGGTTAAAAATATTACCGGTATGTGCGCTGTATCCTTGTTTGCCTTGATTCTTTTGCAGGCAGACATGCCGTCCATTACCGGCATCATGACGTCGAGAAGTATCAAATCCGGCTTGTGGGCTTCTGCGGCTTTTACGCCTTCGGCCCCGTTTGTGGCTGTGATGACATCGTAATCATCCCCCAAAATTTCTTTCAGGCTGTCCAGAATGTTTTTCTCGTCTTCTGTTACCAGAATCTTTTTCCTTGCCATGGCTTTCCCCTCCTTATTTTATTTCAGCACTTCCACTTCCCATTTTTCATTTACCCATAGTTTGATAATTTTTGCCCCGGTCTTCCATGCTTTTAAAGTCTTAACCGCGCCTTTTAACTGCTTCAACTGCTTTGCCTTGTCAACCGGGTTCCCGGCGCAGTCATGATGGCCTGAAACCGCTATCACTTCAGTACCGTGAACCTCTACAGAAATCTTTACCCTTTTCTTGATTGTTTCAATTACAGCATGATTAACCTCGCCGTCAAGGTACTTTATTGGCCCCGGCTCGGTAATTATGTCTACGTACTTTGCTTTGTACTTCTTTTGCAGGTAGTTAATAATTGGAAGCTGTATCCTTCCGTCCATACAACTCACAGCTGCGATAAAGAACGGCCTTTTCTTTTTCATGGTCTCTCCTTAAGTGTTTATCATAATTTAGCATAGAAAAAAGTTACGGGCAAGATTAAAAGAAAGGTTAAAAGAAAGGTTGGAAGCCAGAAGACAGAAGACAAAAGTTAAAAACAAATATACAAAGCGAATCCGTTCTTTTTAATTTTCTGCCTTTCACTTCTGTCTTCTGTCTTTTGTCTGCTTTACTATTTACTTTTCTTTGAAGACTTCCGCCTCAAACACGTATATCTCGGTATCAGGTTTCAAGTAGGCGTCTTTTTCAAGGCCGGCCTTGCCGCTGCAAAGATTCTCCATAAATTCTTTTTTTGTCCAGCCGGTCTCAGATGCCACCTGCGGCAGAAATACCCCGCTGTTAAAACCGCGCCTGACGATTACCCCGTGGCGCCCCAATTCAACCTCGTCTGATGACTTGACTCTTTTCTTCGGGTACAAAACCGAAATTTCAATATCTATCTTTTGCAGTTCATCAGGCCGAACCGGCTCAAAGCGCGGGTCCCCTGTTGCCGCCTCAATTGCCATTGTGATTATGGTTTCATCAAGCGGCTTTGAACCCTCTATCATCCCGATACACCCCCGCAGTGAGCCGCTGTTGTGTATGGTCACAAACGCCCCGGCCTTTTGCCTGTAAACAGGCTCCTCATTGTCAAAACGGGTAATAATGGATTTTGTGACGTAATTTGTCACGGTGTCTCTGGCAAGTTTTAAAAGCGTTTTCCGCTGATTTTCATCAAGCATTTTTTACCCCCTGATAAAAAGGATTTTAGGCTGTAACCGCAAAGTGATAATGTCCTATATTG
>CAYGHG010000178.1:0-3142 GCA_964349515.1 uncultured Spirochaetia bacterium
ACTGCAACCCCGACATTCACCGATACTCCGACTTCAACACCTACGCCCACTATTACCAACACGCCTCAGCCGTGGCCTTATGTGGTAAATATAGGGGTTTACAACGAGGCGGGCGAGCTTGTAAGGAATGTAGCCCACGAAGTGGCGTCAAATATGATGACAAATGTGAATTTTAGTTCGGGCGGTATTAATGACGTCAGCATTATGAATACGCTGCTGGGGCTTGATGTATTCCTTCCGGGTGTAAATACTCCCACGTCAGCAGGGCCTGACGGCAAAGTTTTTCACTGGGACGCAAAAAACGACCAGGGGCAGTTTGTTAGAAACGGCAAGTATTATGTAAAAGTGGAGATGAAGGATTTCTACGGGCATATAAATGTGGTCACAAAAGAGATTATGACGGTGACCGAAGACGTTTACCTCGAAATGAGGATATACAACAGGGCAGGCGAGATAGTGAAAGTAATAAGGGATACATCCCCTGCGACCACCACCGTCAGCACGGACGATATACCGGACGTTGTGGCGTTTACAGTAGCGTCGCCCGTGGCGTATTTTAGCTATGCGCACGGAATGAGTATGATGTGGGACGGCAGGAACGAGCGCGGCGTGCTGGTCACCAACGGAACTTATGAGATTCAGTTTGCGCTAAACAGGGGCGGCGGTGAGGAACTGCAGGCCACAAAGACAATAATCATTCTTACAGAGGAGCGCGGCGAGTTCCTGAAGGATGTAGTCATAAAACCAAACCCTTACAGCGGCGAGGTGCAGTCTTTCATAGAATTCAACTGGCAGGGCAGCACAGGGACAGGCATGCTGGAGGTTTCCATATACAATATTAAGGGCGAACTGGTAAGAAAAATAAAATCAAGAATAGAGCAGGGCTTCGTAAGGTGGGACGTCAACACCGGTGACGGAGGCTCGGCAGCAGCCGGAGTTTATGTGGTAAAAGTCTACGCAGTAAACGAAGATGGCCGCGCGCAGATAAAGACGGTAAAAATGGCAATACTGGGGAAATACACGAACGACTGGTGAAGTACGGCGGCATCGATAAGTACGGCGGCATCGATAAGTACGGTGGCGTTGCAGCATCGATAAGTACGGCGGCATCGCAGCATCGCGGACTATGGCAGGGAGATACGGCGGCATTGATAAGTACGGCAGCATCGATAAGTACGGCGGCATTGATAAGTACGGTGGCATCGCAGCATCGGGAACTACGGCAGCATCGCGGCATCGGGAAGTACGAGGGCATGGACGAGTACGGCGGCACTGTAAAGACTTATGAATCTTCTGACATTAAACCATTAAAAACATGTAGATTTATGATATTTTTGAGCGTAGTGAATTGATTTGTCTGATTAATTTGTCTGTTTTTTCCTTGAGATCTTCCGGATATTCTATAAAACCAAGTTCCTGTGAGATTTCCAGGATTGCGTCTGTTTCTGCCAGTGAACCCGCTGAGATAGAGAGAAAATGTGAAAAAGCCCTGGATGTTTTTCTGTTTTTACCTTCTGCAATATTTAGAGCGACTGATACTACGGCTTTCTTGAGTTGCAGTTTCAGATTGAATTCTTCTGATTTTGGCAGTGTATCAGCTTTTCTATAAACTTCTTTAATCAGACTTACGCTTTCTTTCCAAATAGTAAGATTTTTATAAGTGTCAATCCGTCTCATGCATAACCCCTCCGTTTTTATATTTGTAATGCCTCGTTTATGATTTTTTTGCCAAGTATTAGTTTTTGCGATGCTTCGATGCTGCCTTTCCCGGCGATGCTGCTGTAGTTTGCGATCCCTCCAACCCTCAATCAGTAATCCTATACTTCAACAGGCACCACAATGCCTTAACCCCGTCTATTGCTTTTATTTTTTTTCCTTCCTCGTAACCTCTGCCGTAAAAGGAGATCGGGACTTCGTAGACTTTGCACTTTTTTTTCAGGATTTTTGCCGTGATTTCGGGTTCTATTTCAAAGCCTTTTGAGCGCAGCTTCAGCGAGGTGAGGATTTCGGAGCGGAACATCTTGTAGCAGGACTCCATATCTGTCATGGTGGAGTTGTAGAGGATATTTGTGACGAAGTTCAGGATTTTGTTTGCGACGTAGTTTAAGAACAGGAAAGAGCGGTGCGCTCCGAGAAACCGCGACCCGTAAACCACATCAGCATGCCCGGAGAGGATGGGTTTGAGAAGCAGGGGGTACTCGGCCGGGTCATATTCCAAATCGGCATCCTGTATGACGGTGTAAGAGCCGGTAATGTGAGGTATAGCCGCCCGTATAGCAGAGCCCTTGCCCTCGTTTTTTTCTTTTAAAATAAGGGTAAATCCGGGTTTTTTCTTTGACAGCTTTTTAAGTATCTCCCGTGTGCCGTCAGTAGAGCGGTCGTCAACGACTATGAGCTGTTTGCTTATCCCTTTGAGTTTAACACTCTGTACCTTTGACAGTAACTGCGAGACGGTTTTGTGTTCGTTGAAAACAGGGATGATGATGCTGAGGACAGTAATTTTTTTATTATTTTTCATAAGCACCTCAAATAGTTTTAGTAAAAGACAATATAGGATACGGGTAGATTCATTATATCCTTGCGTATAACGGATAGGGCGTTTGGGAAATACGGTTTTATTAAATTTGAATATTCCGGAGGTTTTCTTACATGCTTACCCCTGTCTTTAGATAAAATGAGCTTTCCGATAGCGCCTGTTTCGGGCGTATAGGTGCCGTCAATCGAGCAGAATCTGCCCTCGGGTTTTAAAAGACATTTTGCGGCTTTAATACATTCTATAGCTTCTTTATCGCTGATATGGTGAAGAACACCGCTCATAATAACTCTGTCATAATAGCCTGATTTTTTTTTAGAAGCGGATGTAACGTCGCCGCATTCGAAATTTATACATGCATTGGCAAATTTTTTATTAGCTTTGTCAATGTATAACGGATTATTATCAATCCCCAAATATTCAACATTGCCCAGATAGGGGACTATTGTGCCGGGGCCGCACCCGATATCAAGTATTTTACAACCGTTGAAAGGCATTATGTATTCTGAAACGAAAATAGTTCGCATTTTGTTTGCGCCTAATATCTGCTGAACTATTTCGTATAAAAAAGGCAGCTCAAGAGGATTTTTAATTTGTATTCTCCTTATT
>CAYGHG010000179.1:0-3137 GCA_964349515.1 uncultured Spirochaetia bacterium
AGTCGCGAGGGAAGGCCTTAAATAGAAGGTATTTATAAAGGGCTGCGTGAAAACGCAGCCCTTTTTTTTTATCCGCTTTTATGCAATAATATTATTTGTTCATAAAATATCCGGAGGTTAATAATGATACAAAGATACACACTGCCTGAAATGGGCGCGCTGTGGACCGAAGAGGCAAAATATCAGTCGTGGCTGGACATCGAAATAGCTGTATGCGAAGCCTGGGCGCAGAAAGGTAAAATACCCGCAAAAGACATGAAGGCCATAAAGAGCAAGGCCGGCTTTAAGGTGTCTGAAATAGAAAAAATAGAGGCGGTTGTACGCCATGATGTCATAGCATTTTTAACATCTGTCAAGAACCACATAGACAAGGGCGGAAAATCAAACTCATCCAGATTTGTACACATGGGCATGACCTCTTCCGACCTTGTGGACTCGGCAATGGCTTTAAGAATGGTAAAAGCCGCTGATATAGTCATTGCAGGAGGGGAAAAACTGACAAAAGCGTTGAAAAAACTCTCTGTTAAGCATAAATACACGGTAATGATAGGGCGCTCTCACAACATACACGCAGAACCGATAACATTCGGTTTAAAGGTACTTATCTGGTATTTTGAAATGAAGAGAAATATTGAACGGCTGAAAGCAGGCAGGGAAACAATAAGAGTGGGAAAAATATCAGGAGCAGTGGGCAATTATGCCAATATTGACCCTGTGATTGAAGCGATTGCCCTTAAAAAAGCAGGCCTTAAAGCAGCTGAAATTGCAAATCAGGTAGTCCAGCGTGACAGATACGCGGAGATGATGTCAGCTCTTGCCATAACAGCAGCGACAATAGAGAAAATAACCGTTAATTTGAGGCTGATGCAGCACTCTGAAATACTTGAAACAGAAGAGCCGTTTGCAAAAGGCCAGAAAGGTTCGTCAGCCATGCCGCACAAAAGAAATCCGGTTGTATGCGAGCAGCTCTCCGGCCTTGCAAGGCTGGTCAGGACAAATGCGCTTGCAGCAATGGAAAACGTGGCGCTATGGCACGAGCGTGACATTTCCCACAGCTCTGTTGAGCGTGTGATAGTCCCTGATAACTATATACTTACGGATTACATGCTGAACAAATGCACCTGGATAGTGGAGAATTTGAGCGTATTCCCGGAAAACATGAAAAGAAACATGAACCATTTAAGAGGCCTTGTATTCTCCCAGCAGGTACTGCTTACATTAATAAAAAGAGGAATAACAAGGGAAGACGCCTACAAAATAGTCCAGACAAACGCCATGAAGATATGGGGCGGAGCCAAAGAAGACTTCAAAACCCTTCTCCTGCAGGATGAAAAGGTAATGTCCAAAATGACGGAGAAAGAAGTGGCGGATATTTTCAATGTGGATTACTACCTTAAAAATGTGGATGTTTTCTATAAGCGGATGTAGTCATGAAATCTCGTACTTTGACAAAGTATACAGTGTTATCGGGGGGGGTGAATTGTGGATAAAATAATACCTGTTTCAGAAGTGCGTAGTAAACTGCCGGAATTGGTAAAGAACCTGAAAAAAGACGGACAGCATCTGGTAATAACAAAAAACGGCAGGCCCGCGGCTATACTTATGTCACCTGAAGAGCTTGAAACCCTTGAAATAATGGCTGATCGGAAATTGATGTCTTCTATAGCGTCTTCGCTTGAACAAATAAAAAAAGGAAAATTATTTTCTTAAGAAAAAGCAAAAACGGAGGTAGAATATGCCGGCTGTTAATATTTCAATGGCAAAGGGCAGGTCCCGCGATGAAAAAAAAGCCATCTTTAATGCCGTTCACAAAGCGCTTGTATCTGCTTTTAAAATACCTGAAACAGACCGGACGATGCATATGGATGAATACGCCCCGGAAAATATGGACGGACGTGAAGGATTCATTCTGATTGAAATTAAAGCCTTCAAAGGCAGAAGTAATGAAGCCAAAAAGGCCCTGTATAAAGGGGTAGTGGATAATCTTAAGGCAGATGCAGGGATATCCCCTGATTCTGTTATGATAATAATACACGACATACCAAAAGAAGACTGGGGGATTCGCGGCGGACAAATGGCAAGTGAGGTAAACCTCGGGTTTAAAACAGAGGTATGATATGTTTTGAAGCGGTAAAAGGATTATTTTGCAGCTTAAAAGCCCTGTAAAACGTCTAATTACTAAGAAAAAAACGGAGGATGAGATGAAAAAAATTTTACTTTGCATTGCAGGGGTTCTGTTTGCTTCGGCAGTTTCCTACGCGGCGGTAGCCGCAGTTAAGAACGAAACTACAACTGTTTTTTACGAGGGGACGAACCAGATAGCGGTATGGAAAACGGCCGCGCCTGAAGGAATCACAAAAACAGGAAAAGAAATCGAAGGCGATATTAAAGTATTTTTTGGCAGCGGTGATGACAGGATTACAACAAATTACAGGATTGTCAGCAATGCTGTTGAAGACGGTATTTATAAATGGATGGATAAAGAAGGAAGGGTAATAATGGAAGAGACATTTAAAAACGGGTTAATGAACGGCCCCTACAAAAGATATTTTGTATCAGGTAAAACGGCACTTTCAGGAAGCTATCTAAACAACATGAAGCACGGTACATTCAGCCGGTATTATGATAATGAAGAAATATCCCAGACGGCAGAATATAAAGCAGGCCTGATTGACGGAGACGTGGAAACATATTATTCTTCGGGGGCGATAAAGGAAAGGTATTCATACGTAAAAGGAAAAAAACAGGGTGAATACATAAGGTACTATGAATCAGGCGGCATAATGACGGAAGGTAAATACACGGGTGATTTAAAGCAGGGAATATTTCAAAATTATTTTGAATCCGGTGAAGAGTCGGATTTTACGGAATACAGAAATGGTAAATTAATCAAAGGAAAAGCCGCTGAAGAAAAAGATTTTTCTCCGGAAAACTTCGGAGAATAAAGGCAGAAATTCATACGCTGCTGAAAAAGCCTTTAAAATAAGGCGGAAAACGGGTGGTTTTAAGTTCTTTTTAGGCTGTAAAAATAAATGAAAATACTTTTACTTTCTTGTTGACATTGTTTTGTATTTTTGATATATTCTATTCACGCCAAAAAAGTGGCGCAAAGAAAAGTCAGAAAGCTCTTAAAAGAT
>CAYGHG010000180.1:0-3093 GCA_964349515.1 uncultured Spirochaetia bacterium
ATCGTCAGTCACCGCGGCAGGATTATACATTATTTCGGTAATTATCAGGTCTCCCTCTCCGGGCGTTGAGTAAGGAGTCGGTGTCTGTGTCGCTGTGGATGTGGGAGTTATCGTATTTGTTTCTGTAATTGTCGGTGTCGGCGTCGGTGTCGCAGTAGGCGTAAACGACAACGCAACTACCGTCTCTGTCGCGGCTTCCTCCGCTTGTTTTGTCGCTGTTTTATATATTCCGGCTATTATTGTCTGCTCTGCTATTATCGTGAGGACAATATCCGGTGTTGCCGTATAGGTGGCTGTCGGAGTTGCCGTCGCGGTTGCGGTAAAACCCTGCGCTATTACTGTCAGCTCAACTGCCGCGTCATGCGTTGCGGTCATGTATATGGCGGCAAGCGCGGTCTGCTGCGCGAGTATGGTCTGCACCGCGTCCGGGGTTTTGGTAAATGTAGGGGTGATTGTATGCGTCATCGTTGCGGTAAAACCCGCGGCCACAGCGGTCTGAGTTGACTCCGCATCATGCGTCGCGGTCATGCGTATGCCTGCGGCTATTGTCTCCATGGCTTCCACTGTGGCATAGCTGTCAGGCGCCGCCGGGTTGTCTGTTTTGGCGCATCCGCCTATAATAAATAATGAAATGACTGATAGAAAAATAAGTTTTTTCACAAAATCCCCCGTATTATATTGTTTTTCGTTTTACTTCTGTATTTGTATTATGCCCTTACTTTACTGCTTCACTTATTATTTTGACAGGCTCAAAAATCTTCACAGGGTCTTTTTTGCCTTTTACCATTATTGATTCGGCCTGGACATATTCTATCCTGTCCTTTGTCTCTATGTATGTGGATTCGCTGACAAAAACCCTTCCCGCAGGCGCGTTGGCCTCAAGCCTTGCCGCGAGGTTCACGTTGTCGCCGATTACAGTGTAGTCCATCTTTTGCGGGGAGCCCATATTTCCGGCAACCACGTCCCCGGTGTTTACTCCTATGCCTATCCCCACCACTATCTGGTTTGTCCTTTTCCTGATTTCATTGAGTTTGTTTACGCTGTCCCTTATGTCCATTGCCGTAAGCACCGCCCTGTAAGAGTCGTCAACTTTCGGCACAGGCACCCCAAACACGGCCATTACGCAGTCTCCGACAAATTTGTCAAGCACGCCCTTGTGTTTAAAAACCTTGTCGGTCTGCACTGTTAAGTATTCATTGATAACTTTAACGACATCTTCCGGTTCCTGGGTTTCGGACATTGAAGTAAATCCCCTGATGTCCGTAAAAAGCATTGTGGCGCGGACCCTCTTGCCGTGCAGGTTGAGTTTTGAAGGGTCGTTTAAAACCTCTTCCATGACTTCTTTTGAAACATATCTTGAAAAAGCGCCTTTGAGCGTCTCTTTTTCTTTGAGGCTTTTTGCCGTTTCATTGAAAACCTCGGTCAGCACGCCGAGTTCGTCCCCTGTTTTGAGCTTGATTTCCACATCGTAGTTTCCTTCACCGATTGCGCGCACGCCTTTTACCAGATAGCCTATGGGTTTTACCATGACATTAACTATCAGAATTGAGAGCAGTATGCCGGCTATTAAGGAAGCAATCAGAATCATACCTATTGTTACCACGGCTTCCGTCACCTTGTCCGTTATCAGGCTTTTTGTAACCGTCAGGTGCACCTCGCCGCTCATATATTTTCTTTTATTCAGGCTGGTTATTACGGGTACTCCTATGTCAAAAAAACTTTTCCCGTCCTTTATATAATCCTGGATAACCACGTCGTCATTCTCTGTTATTTTTCTCGTGCCGGGAGGCAGCTCATAATAACTGCCGTTATATTTTACATCATGCGCAGAGGCTATGGTCCCGTCATTTTTTACTATGTAAGCTTCTATGATGCCTTCATTTTTTATCATTTTAATTTCAGGGCTGCCCTCTGATATTCTCTTGATAATCATCAGGGCTGTTTCGTAAACGGTCCTGCCCCCGACATATGCCGTAGGCGGGTCCTGTATGGCCTGCTTGGTAAGGTAGGTTAATGAAAGGTCGTCATTGGTAAGAAGAGGGTTTTCCGCGTTGTTTGCTATGTTTTTGGCTATTGCAATACCCCTGTCGCCTACCTCTTTTTCAAGAGCGGCACCTACCCAGTTTACCACGAACATTGAAATAAGCGCCATTATAGAGGCGAGCATAAGGGCCACAAAAAAGCTGATTTTTACGCCGAGAGGAAGGATTACTTTTGCTTTTTTTACTTGCTGCTTTTTATCTTTTTTTGACATCATCATCTCCGGAATCATTTTTTATTCCGGAGTTATTATATATTTATCCGCTGTTTAAAACAATACAAAAAAATAAGGCGGAGATCCGTAATGCCCGGCTATTTTTTACTTCCTCGTTGCTTGTATTTCTTACGTCCTTTAGCCGCAGCCTATAGAACCCGCCGCTCCCTCTGCCGTGTACTGAATGCTGCCCCTTTACTGCTGCCTTTGCATTCATGATACCGGCCTTGCAGGGTCTTGATGTGCTTCCCTCTCGTCTTTAAAGAGCCTTACTTCTTCTTTCAGTACAAGTATAGCACAGGAACCGCCATTGTCAAATTTTAGACCGCTTTATACGTTCTGAAATCACATCATAATATAAGGGGTTTTATCGAATTCTGACCATCTTCTTTTTTATAGTTGTACTTCCGGCTTGAATTTCTAAAACATAAACCCCGTTTGATGCCGGCCGTCCGTCGCTGTGCATTCCGTCCCATGTTACAAAATACAGTTATTGGGGCGCCGGTCTGCTCGAATTCCCTGATTAGTTTTTCTTCCTTGGAATATATCTTTTGAGGTGTGTTCTTCCGGGTATATTTTCGCTTCTTTTTCTTTTCTTTCTTGAATGGCCACATCTTAATTTTACCCCCTGTTTCTTGAATTTTCCAGGGATAAAATGGCAATCTATTTCTATAGGTTATGTGTTGCTATAATTGCTGGATAGGATAACCATCGATGTAAACAACAATCTCTTGAATTTCATTTTCAGTTTCATAGCCTTTTCCCTTATCATTTATACACCGTGCTTTTTATCATGCGGTTCTTCGCACGTTTTAGAATCCGAGCCCAATATATCAGCT
>CAYGHG010000181.1:0-3033 GCA_964349515.1 uncultured Spirochaetia bacterium
AGCTTAACGAGGTGTGTCGCTCCTATGCATACACAACATTTGACAAAAACTCAATACTTACACTTAAATTTGAATTGACTATATATTATTTTCCCTATCATCGATAATAAATAACCCAATAGCGCAGTTATCGGAAACATCAAAACACCATATAATAACCCTATGCCCGGCTTTTTTGGTACTCCCAGCCACGGAATTATAATTTTAAAACTCGCTTCTAAAAAAAATAAAATTAATATTGAGTATATAACTAGACTAGAAATATTAATGAATATCTCTTTATCGTTGAAAAAACTATTTTTTTTGGGAATTAAATTAAGCTTATTCTTCGATTGTTTTTTCATCATTAACCCATTCTTGTCCTGCGATTATTGAATCGTACGAACCTTTTATAAAATTATATCCGTCATATAAAGTATTAAATTCATCTAGCAAACCAGTAACACTTCCATTAACTATGGACCTAGCCGAAAGTCCCATTCCTAGAACACCTGATAATAGTTTTTCCCAACTAGAAACATCTTCTCCTGCAATAACCCTTAAATCAACGCTAGTTGTAAAAATAGCCGAATTCACTCCTGCCATTAGCCAGAAAAACATGCTTCTAGTCAAAGTGCCCGCTACAGCAGCATGAACTAACTGCCCTCCCGGAACGCAAACAGTTACTACGCCAAGCGTGCCAAAAAATACAAATGCCGTAATACGATTTTCACTCCATCGATACTTATGTTCCTGGCTTAAATGATACTCATACCTTTCACGCGGCATTACTATGTCTCCGTCAGCCTCATGAAAAATCACATAATCCCCACGCACAGTAACATTCCCATCCGGATCCACCATAATCATCGGATTCTGATGGCAGTATGTATACAGCCCCATGTTTTTGCTGTCCAGAATACCCGCATGCCCTCCACCTGATGACATGTCTTTTTCGCCGGCATCCAAATACCTCCCCAAAATCGGGTCCGTGCTTACCCACAAACTCGTCTTTGGGTCGTAGTACCTTGCCCCGAAGTAGTAGAGATGTGTCTGTGTGTCGAGTTCTTTGGAGGTGTACATGTATTTGGGGATGTTTACTTCGCTTCCGTTGTATGTGAGCTGGATGTTCTTTTCCAGCCACGTCTCGCAGCCTGTCGCAATGGCTCGGGCACGCCGCATATTAATATTATTAGAGGTAGCGTCAGCCCATGCCGTGTACTCAATATGCTCATTGACCGCGCCTGTCACGTCTGTCAGAAAGCCTGTGGAGCCCGGAATACTTGAGGGTGAGGAGTGGGGGTTGAGGAATGAGGGGATACTTAAAGACAAATTACCTTGAGCCGCGGTTGTGTTTTCTGTGTGTCCGTATTTTATCAGCGTCAGCATACCCCTTCCCCTTTAAAATCTCTAAATGTTTTTCATTTTCTTCAGAACAAACTTCTTTATTACCCCTGCTTTTTTCAGCGCTTCTTTTGCTTCCGCAAGGCTTAACCCCTCCATTGCACCCGGATACCTCGTTTCAACGGCATAGGGTGTCAGGCTTACAGCTTCTTTTCTTATGCTCTGAAAACTCCTGTCTACCCCGGAACAAAGCAAAATCAGATCCTCAAGATTATGGGTTTTTTCGACTTTAATACCTGCCTTTATCATGAAGGCCTTCAGGTATTTCTCGGCTGACTGCTGTGAATGGAAACAGGATATATCCGCAGGCGGTTTTGGCCTGATTTTCAGGACATGCCCTGCGGTTATGAGGTCGGATTCGGCTTTTTCAACCCATAAATCAACAAGGTCATTAATGTTTTTCATATACTACCCTGCCGGTATTCACCGCGTTTGTCAGAAAAGACTGCGGCACCGCGCTCCACTCTTTTATCTCTTCTTCGGTGCATACCACTATGTCTTTTGGCACCATTATACCCTCAAGCGAACCATATGCCGCAGCAGCCACAGAAGCCCTGCTTTTAATTTTTCCCGACTTTACTATCAGCAGGTCTACATCGCTGCCGCGTGAAGCCCTGCCGGAAGCCTGCGAGCCGAATAATACAACCTTTTCAGGATCAACTGATTTTCTTATTCTCTGAACAATAAGCGAAAGTGTCTTATCGCTTATCTTTCCCTTTTTGATTCTGTGTACCTGAGCCATAGTTCCCCTGATTTATATTTTTATATATTATACCCTTATCCAAACCATCGGGCAAGACCGAAAACCAACCCGGCCACCCGTGCCGCCGTCCGAACCCCCTTTTTCCTCTTTTTAGTACCCCCTTGAGGGGTAAAAGGGGGGCCAGGGGGGATTCGCCCTTTGTCTTGTCTAACCCCCTTTGCTCCGGAAAGGGGGGCCAGGGGGGATTCGCCTTTAAAGTATTAATCCCTGTTTTAAGTTTCCAAGCCATAATCCAAAAGACAAAAGTTTAAAACCAAAAACCATCCCTGTAGCGTCTTGCCTTATGTATTCCGCCTTAAACCAAAACCCACAACCGCAGGCTTAAAGCCTGCGCCTACAAAAACAATACCCCGCGCCGCCGTCCTAACCCCCTCTGCCCCGCTCTTTATAGTACCCCCTTGAGGGGTAGAAAGAGGGTTACCGCGAAGCGCCCCCGCCATCGCTTGTCTACTCTCTACTCTCACCTATCTGCTCTCCCGCGAAGCGCCCCACCCGGCGTTTTGTCTTTGTATTTTCTGCTGTCCGCTTTCACATGTCTGTTTTCCCGCGAAGCGTTAAAGCTTAATCTTTATTAATGACTACACCCGACTAATAAATTCCATAATATAACTTTATTATTGCAAATTCATTTTCCTGTTTTTTTCCATAGTGATTTATTCTTGGCAAAACTGAATCCACAACTTTTACATTTGTTAGCTTTTGTAGTCAAAAACTCATTACATTTAGGGCATCTTATAAGCCATGGTTTATTGCTAATACCGTCAATATCAATTTTCCTTAAACATTTAACGCAAAAATATGCATTGCCCTTATTTATTGTTTTGCAATACTTACGAGTTATAATCAAAAGTTGTGTATGAAATAAGAGCGACGTATCCTATAATAAG
>CAYGHG010000182.1:0-3020 GCA_964349515.1 uncultured Spirochaetia bacterium
TTGAACAGGGAATTATAATTGTCGTTATAGGGGAGTTTTAATTGTCGTCAATCACGCCTGTATTTGTTTTTAAGGGCGTATAAGACGAGGCGGGTTTGAAACCCGCCTTTACGATATGCAGGAGCAGGTTTTTGTAGAGGCTTAGTCTCCCCTTCGCTTTGCTGCGAGGACTTCGTGTGACCCGCCTGTATTTGTCGTTAGTGTTTTAAATATGCATTAATAACAACGGCAGAGAAGACGGACCTTAAGCGTCCGTCTCGTATTTGTTTTTAAAGTCGTGAAAGACGAGACACACGCGGAGGTGTGTCTCTACACCGGATAAGATGCATGTATTTTAAACAAAAAAACTTCAGATAAACTTTTTAACTCAGTTTACAACAGTCTCGAACATTACACCGTCTATCATGAACTCTGCCGTGTACGCGCTGTTTATGGTATCAAATATCCTGTGAACCCAGATAACCGCTGAAACTGATTTGAGTACGTCTTCCTTGGTGTAAGTCGAGCCGGCCGGCAGATACATGGACTCAAAATCTACAAGTGCTGAATTCCAGGTTGAATACGAACCGACAGCGCCCGTGCGTATATACCTGCCCTGTATGTCGTAAATATAAACCCTTTGATTAATGCCTGACGCGCCTGAGGACATGTGATACCAGGAAATACCCGCGTTGCGGGTGAGGCTGACAGGGCCGCTGAACATGAGGGCGTTCGTGACGTAGCCCGTGTTCGTAGGCGCCATGCCGGCAGCTGAAAAGTCCTCTTCGCTGCCTATTGGCAAATAAGTGTTGATAGTCGCGTTTGTTTTAAGAGCAAAAATCCGCTCTCCCGCAGAGGGCGTAGCACTCGGGCCGAAACCGGTAACCGAGGAGGTGCCGCCGTCCATTGCGTCGTTGTCTGCGTACCAGTAGCCGGACGCGTCTCCCGAGGTGACAGAAAGAGTCACGCCTTCAAAATCAGCGAGCATTACGTTTTCGTCAAGGACTATGGATGTCGGCACAGGCGTAGGGTCTGCCGCGGGGTCGGTAGGCGCGTTCTCGGCGCAGCCGAAGGCAAATAATAATCCTGTAATCAAAGTGAATACTATAACAGCCGTTCTTATCATAGAGCCTCCTTTAAAACACGTTATGTGTTTTGTGCTGTGCTTCAGGCACTAAACTCTGTTTATATGCAAATATCAAAGGTCCTTACGCTGTCTATGGATATTGTAGTGGAAAGGGAAGATGTCCCGAATGTAAATATCCTGTAATACCATGTTATTGTCTTTAATGAAGAAAGCACGTCTTCAAGAGTATATTCAGCGCCTGTAGGCACGCTAAACTCATTAAAACACGTCCCGAAACCCTGCCAGGTATTGTTTACATACCCCATTGATTTGAAAACAAACCTGCCCTGTGCATCGTAGAGGTAGACTTTGCAGGAGAGGCCGCTGTTATTTACAGCGCTATGATACCAGCTTAAGCCGCCCATAGCGTTTGAAGTGAGGCTGACAGCATCATTAAATACCATTGACGCAAAGACATAACCCATCTTATCGGCAATTGGTGCCTGGGCTGTCAGGTCGCCGGAGCCGCTTGTGATATCAAGCGTTGAGTTTATGACAGCATCAAGCGACAGCGAGTGAAGCGGTGTCTGCGCCGCGGGAGTCATGGCAGGCATCATGGAGTTTACGACAGAAGTCCCGCCTTTTGAAGCGTCAGTGCCGCTTATCCAGCGTGCAGAGGTGTTTCCGATTATTACGGTTGTGGTGTTTGAATCAAAATCAGAGAGCGTAAAGGTGCCTGCAAGAATTACAGGGGTGGGTGTAGGCGCGGTCTGTGGGTCGGTCGGCGCGTTTTCGGCGCAGCCGAAAGCAAAAACAAGTGCGGTTAAAACAACAACTGTTAAAACAAGTGCTTTTTTCATATGTTTCCTCCTGTTTCTGATTTTTATTATTATAAGGGAAAGGGGTGTAAGAGTAAATCCTGAATTGTTTCAGGTTTCAGGGAAAACAGACCAATACCGTGTAGTTAATGTAGGCGGGCTCTTTTAAGGGCCCGCGTCTTGTTGTGGCAATAACGGTGTTAAAGGCGGGGACTTCGTAAAACGCGCCTCTACGAGAAATAGCGCATTTTAATCCTTGATTTCATCCATAACGTATAATATAATATCCACAAAAGCATAAAAGGAGTGATAATGGCTAAAATAATATCTCTTAATGCACAAAAAAGCGTTTTGAATGACAATAACAGCGCCGGGGCAATAGCCCTGCGTGTAAAGGAAAAACGTCTTAAAAAAAATCTTACCCAGGCGTCGCTTTCGAAACGCTCGGGTGTTTCTCTCGGGACGCTCAAGCGTTTTGAACACACACATGAAATCTCGCTTAAACACCTGCTGATGATTGCGGCAGCCCTTGGCTGCGCAGATGATTTTAGCGCTCTTTTTGCCGGGCAGGAGTACTCGACTTTTGATGAGGCTGTTGATTACGCTGTGCGTGAAACTAGAAAAAGGGGAAGGATAAATGATTAAGCGCGTAAAGGTATAAGCTCGGTTTTGTCTTAAATAACATACTCGTGATTATCATACTCATGAGTATGTTATAATACCCCCATGTCAAACAACCCAATAACAGTACTCGCAGCCATCATAGAAAAAGACGGCCGTATTCTCCTCTGCCGCCGCGCCCCGGGCCGCTCTAACGCGGGTAAGTGGGAATTCCCGGGAGGCAAGCTGGAAGCAGGCGAAACAGAGCAGGAATGCCTCACCAGAGAGCTCCGTGAGGAGCTGGGAGTTGAGGCAGATATGGGGGAGTTTGTGGCGGAGTTTTTAGAACACGACGGGCGATTTTTGATTAAGTATTACAGGGTAAAGCTCAAAAGCGATGATTTGAAACTGTCCGCCCACGACGGCGCGGAGTGGGTGGGGAGGGAAGCGTTATTAATGTATGAAATGACCCATGCTGACAGGCAGATGGTTCTAACCCCCTTTGCACCGGAAAGGGGGGCAGGGGGGATTCGCCTTTAAGTCGTAACCCCCTTTGC
>CAYGHG010000183.1:0-2946 GCA_964349515.1 uncultured Spirochaetia bacterium
GGAGTTTAAGTCATACCTCGGCGCCGGTTATGATTTCAAATATTCAAAAGCGGTTATTGTTGACACCGGGAAAATGCTTCGCGCCCTTAAAGACAGGGCGCTGAAAGCCGGGGCTGAAATAATGGAAAAAGAGGCCTTCATAGCTTCTTATAAAGCAAAAAACGGGCTTTATATACGGACCAATAAAAGCAGATACGCGGCGTTGTACTGCGCGGACTGCTCGGGTGCGGGTTCCGCGCTGCAGGCAAAGTACGGAGGCAGGCTGCCAAGGACGGGTAATATGGGGTGCTATGCTTTGGAGCTTGATGGGACAGAAATTAAAGACAAAAAAAGAGCGGTGATTTTTGAGGCTGCTTTTCCGGGGAAGGATTACTTCTGGCTTTTGCCCTATTCCAAAACTTCGGCGCTTGCGGGCTGCTTTTTCTTTGAAACGCTGAACGCATGGACACTGCAGAGAGCAAAAACCTCGCTTCAAAAATATATCAAATCAAAGAAAATCCGGGGCAGGGTTACGCGGATTATAAAGGGCAACATCCCGCTGGACGGCAGGCGCTATTTTTCAAAAGACAGGGTGTTTTTCTGCGGGGATTCCGCTTCTTCGCCGCTGCCTTCGAGCGGCTACGGGTTGTTGAGGGCAATGGATGAGGCGGAAATACTGGCCAAGGCAATAAAAAAAGGGTTTAAAAAAGGTGTTTTTGATTATGACAAGACTGTTGCGCTCAAGCGCTATCCGGGGTTTGAGCTGCACTATTTTGTATCTGACATACTGAAAAACATAAGCAATCCCGTGCTGGACAAGGCCATCCGCGCGATGAATGACAATGAGCCGCAGTTTGTAGATGATTTCATGAGAGGCAGCGACCTCAGCGTGGTTTTTGCCGCAAAGGCGCTGAAAGCCATATTGGCCGCATTCAGCCCTTCTGAACTTGCTGATCTTGCCGTACACAGGGACTATAAGGAATTCATGCTGAGGGTCGCGCGCGATTATCCGAAGGCGACGCCGGAGATGATAGGAAATATGTTGAATTGGATGAGAAAAAAGGGGGTGAAAGACATAATAAAGGCGGTTAAGAGCGGGATTTAAACTTACAAATTGTTTTAACAGCCTCTGTTAATTCTTAACTCTTGAATTTGGCGCGAAACTATGGTAATTATTAATAATAGGTTAATACGGGATAATCTCAAAAAAGAAAGTAAAATTTTATTTAAGGAGGGTCTATGAAAAGAATTGTTTTGGTTTTGCTTGCAGTTGTTTTTGCTTTGCCTCTCTTTGCCGCTGACGGATTTATCGGCGGGCCGGTGAGGGTGGAGTCGCTCGGAGGCCAGGTCATAG
Source organism: uncultured Spirochaetia bacterium (assembly GCA_964349515.1). Lineage (GTDB taxonomy): Bacteria > Oederibacteriota > PGYV01 > PGYV01 > CAYGHG01 > CAYGHG01. The sequence goes on from CAYGHG010000183.1 coordinate 1,334, forward strand.
TGGTGCCTGACATTTCAACCTCAGGGGATCTTTACTCGCTTGGTTTCTCGTCCGGAATATTCTCAAGGCCGGCGAAAAGTTTTATTTCTTTAATACCCACGATAGACTGGAATGTTTATGATTTAAGACTTGAAAATATGCCGATGTATTTAATTGACAGGGGTGATTCTTTCGGCGCATCTGTGTCCGGCGCAAAGGCTGAATATGAGGGCGCTCAGATATGGCTCTCAAAAGAGAGTGTGCTGGTAGTAAAACCCCAGTTTGCAAATACATGGGGTGCAAAAGAGTTTGAAATAGCCATGGCGCCCGGAGTGGTTTTAGGGTATGGAACCGAAAAGCCGCTGCTTGGCGGAGCAATAGAATATTCTCATAAAGTCGGCGGAGTGGCACTTTCGGCATATCTCGGTTCGTTCAGTTCGGGAAAGACAATTAAAATGAAAATCGATGACGTTTCGATTGCTGATGCAGAGATGAGCTTTATGCAAGCTGTTAACAAGACGGATTTTGCGCTTTCGGCTGCAACGGACATAAGCGGAGTAAAGGGGTTGTCTGTAGGTGTTAATGTGGGAAACCGCAAATCAGCGCTTCCCGCTCCGGCGCTGCTTACAGAGCCGCAGATTGAGGGTTTCGCTTTTATGTTTATGATGATGGGCATGCCCGGTAATTCGGAGTATATGGTATTGAATATGCTTAATGATTATAGCATAAAAAGTGAGGACATAGATTATGATGCAAATACCAAGGGAGAAAACATTTCTGACGTTAAAGCAGAGGGCATGAATGTTGAAATTGGCGCTGCTTTAAAGGGGGACGGAACTGATGTGATATCGGGTAAGATAGGTGCTACGCTTGGCATTCGCGCGACGCGTTCGGAACTTTACAGGTCTTACCAGCTCTCAACAGGTATTGTGACCTCTGAAACCAAGGATAATTATATATTGGCGGAAGACGGTTTTGGGCTGAATGCGGTTTTGAATTTGCGTAAAGAATTAGGCCCTGTGATAGCAGGCTTGAAAGCAAGCATTGACAATGTATGGGCAAAAGAGGGTTATACAGCAGGCAGATTGGATACAAGCCTTTACAGCATTTCGGCAGGCGCTGCTTTCTCTGCAGGCGGCATGCTGATACCTTTTGAGGTGTTTTTAAACGGAGTTGACAACACGGAAAGTATTTTTAAAGAGGTTGAACTGACGCGGTTATATGAAGCCGGTGTCAGGGTGGGAGGAGAGCTCATGCTTGGCGGGCTCGCGCTGAGGCTCGGAACTGATTACGCGGCAGGCTCGTATTATTCAAAGACAACAGATGACGGCGAAGTGACGAGTGAGTCAGACGCGGCAGGTTCTCAGGACAACCCATACCGCATGAATCTCGGGCTCAATATGGGGCTTGGATTAAAAGTGGGCGGAATGGAAGTAAACCTGAACGCGAGGTACAACCCCTTTTGGAGCCAGCACAAGGATGATGACGTAACAAAGGACTGGAATAACGACATAAGCCTGAAGGCAGACGTAAGGATATATATTTAAGTTAAGCAAAAAAAAAGCCGCGCGGGTAACCGCGCGGTTTTTTTTTTAATATTTAATTAACGGCATATTAATAAACCTCTGTTATAG
>CAYGHG010000184.1:0-2888 GCA_964349515.1 uncultured Spirochaetia bacterium
GTAAAACTTTTTACATCTCAAAATCCATCATCTCCCAGTTGTTCAGCTTCTTTATATCTTCCCAGTAAACAGAAGTGGAAAGATGCTCTTTGAATGCCTCCAGATACGACTGTTTGTCCGTCGGCTGCTGTTTTCCGCCGCCGAGCATCTGTTCTTCCCATGTATTATCCCAAGGCACCAGCTCGTAAAACTCCCAGGCAGTTTCGCCGTACCCCGAATAAATCATATCCAGCATATAGCTCCAGACGTACGATATAAAGCCGCCCCTGTTTTTATTTATGTATGCCTGCATCTCTTTTTTGTCAGGCGGCGCATCCATCTGAGAGCCCATCAAATCCATGTTTACAAAGTACTTTTTACCGTCAAAACTCTGTATTACCTTCGGCTCGGGAGTTTCGCCCACAGCCGCCCACCAGTCAAGAAACGTACAGTCAGTTCCTATCAGTTCGGGGATTCCGTTTCCGTCAAGATCCTTAAACTCCACCCCCTCAGCCAGCCCTCTTACCTCTGTTATGCTCTTCACACCCTCTTTCATAATCGAAAGAAGTGAGTACACATTTGAACAGCTGTCCTTTTCAGAGTAAAGCTCTATGAATATATCCGGTATGCCGTCGCCGGTTAAGTCGCGGCCCGCTTCGGGCAGGGTGCTGTCTGACGTGCCGTCATTTACCCTGAATTCCTCACCCGTCCCCGCCTCTTTCTTAAATACTGTTTTGCCCTCTTTTACCGCCTCCAGCACCTCTGTGCCGTCAGCTTTTTTTGTCTTCTTAAACTCTATTGCCGGTTTTACAGGCGAAGCCTGCTCTTTAATCTGTGCCGGCACCGCTGTTGCCTGCGCCGCAACAGTTTCCGCCGGGCCGTCTTTCTCAGCGGGCTGCGGCTGTTTTACCCCGTCTTTTTTCGGGCAGGAAGCGAGTACCGCAATGAGAATCAAAACTGCCGCAGTTATCACCGCTATGATAATCTTTTTTTTGTCCATTTTATTTCCTCCTTATGCCTGCTATGTAAAATTCATTTTTTTCCGCCTGTGCAATCGCGAAACCCGCGCAGTTCAAAGCGCCTTTAAACCTGATCATCTTTACCGGAAACCCGCCCGCGTCAAGAGCCATATACAAAAGCCCGCTTTCGTCCTGCGAAGAATAAACCCCGCAGGCGTGAATATTGCCGTCGCCGCCTTTTATTGCCGAGTAAACCTCTTCGTTGTCAGCCGTCCCCACCGAGCGCGCCCAGACGCAGTTTCCGTCAAAATCAGCCTTTACAAAATAGGCGTCCATGCCTCCCTCGCCGAACGAAGATGTCATCCCTGCTATCAGCACTCCGTCCGGCAGTGCATCTATGGAAAAACCCCTGTCATATTCATCGCCGCCGTAAACCCGCGACCACTCCTGCGCCCCTTTTTTATTTTTCTTTGAAAGGTGTATCCCTCCCGCGCCCGCAAACTCGGTTTCACTGAGGCCCACAGTCAGATATGCGCCGTCATCCGACTCAATTGAGCGGTATCCCCACCCGGCAAACTCACGGCTGAAGTTTATGACCTTTCTGTAATCACCTTTTTCATCTGTTTCCGCTATGTAAAAAGAGTTTTCGCCTGTGCCGGGTTTTGTTATCTTTCCTGCAATCATGAAACCGCCGTTAATGGAATCTGCGATTGAATAGTCATATTCCGAAAGTTTTTTCTCCCAGAGAGGCACGCCTTTGGAGCTGATTTTTTTCAGAAAGAAATCCTCTTTCCCGCCGTCAGGGTTGTATTCCCTGCCCGCGATAATAAGGGAGCCGTCCGGGCAGGCGGCGGCGTATTCCGCCGACTCAAGATTTGGCGAGTCAAAGTGAATCCCCCATACTATCTCACCGCGCGAGTTTATTTTTGCAGCGTAGGCGTCAAAACCGCCTGCCAAAACCTGCTGTTCATTTTCTTCTTTTTTTTCAGAAGCCTTTCTCATGATATCAATAATGCTTTCGGGGTGTGCTGTGTCTGTTTTTTCACCGCCGGTTACCGCATCCGTTGCCGGCTCAGTCTGCAACGCGCGCCCGCACCGCAGAAAAAAAATAACCGCCAATACAGCCGCGCCCACGGCAATTAGTGTAAAAATTTTCCTGAATATTCCCGCAGATTTTCCCATTTGTCCCTTTTATAGTGTGATTTAATTATATTACTGTAATTATTCATGTTACCTTATTACAATCAGTTTCTCAACCTTTGAGTTTTTTGCCCTGCCTGAGCCGGTGATGCCTTTTACGGCCAGATAATACACCCCGGGGGCAAGGTCTGTCAGCGTTTCATCAGGCATGGTTACACTCACACGCCCTCCTGACAGCGGCCCAAAATGGTATTGTCTCACAAGCCTCATTGAGGCTGTATATATGCTCACATAACCCTTTTCCGCGCCCCCCATAAAATCAACCGTAATCCGCAGAGAGTCTGCTCCCGGCCTGCAGGGGTTGGGAAAAGGCAGTACATCAATAAACTCAAGCTCTGCTGTGTCGTCGTGGCTCCGGGTAGGAGTCGGCGTTGCCGTATGCGTGAATATCACCGGCGTCCTAGTCAGCGTAGGCGTGGCTGTAAGCGTAGGCGTTTCAGTATATGTTAAGGTCACTGTTCGAGTGTGCGTAAAAGTCACTGTTAAAGAAATAGTTTCAGTAAGCGTAACTGTCATGGTTTCCGTGGGTGTGCCTTCCGGCGTATTTGTCGGCGATACCTCAAGCGTCTGCGTTAGTGTCGGAGTTACTGTAAAAGTGCCTTCCGGCGTATTTGTCGGTGATATCTCCGGCGTCTGCGTTACTGTGGGTGTTTCTGTAAAAGTCCCGTCAGGCGTATTTGTCGGCGATACCTCAAGCGTCTGCGTTACTGTGGGTGTTTCTGTAAAAGTCCCGTCAGGCGTATTTGTCGG
>CAYGHG010000185.1:0-2816 GCA_964349515.1 uncultured Spirochaetia bacterium
CCCTATCCCCGCCCTTTCTCTCCAGAAACCCCAGAAAAATAAAACGCGAAGGGTCAAATCCCGAAAGACACAGCGCGGAAGTAACCGAAGAAGGGCCGGGAACGGTTTCGACGGTGATACTATTTTTTATACATGCGTCCACTATCACAAAACCCGGGTCTGACAAAAGCGGGGTTCCGGCGTCAGATACCAGCGACACGTCACTGCCGCCTTCAAGCATTTCAACCACCTGAGCCACCCTGCTCTTCTCATTAAAATCGTGGTTGGATATCATCTTTACGTCAATTCCGTAATGCGAACAGAGGACAGCCGTGACACGCGTATCTTCCGCAATTATGAGGGAGGAGTTTTTAAGAGTGTCTATCGCGCGCAGCGTGATGTCGCGCAGGTTTCCGATGGGAGTTGATACGATATACAGTTTTCCCGGCATATTTTCAGACCAGGAACTTTTTTCGTAAAGCCTTTGTTTCCTCTATTATCCTTTGGTTTTCCTTATCAGCCTCTGCCACCCTGTGCTTTATCCCCGCTACCTCCTGCTTTTTAAAATCAAGCACTGCCCTGTTGCGCTCTTTTACCGACGAATACTCGTCTTCCCTGAAACCGAGCATCAGTATAACAGCGGTAAGCACGGCAGTTTCTGCCAACAGCTGCGGCACCATGTTTATAACCCCGAAATATATCATGGCAAACAGCACTGAAAAAGCGGCCAGTGTCAGAAGGAGTATCTCTTTGAACGTGAGGTGGGCGGAGAGCAGGATCACAGGCAGAAGAAGCAAAAATACCGGAAGGTGAAAGAAGCGTTTTTCGGGCATCACAAAGAACAGCCCTGCTGAAAGCGCTATCATTACAAATGAAACAGCGTAAACAATATTTTTATTCTGCAACGGCGTACTCCTCTACAAGAAGTTTTCCCGTGACTTCGGATATAAGATCAAGAAACCTGAGATCCTCCTGATTGAAAGCGCCGGGCGTTTCCGAGGAAATCCTGAGTACCCCTGCCGCCTCACCGGCGGCTATTACAGGCACGCATATTATTGACCGCAGGCATTCGTCGCCGTCGGACTTAAACCTTATCTCTTTATTCATGTCGCCTATTATGATGCCCCGCCTGCTCTCCATCACCCATTTGTCAAAACTCTTTAAAAACCCGCTTTCTTCCCCCGCTTCAGCAGTCATCATGTCAGCATCCGCATCAGCCTCTATTTTTATAAATTTATCCCCTTTGACAAGTATCAGCGCAATTGATTTTTCCCTGTGAAAAACCGTTATGACATTCCGCAGCACATACCTTACCTTGCTGTTAAATGAGTCATGGTCGCTTAAACCGTCATATATGGCTTCAAGTTTTGCATATTTTTCAAGCTTGGCCCTGTTTGCTTCCCCGGCTGTCCTGAGATTTTTTTCCTCAATAACAGCCTGGTCGTGGACTGCCTGCAGTTCCTTTATCTCATCATTTATCATGTATATCCTGTGGTCCTGGGTCTCATTTACCCTTCTTAAAAGCATGTAGGCTGAAACAGAAATGACGAAACTGATTACGGCTGTTACAAGCTCTATTTTCATGCTGAGCGCCTGGAGAACCATAACCACATGAAGCACCCCTGATACACCCAGGGCAACCGCGCCTATAACCGGGCCTATCAGTACGGTTGCAGCGACAAGCCCGAGGTTCAGGGCAAACAGCAGTGTGAATTTCCATTCAGGCCCGGTTTTGAAGAAAAAGAATACACAGAATGCAAAAACAGCCGCTGTCAATATGCCGTATAAAATCTTTACAGTTTTTTTGCCGTTTTCACGGGTCATGGAAACTCTATTCCCCCATTTTGTTTAAAGTATTGATGTTTTCTTTCGCGGTCCTGTTTACAGGGTCAAGCTGAAGCGCCCTGTTCCAGTTTTCCCTCGCTTTTTTAAAGCTGTTCTTTTCATAGTATGCCTTGCCGAGGTTTACGAATATCTCTGCTTTGTCAGGGGCAAGCTTTACAGCCTGTTCAAGTATATTGACCGCGTCGTCAAATTTTTTCATCTGAATATATATGCTGCCCAGGTTATTATGCGACATGGCATCCGTAGGTTTCAGCCTGATCAGCGACTCAAAAGACCTTGCCGCATTGTCAACATCCCCTTTTTTAAAGTATGCAAACCCGAGCTTCCTGTAAACAAGGTCGTCGGTAGGTACTTTCCTTAAAACCCACTCAAGCTCCGGTATGGCCGAATCATTCTGGTTTTCATTTGCGTATGCGATACCAAGCCTCTTGTGTGCCTCGATGCTCTCCGGGTTTAACTCCTTTACCCTTCTCCACATATCCTTTGCGTCTGCTGTTTTGCCCTTGTCGTACTCTTCAGAGGCGAGGTTAATGTATGCGGCTTCCAGTTTTCCCGAGACTTCAGGATACTTGGGACGCAGCCTCATCGCCACTTCCCAGCTTGCTATAGCGTCAAGTATCAGCCCCTTATCTGCATAAACATCACCTAATGCCTTATGAACCACCGGGTCTGATGGGTTAAGCGAAATAGAAGCCTGAAACTCCTCAATAGCGTGGTCAAGCTTTCCCGCCTCATAGTACCCCATCCCCACTTCATATCTTGAAAGGTTTGAAGCACAGCCTGATATAATCATTACCGCAACCGCCATAAAAATAAGGTGTTTTTTCATTTAATCCTCCTGTAATTTTATAATATCGTTTAAATAATAACACAACAACCGCCCCCCTGTCAACAAAAGGCCTTTTTTGGATTACTTAGCATTTCCTCTCCCCTTGGGAGAGGATTAAGGTGAGGGGCTTTTGTTCTAATCTGTTAATAAGAAAAACATCCCT
>CAYGHG010000186.1:0-2787 GCA_964349515.1 uncultured Spirochaetia bacterium
AGCTTATAGCTTATAGCTTATAGCTCATAGCTTATAGCTTATAGCTTATAGCTTATAGCTTATAGCTTATAGCTCATTCTCACTCCCACACCGCCCCGCCTTCTTCCGCAGGTTTTCTGCTCCCGGTTATTTTAAAAAGCAGCGTGTCAAACTCGGCTTCTGCCGCGAAAACCCCGTAATTTTCAAACCCCGGGCCGCCCGCGGTTTCACACGAAAGCCCGCCAAAGCCGGCCTTAAAGTTAATCCTGAAATCATCAAATTCCGCCACTTCGGTGTGCAGGTATAATTCGGAGTGGTAACGCCCAAACCTGTAAAATCCCTTTCCGCCCACCCGCTCATCCTCGTACCGTCCGCCGAATTCCACGCAGATAAACTGCCTTCTGCTGAAAAAGTTGGAGATGTTCCACCCAAAGCCCGCCGAAAATAAAGCCGCGGAATACGAAATCTGCGCTGACTCCGGCTGTGCAAAAGCAAACCATTCGTCTTTATAAAGCCCGTACGAGGCTGTATTACCCTCTGTTTCATAGGAACGGGGCTTTCCCGTTCCAAACTCCCCGCCTAAGGATAAGGAAAAAAGAAACCGCCCGCTGATGACCTTTATCCCCGCACGGCCGCCGTATAGGGCGCCGTAGCCTGTACCCGGCATCACCAAGACTGCTGGCGACAACACCGCGTAAACCTCGGGAATATCCGCGCGGCAGGGCAGAGCGGCAGCGGCAAGCAAAAGTAATAACAATATCTTTTTTGCCAAAGCCTACTCCCTGCCCGGCAGTTTTATTTCCCTGACAGTCAGTTCCCTTGACAGAAACATAGAGCCGTCGTCGCCATTTTTTTCCGACTCGGGATTAATCTCGCCGTTAAACCTGATTATAATGCCGTCGCGGGAGTGCTCTGCCGCGGTTTTCAGCTCTTCGGCGAGTTTATACGCCTTCTCGTTGCTCAAGTATATGTTTGGCGTTTCCGGAAGCACTAAAAACGAGCTCGGCTTCAGCACAAACATATTTACGTCAAGATCCACCACCTGCCTGTCGGTTTTTTCCATCATATCCCCCGCTCTATTTTAAAACTGCCGTTATCAGCATTATGCCGCCTATTGAAGCGGCTGCAAACAGCCCGATAAACACGGCTGCCATTGCCAGCGCAATAAATTTGTTTGCCTCATATTGGGCGCGCCCGCCGGGCCCGCGTTCAAAAATCCTGCCGTCCTTATTTTCCTTTTCTCCCGGCCCTGTTGAAAATATGGACTCAAAAGTCTCTATGCTCTCTTCGTAAGGCCTGAACGACTGCACGAAAAAATTAAAACCTCCGATGAATAAATTGTGTATGAATACAGATTTCTTTGCCGCAAGCCACAGCAACAGCAGGGCCGCCGCGGGCCCGAAAAACAGTGGCCAGAAACCCCTGCCGAGCATAATTCCGGCAACCGGCAAAAATGCCGCGGCGCAAAGCATGAATATGTATTTGAATTTTATTTTAGAGAAAACTACCGTGTACATAAATGCCATGAAAGACGCCAGCGCCAGAAGCTGCGGGCTGAAACTCAGAAACTGCCCGAGTTCGCTCTGCCTGCCTGCCGGGTCAGACAACACCCCTTTTGCCACGGCCACAACCGGGTAAAAAAGCACAAAAGCGAGCAGAAACTCCCCTATATAGTAAAGGGCTGCGTCCAGTTTTTTGAAAAAACCTGTTTCATAAGTTTTTGATTCCAAAACTCCCTCCTTGCCTTTATATGATTATTATACAACCGCAAGGGTGGATTTGGCAAGCAGAGGAAATTTAAGGATACTGTATATAATAGTGTGTAATTTAGTTCTTGATGTAAAACCTCGCCCCCCTTTGGGGGAGAGGTTTTGGTGAGGGGGGTGTTTTTAAGTCTTTAAATACGCCCTCATCCCGGCCTTCTACCCCGCGAGGGGGTACTGAAAACAGCCCCGCAAGCGGGAGAAGGTAAATTGCCTGTTATTATTTGCTGTTTGAAATCACACACTTTTTCAAACAGTATCAAATTTAATCCAAATTTGCAATTTACAAATGGTAAAACAGTTGCATTCACTTAAAGATGAGCCCGGCCTCTTTGTACCACAAAATCAGATCCAGCGCGTCCATGGGAATTTTTATCTTTTTTGAAAAGGCTTTCATCTTTGCTTCTATTTCCAGATACATTTTAGGGGTGATGGATTCGGGCACTTTTTCAATAACACCCATTTTCGCGAGATTTCTCAGGATATGCCTGTCAAGTATGGCTATATCGGCCCCGAACCCCGCGTTTCTCATAAAGTGGCTCGCTTCCTTATAGCCGTACCCTTTTATGTTTTTTACCAGCCACTCCCTCATTTCAAGCGGCCCGCCCAAACCGGCTAAAAATTCCTTAATTATTATCCTGCCGTTTTTGACAAACCGATTGCGCGCCTCCACTGCATACACGGCTTTCTTGTTTTTAAAACGCACGAGGTTTATTTCAGGGAGTTTGAGAAGCTGCTGCGGGGTGGAACTCAGCATCAGTTTCTTTTCTATTATGGCTTCCACGCAGGCCCAGCACCGCACTGCTTTTGACTGTGGTGTGAATATGCAGAAGATTAGTTCATGCAGTACGTCGGCCGGGCTTCCTTTTAACCAGACATTTCTAAACTGCCTTACCCTGCGGTCAAAATCGCCTTTTTTGGCGGTATAAATAGCCTTAACTTCTTTCAATACGGGGTTCATCGAACCTCCATAAAATATAATAAGGAGCAGGCCCTAAGGGGGTTTGGGAGGGGTTATTTAGGGGAAAGTGCCTGCTCCTTATAT
>CAYGHG010000187.1:0-2764 GCA_964349515.1 uncultured Spirochaetia bacterium
CAATAAGACGAAGTCAAAAAGACAAAAGACAGAAGTTAAAGAAAAATATTCTCTATTTTTGTCTTCTGTCTGATTTTGTAATCCTTATTTTAAACTTTCTTTTATATCCCGCATCCCGTGCAGTGGTCGAAATCTTCGCTTTCAAGCTGGATAGTTGAGTGGCATATTTTGAATTCTTCCGAGAGTATCCTGTTTACCGCGTGTATTATGTCATCCGCATCTTTGAGCCTCTCTTTTTCAACAACGACGTGGGCGTCAAATACCGTGCTGCCGGCGGTGATATCCCATATATGCATGTGGTGCACGGCCTTTATGCCGAGCTGTGTCTCTTTTTTTATTCTTTCGCGAATCTTTTCCTTGTCAAGATGCGCGGGAGTTGCCTGCATCAGTATATTTATCGACTGCATAAATACTGAAAAACTCTCCTTGATAATATAAAGCGCAATCGCAATTGACATTATAGGGTCCAGTATGTACCAGCCTCCGAAATACATCACAAGCGCGGTGATAAGCACGGCCACAGATGAAAGCGTGTCGCCTAACAGGTGGAGAAAAGCGCTCTTGATGTTTATGTTTGTTTTGGCGTGTTTATATAGAAGCAGTACGGAAACAAGATTGCCGGCAAGCCCGATAAAGGCCACAGAGGACATTATCAGGATGTTGACGGGTGAAGGATCCTGTATTCTTTTCACCGCTTCCACTATTATAAAAGCGCATACGGCAAAAAGCGTGGTAATATTCAGCAGGGCGGCGAGTATTTCCGCCCGTTTGTAACCGTAGGTCTTTGAGCTGTTTTTAGATTTTTTGCCCACCAGAATGGCAATATAGGATATTCCCATCGAAAAGACATCTGACAGGTTGTGAAAGGCGTCAGACAGCAAGGCAAGAGAGCCGGAGAGTATCCCCCCTATAAACTGCGCTATGGTTATGACCGCGTTTAAAACTATTGATATTAAAAGGCCTTTTTCGCCCGTTATACCGTGGTGGTGCGCGTGTGAGTCGCGGCTGTTTTTGTCATTGTGTACGTGCATGAAAACCTTCCTTTTTATTAAATTATATCATATTGCTGTATACCTGGCAAATTGTAATGTAATCCCAAATAAAGTAATTGTTTTGCTTAAATCTGCTTTTTCGCCCTGTGGGGCTGTTTTCATTACTCCCTCGAGGGGCAGAAGGCTCAGGCTTGGGATTGCCTGTATTACAAATCTAAAAACATGCCCCCGCCTCAGCCGCTCCCCCAAAAAATAGGATAATATATTCATAGTAAATTCTTTTGCACACAATTGCGTACAGCACCGCCCGAAAAACAAACCTTGATAAAAAACAAAAAGGTGATATTATTTCATTATGAAGAAAAAAATATTACTTACATCACTTTTAACGGTTTTCCTTGTTTCTTCCTCGTTTGCCGGTATATCTTTAACGGCAAATACAGGCGTTTCGCCCTTTACCGGAATATGGGGGGCAAATGCGGAATTAGGCGTCTATAATCTGGGGCTGATTTTAGGCTACGGCTATGCGGGCAGGGAAAATCCCGCGCTCGCGCTCGGCGCAAAGCTCTATACCCACGACACCGAAACAGGCCTTTATATCGGATACGCCCACTGTTTTTACACGCCCGACCACAGGCCGGGGCTTTATGCTTCAACCGTGGCAGCAGGGATTAATTGGGTGCTTTCAGAGCCGGGCTTATTTTCATTCAGGGCATGCACAGGCGGAGGGGCGGCCTACTTTTACAAAGAGTCTTCCTATGAAGAATCCTGGGCTTTTGTAGTGGACCTGACTATCGGCGCTTCAATTAGCTTTTAGGCGCAGAGGGGAATTGTTATGAAAACGGGGAAAATGACCATTGAAAAACGCGGGCAGGAACGCCGTGACAGGCATTTTGAGATAACATACAAGCTTATGCCAAAAGATTCATCTGACATACCGGGCCTTATGGCGGGAAAGCTTAAAGACATAAGCCTCGGAGGTGTAAGAGTAGAGGGCGACTGCGAGGGATGCATAAATGATGTTGTAAGGGTGCACATACACCCCGGTAATTCACATGAAACGGTTGTTTTATTTGCGCAGATAAGATGGATAAAAAAAGAAAACATGCCGCATCAGTTCGGGCTCAATTTTCTGGGAGTGAAAGAATTTGACGAGGAACTGCTAAAAAATCTAATGTAAAGGAGTTTTAAATGGCTGAGGGAACGCTCTACATAGAGAAAAGAAAACATAAAAGAGTTGAAAGAGAAGTTACTGTATTGTACAAGCTGGTTCCAAAAGACAACATGACAGCCGCAATGAGGCTGGAAGGCAAAACCAAAGACTTAAGTTCCGGCGGCATAAGGATAGAAGGCGAGCCCCTCGGAGTCGCGGAAGATGTGTTAAGGCTTGAGTTTGACCTGGACGGCTCTATCATAATAACTTTCGCCGAGATAAAGTGGATCAGGGAAGTGGACGGGAAAAAGCAGTTTGGGATAGAATTCCTGGCGCTGAAAAACGAAGACAAGGAAAAAATAGAAAAACTGTCGTCATAGTAACCTTGTAGTATTTGTATTCTGTTATATGTAGAGCGGGGGCTTCAGCCCCCGCTTGTTTTATTTATTGCAGCAGTAAGATCCGCCATCAGATTCACCGAAAGCAAGAAAACAAAATCCTGAGCCTGTCGATTGGTATTAATTTATTATTTTAAATAAACAGCGCGCCATAAACCCGTTCGAAGCGAGTGGTTTTTGGTACCGCTACGGGGAATATGCGCATAAGACCGCGCATAGAA
>CAYGHG010000188.1:0-2745 GCA_964349515.1 uncultured Spirochaetia bacterium
CAGCTTTCAGCTTTCAGCTTTCAACTTTCAACTTTCAACTTTCAACTTTCAACTTTCAACTTTCAACTTTCAACTTTCAGCTTTCAACTTTCAACTTTCAACTTTCAGTTTTAAACTGTCTTTATTCCCCTCTCCATTCCCTCGGCTTGTTGCCGTCGGCCCCCGTAATTAATCCTTTGTCTTCCATCATGTCTATGAGCCTGGCTGCTTTTGAGTAGCCGATGCCCAGTTTTCTCTGGAGGAACGAAGTGGAGACTTTTCCTTTTTCCTTGGCAAGCGTGCAGGCCCTCTCGAGGATTCCGGTGTCCTCCCCGTCATCGCCCCCTCCGGAAAGTGAATTTATGGCGTTTACGTCCTCGTCGCGTATTTCAAATTCTTTTGATATGTCCGGTTTTCTCTGTTTGTTTACAAAGTTAACCACTTTTGGTATTTCATCACGCACAAACGCAGCCTGCCCCCTGATGGGTTTTACTATATTTGCCGGGCCGTAGAGCATATCGCCCTTGCCGAGCAGCGCTTCCGCGCCTTTGGTGTCAAGTATTGTTCTTGAGTCCACCTGTGACTTTACCTTGAATGCTATGCGCGACGGGAAGTTCGCCTTGATAACGCCTGTTATGACGTCAACAGAGGGCCTTTGTGTCGCGAGTATTATGTGTATGCCGACGGCACGGGACAGCTGCGCTAATCTTTGAAGCGATTCTTCCACAGTTGACTTGGCAAGCGTCATCAGGTCGGCAAGTTCGTCAATTATCAGCACTATATAAGGAAGGGACTGCTTGTAGTCTTCCGGGTTTACATCTTTATCCTTTTTAATGTCCTCATTGTAATCTTTTATCCTCGCGTTAAAAATTTCAATATTCTGCGAGCCCTCTTCCGCGAGTATGTCGTAGCGGCTCTTCATCTCTGCCACAAGCCTGCGCAGTATGTAGGCCGCATGTTTGGGGTCTGTGATAACCGGCGCTATCAGATGGGGTATTTCGTTGTAGTTTGAAAGCTCCACTTTTTTCGGGTCCACAAGCAGCAGTTTGACCTCGTCAGGCGAGGCCTTGTAAAGAATGGACATGATGATGTTGTTTATGCAGACAGATTTTCCGGAACCTGTTGCTCCGGCTATCAGCAGATGCGGCATATCCGGCAGGTTTGCTATTATGGGTTTTCCTCCGAGGTCGCGGCCTATGGCAAGCGTCAACAGCGACTCGGAACCCTGGAACTGCTCGTCTTCTATCAGGTCACGCAGGTATATAGTCTGCTTTTTTGTCTTGGGAACCTCAATACCGAGCAGGGATTTGCCCGCCACAGGCGCTATTCTGACAAGCTCCACGCGCATCGCGAGAGCTATGTCAGCCGCGAGATTTTCAACGCGGCTGACCTTTACCCCTGTCGCGAGTTCAATCTCAAAGCGCGATATGACCGGCCCGTCCACCACGTTAACAACACTCGCGTCAACGCCGAAATCATTGAGCGTTTTTCTGAGCCGCTCCGCGTCCTCGGTATAGTCTTTTTCCTCGCCTGCTGTTTCAATTTTTTCGGTTTTCAAAAGGTCGGTCGGCGGCAGTGTGTAATCACCCTTTACAATCGTGCGGGTGACCGAGACGCTCTTTTTGACAGCGGCCTCATGCCTTGTAATCTTTAATTTTTCAGCCTTCTTGGGGTTTTCTTTGGCCGGTTTTTCATCTTCCTCTTCTTCATCATCTTCTTTCTTTTCCGCTTTTTCTTTCTTTCCCGGCTCTTCTTTTTTCTTTTTCATTTTCTTTTCAGGTTTGTTTCTGTCAAAAGCCTCGGCTACGGCGCCGGCTGTTATCTTTACCCCTTCTATTATCAGCTTGGCCAGCTTGAGCAGAAGCTCCCCTGCCATTCTTATGAGGTCAAAGACCACCTGTTCTTTTCCGAACAGTATAAGCGAAAGCATGAGCAGCAGGGTGTTGATGATATAGGCTCCCGCAGTGCTGAACAACGACGCAAGGGCCGAAGCCATGGCATTTCCGGCATTGCCCGCGGTATAAAAAGAATACGCGCCGAGTATTTTAAGTTCTTTCTCAATACCGCCCGCGTTTTTGACCTTTTCCATTTTAAAAAATTCCGCTTCGCCCCCTTTTGCCGCAAGGGCGGTGTATACTGCAATCACCGCGAATAAAAGCGCTATGCCCAGAAGCACCCTGGGCTGATTGTATTTTTCTTCCTTGCGGATGATGTTGACTGCAAAGAAAACTATTATGAAAGGAATGATATATGCAACCTTGCCCAGCGCCAGATAAAATGACCGTGCTATGATTTCGCCGAAAATCCCGAAGAGGTTTTTGGAATCCACATAAACAAATGACCCGAAAATAATAAGAGCTCCTATTATAAGCGCTGTCGCCACAAATTTTTCATCGTCTTTTCGTGATTTATTCTGTGATTTGTTTTTTTTCTGAGGCTTTGATTTTTTGGCCAAATTGCCGCCCCCTGTTTTAGTTAAGCGCCATTTTCCGATAAAAGCGGTGGTTTGTAAACCCTTAAAAAAACAGCGTGGAGCTAATTTTTGTTAACTCCACGCCGCTTCGTGTTACCCCTTTTGAGTCAATTACTATTTTTTCTTTTTTGCTTTCTTTGCTGCTTTTTTCTTGGCTGCCATGTGATTCTCCCCCCTTTCCGGGTTACAGTATTTTGTTACCTATTCTTTTTAACTTCTATGGCTTGTGTCTCAAGAACCTCTTAATCTCAATATGTAGTATATCCAAAACCTTTTTATTGTCAATCTATTTT
>CAYGHG010000189.1:0-2653 GCA_964349515.1 uncultured Spirochaetia bacterium
TTTCAGCTTTCAGTTTTCAGCTTTCAGTTTTCAGCTTTCAGTTTTCAGCTTTCAGTTTTCAGCTTTCAGTTTTCAGCTTTCAGTTTTCAGCTTTCAGTTTTCAGCTTTCAGTTTTCAGCTTTCAGTTTTCAGCTTTCAGTTTTCAGCTTTCAGTTTTCAGCTTTCAGTTTTCAGCTTTCAGTTTTCAGCTTTCAGTTTTCAGCTTTCAGTTTTCAGCTTTCAGTTTTCAGTTTTCAGCTTTCAGTCCTCAGCTTTCAGCTTTCAGCTTTCAGCTTTCAACTTTCAACTTTCAGCTTTCAGCTTTCAACTTTCAACTTTCAGTTCTCTTCACCGGTATTTCCACCGTGACTTCCGTAAAGCTCTTTCCGTCCGAGTCTATTATCAGGCTGCCTCCGTGTGCTTTTACTATCCTGTCAGATATCGCGAGCCCGAGGCCCGAGCCTTTCGGCTTGCTGGTGACCAGCGGCTGTTTTACTTTTGCCATAATCTCAGAGGGTATTCCCGCGCCGTTGTCCCTTATTTTGATTTCAACCGTGTCTTTGTTTGTCACGGCTGTGACCTTCACGTTTCCCCCCGGCACTTTTTCAAGAGCCTGCACCGCGTTTAAGAGCAGGTTGAGCAGTACCTGTTTCATTTTATCCTCGTCAGCTTCTATTTCCGCGTCATTACCCTCTTTTTCAAATATAACCCTTGCCTTGTCCTGCTGCAGGCTGACCAGCCTCGCGGCGGAATCTATAAGCGAGTAAATGCTGATTTTCTTTTTATCAAGTTTTACCTCGCGCGAGAAATCCTGCCAGGAGTCAAGTATCGCGGTCAGGCGCTTTACCTCCTGCTTTATGATGTCTATGTAATCCTTTTCTTCGCCGCTGCCCTTTATTAACTGTACCGCCCCCCAGAGCGCCGCAAGCGGGTTTTTAATCTCATGCGCCATCTGGCCCGCCATCAGGCCGAGTCTTTTTATGTTTTCCTCATCCACTATCTGCTTTTGCAGTTCCATCGTCTTTAAATACACCCCCGCGGCCGATGCCACGTCGTTTAGCACGTCTATCTCATCCTGCGCGAATGATATGTCAGCAGTCTGTTTTTTACCGGCCAAAAAGCACTCCGCGCCGCCCTGCTTTGCGGGGATTATGACATCCGCGCCGAGCCTTTCAAGAATTTCTTTGCCCTCCCCGTTTTTTATCTCGTAGCGCACAAGCGTCTCGTTTATCGCGTCAAACGCCTCGGCCCTCGTGGGAAACACACCCTCTGCCGGCCATTTTCTCGCGAAAGAACCCCCTTCCCTCGCGTAAAGCGCGGTATCCATTTCCATTGATTTTTGAACCGCCTGCAGCATCATTTCAATCTTTTTGTCTTCACTCTCCCTGCTCTCGCGCACCCTTTTTAATTCCTGCGAAGCGGCCTCGGCCTTTGTCACGCCGCCTAAGCGCTCCACAAAAAGCTGGATTATGTTATGAAACTGCCTGATATAATAAATCACTATTATGCTTATCGCAAAAAAGAAAACCCCGCGGGCTTTTAGGTCAAAACTCAGGAGGTCGGCAGCCAAGGAATAGACAAAAGCGGTAAGCCCGGCAAGGAGTGTGTAGATTATGAAATTTTTAAAAAACACCTCTATGTTAAAAAGCCTCATCCTGAATATGGCAAAAAATATCAGCACGGCGTAGAAAATATTCGCAATATTTCCGAGATACCTCAGCGGCAGATGTACGAGCCCTGCGCCTGATATGAGGTCAAGCATGCCGCCGGTAAATACTATGACTATACCCGTGATGACATAGGTTATTTTGGCCTTTTCCTGGCGGTAGGCGAGCTTTGTATATTTGTAAATCAGGGTTCCTATTGTAAATCCGAGGGCACAAAGCTGATATACAAGCATCATTATTTTGCACCAGAAGGAGTCATACCACGCGTCAAGCGCCGGCACAAAGAACGCGGCTATCGTATAGGCGGTTATTGCCGTGCCTCCAGCGAGAATTATGTAAAGCGAATTAAACAGCCTGCCGCTTTTTATGCCGTACAAAGAGAGCACAAAAAACATGCCCGCAGGCGGTATCATGCTTATCACCATAAAGTTAATCCTGCCGGCGGTCCAGCTCCCCTGCTCCCAGAATATGATGATGGCGTTCCACGCCGCGAGAAGTATGTTTAGAATGGCAAAAGAAACATTGAGCCTGTTTCTTGATTTCGCAAGTGTGAGGGCTGCAATTATAGTATTAACAGCCGCGGCTGTAATGAGTATTATCATCGCCATGCCTCCAATTTAACATAAAAAACAGGTATTAAAAACAAGTTTATAAAGGATAAGGTAATAAGACAAAAGACAGAAGACATAAGTTAAGGTACAAATACCACTTTTTCCCTAACCCCCTTTCATAAAGGGGCAGGGGGGGATTGTACTTAAGCTATAATCTATAAGCTGTAATTAAAGAACAAATCACGAGTCCCTGTAGGGTACGGCCATCGTGCCATATTTCGTCCTAACCCCCTCTCCCCGGGTTTTTGCCTTTGTATTTTCTCCTCTCTCCTTTCTCGCTCTATTTTCCCGCAAAGCGTAGGGTGAGGTTTGTTTTAGTCTTAACTTCTGTATTCTGTCTTTTGCGGTAGTCAGTACTTGAGTTGACAGCCGGCCTTCCAAATGTTATGTCGCTTA
>CAYGHG010000190.1:0-2647 GCA_964349515.1 uncultured Spirochaetia bacterium
GTAGTATCTGTAAAAACATGAATAATAAACCTGTTTTTTTGTCTTTGTCCGCGGTTTTAATGTTGTGGTCATGTTCTGAACAGTCAAACCCAAACAATCCGGCGGGGGAGCGGGTAAAAGAGTGGTCTTATTTGGGTACCCCGGGATTTTCCATAGGACACGCCAAATATCCAAATGTGGAAGTTCATAACGGCATTGTTTACACGGCTTATTCTGATCAGGGCAATTCGTTCAAACTATATGTTAAAAAGTTCATTTCACCTGAATGGGTTGATATGGCGGCAAACCCTGTTGATGACACAACCGCTGTTTCAGAAGTTGATCTTGCCGTAAATAGTGCAACCGGACAACTGCTGGTTTCGGCATATAGCACGGCTTATTCCTCTTTTTATGTGCATTCTTATAACGGGAGCCAGTGGAGCTGGCTTGGCGGAGGCCCTTTGACTGCTTATGAATCCTACGGGCATGTGGAGGCCGACGGAAATACTGTATACGCGGTTTTTGGAATGAACAATGTTATTGCGCAGAAATTCATAATGCCTTCGGGCCCGTGGGAAAATTTCGGCGGTGCAAGCGTAACGCCTGCGGCGGCGGATGGGGGTAATTTGTGTGTTTATAACGGTGAAATTTATGCCGCATTTCCTGAAGATACCCAAAAAACCACGGTCCTGAAATTCAACGGTTCCGCGTGGGAACCCGTTGGTTCCACGCAGTTTTCTGTGGGCGCATCCATGCGGCATACAATAAAAGTTGACTCTACAGGGGTATATGTTCTTTATATGGACCTGGCAATTGAGCAGAAAACAACGCTAATGAAATATGACGGCGTGTCATGGGCCGCGCTTGGCGGGCCGGGTTTCAGCGAGAATTCTGTATACGGGCCGGCGCTCGCGCTTGAGGACGGCGTGCCGTACGTGTCCTATATTAACCAGTCGGACTTTGCCCTCGTCGTACAAAAATACACAGGCGCGCAGTGGGAAACGATCATACCAGATTCTTTAGGGTGTTCGGGCGCATCTTATACGGATATCAGCGTTGAAGACGGCGATGTTTATGTGGCATTTGACGATATTAACAACGGACACAGGATATCGGTTGCGGCTTACAGGTAGCATACAAATGTTCAGCATGACTGAAAAAAAGTTCAACGTTCAAAGGCTCAACGGAAAACAATTCAGCAGACAATGATTCAACGTTCAGCTTCGCAGAAAATAGATTGAGAGCGAAAGGATGGAATTAAAGGTAAGGAATAAGGGTGTGAAGGGTGACAACAGATAAAAAACGTTTAATGTTCAAGGGCTTAACGGTCAACGTAAAGGACAAGGAAAGACGAGTATGAAAATAATTAAGAGTTAAAAGTGGAAAATGATGGATAAAGACAGACAAAAGTGACAGAATAAAGCGAGGCGGTTTGAAACCCGGCTCCTAAGGTTACTTTTCGGTCAAGAACCCCGGCGTAAAATCCTTAAAAAAACATTGAGAAGTTACTGCTTTGCAACACCGCGCCCTGACTCATTTGTCAGCCTGCGACAAGCTTTCGGCTGACAAATGAGTCAGGGCGCGGTGTTGGTTTTTCTGCGATATAAGCCAACTTTAATTAACTTTAAAAGCAATGAGTAAATTAGCGTTGGCTAAATTCCATAAAACTCATATAATTTAGTCAATTAAAATTGGCTTAAAAGCATAAATTAGACTTTAAGGTACTTTTGATTTAATAAGGAGATGATTTATGGGGAAAAGAGCAGGCCGTTACATAACTCAGCCGAAAGGATATAAAGCATTTATTGCTACACTCTAACATCCGAGCAGTTTAAAATCAAAAGGGATGATGAATTCATAACTTTGCTGTCAGAAGCGGATCGCAGCCTTGCCCGGCTGGACGGGATGACTCAGATACTTCCTGATTTAGATTTTTTTTATTTACATGTATGTAAAAAAAGAGGCACTGCTCAGCTCTCAGAATGAAGGCACACAGGCGTCGCTTGAGGGGGTGCTGGAATTTGAGGCGGATCTTACGCCAAAAGGTGACAATGCAGAGGACATAAAGGAAGTAATAAATTATCAAAAGGCCATGAATTACGGCATAAGCAGGCTGAAAGAGTTTCAAATGTTGGTACGCCTGATAAAGGAAATCCACAGCATACTACTGAATGAAACCGGAGGTCATGAAAAAACTCCTGGAGAGTTCAGGGCCACGCAGAACTGGATAGGGCCGCCGTCATCCATAATTGAAACAGCGGCTTATGTGCCGCCGCCGAAAGATGAAATAGGGGGCCTGATGGCTGATCTTGAAAAGTACATGTATTACGGCGGCAGAATTACGCCGCTTGAAAAAATAGCAATGATACATTATCAGTTTGAGACAATACACCCTTTTCTCGACGGCAACGGCAGGATAGGGCGTCTGTTGATAACGTTTTATCTACTGTGGAAAAAAATACTGGCCTCGCCGGTTTTGTATCTCAGCTACTATTTCGAGAAAAACAGGCGGGAATACTATGAAAAACTTAACGATGCCAGGAATAGTGACAATATAGAAGAATAGATAAAATTTTTCTTAAAAGGAATTATAGAAGTCAGTTGGGACGCTTCTTTGACCGCGAAACAAATAATCGCGCTTAAGGAAAATCTTATTGAAAAATACAGC
>CAYGHG010000191.1:0-2611 GCA_964349515.1 uncultured Spirochaetia bacterium
AAATGCAACTAGCCCGCCTTTTTTAATAATCAGGCCGGCCTTTTTTATTTTTAAAGTAAGGCTTTCGGACAAAACCGCCTTTATGTTCCTCCTGAGTCTTTATTATTTCCTTCTGGTTTTCTTTTCCCTTCTGCCCCTTTTCAACAAAAATTCCCCCGCCTGTAAAAGGGTCAATCCCGGTGTAATACATAACAGAGCTCCAGGTTCCCGGCGTAGGCGTAAATACCTGCACCTGCTCGGGGCGTGCTTTCAGTTCCCTGCTCAGATACCCTTTGAGAGAATGCATCTCGCGCTCACTACAGCCCGGATGCGCCGCAATCAGGTAATAAGTTATAAACTGTTTTAACCCCGCCTCTGCGCTGTATTTGAAAAACGCATCCTTAAATTCCACAAGCGATTTTGTCCCGGGCTTTCCCATTAATTTCAACACGCCGGCGTCCGAGTGCTCCGGCGCGAGTTTTATCTGGCCTGACGTATGGTTCTGCGCGAGTATTTTCAGATAGTTGCTGCCGTTGTTTTTATCCGCCATCACCATATCGTACCGGATGCCCGAACCTATGAATACTTTCTTTATGCCTTTAATTTTCCTCACCCTCTCAAGCAGTTTAATCTGCCTCTGATGCGAGTTTATAAGCGACGGGCATACCTCCGGGAACAGGCAGCGCCTGCTTTCGCAGTGGCCGTCTTTGACTTTAGAACATCCCGTCGCGTACATATTGGCCGTCGGCCCGCCTATGTCGTATATATAACCGGTAAACCCCGGGAGTTTTGTCAGAAGCTCGGCCTCTTTTAATATCGAATTCTCCGAACGGCTTATCACCACCCGCCCCTGATGGTTTGTAATGGCGCAGAAGTTACACTCGCCGTAACACCCCCTGTGGCTGTTGACGGAAAAGCGGATGGTATCAAGAGCCTTAATAACCCCCTGCGATTTGTAATACGGATGCGCGTCCCGCTCATACGGCAGCTCATTTACGCGGTCTAACTCATGGGGTTTCAGCGGCTCTGCAGGAGGGTTCTGCACGAGGTATCTCGTATCCTGCCTCTGCACCAGCCCTTTTGCGCTTAAGAAATCATTGTTTTTGTAAAAAGCCTTAAAAGCCTCTATGAATCTTTTTTTATCATACTTAACTTCGTCAAAAGACGGGATTTCAAGATACCCTTCCGGTTTTTCAGGACTCACATAACATATTCCGCGGATAGCCCTCAGTTCCTGACCGTTTTCTTTTTCCTGAAACTTGAAACCTGAAACTTGAAACCTGTTTTCAATAACCCCCGCCAAATCCACAACAGCCCTCTCCCCCATTCCATATACCAGAAAATCCGCCTTCGCATCAAACAGCACTGACTTGCGTATGTTGTCAGACCAGTAGTCGTAATGTGCAATCCTGCGCAGCGACGCCTCTATGCCGCCGAGAACTATCGGCACGGTATTTTTAAAAGCCTGCCTGATGAGATTTGAGTATGCTATGACCGCCCTGTCAGGCCGTTTTGTGTTCTGCCCTCCGGGGGTAAAATCATCTGATTTGCGGAACTTCTTGGTTGCGGTATAGTTTGAAACCATGGAATCCACACACCCGCCGGTCACCCCCCAAAAAAGCCGCGGCTCGCCGAGGCGTGTTATGTCATCCGGCCTGTCCTGTACTTCGCCGTTTAATTTTAAACTTTCAGCTTTCAGCTTTAAGTTCGTATCCGGCTGCGCAATAACCCCCACCTTATACCCCGCGTCCATAAGCACGCGCCCTATCACCGCAGCCCCCGTATAAGGGCTGTCTATATAGGCGTCGCCTGTGACGAGTATTACATCACACTGCTCCCATCCAAGCTCTTCCATTTCACCGCGCGTCACAGGCAGAAACAAACTGCACCTTCTTTATTTTTTATGTTCTTCATTTACCTTTTTTCGTATTGCCTTTTTTTCCACTTTGCCCGTAGAATTCCTCGGCAGTTCCTTCCAGAATTCCACCTTATGCGGGGCCTTGTAATTTGCAACGTGCTCCCTGGCATATTTTTTCAGTTCAGCCTCGGTTGCCGTTGCCCCCTCTTTCAGCACCACTACAGCCACCGGCACCTCTCCGTGGAGATTGTCTTTCAGCCCCACTATTGAAACATCGGCAACAGCCGGATGCCTGTAGAAGACCTCTTCGACTTCCCTCGGGTAGATATTCATCCCGTTGGTTATTATCATGTCTTTTTTTCTGTCCAGAATAAATATGTATCCCTCTTCATCCTTTTTCGCCAGGTCGCCCGTATAGAGCCAGCCGTCTTTGAGCACTTCCTTTGTAGCCTCCGGGTTATTGTAATACCCCGACATCACATTATCGCCCTTTACCGTAATCTCTCCCTCAATCCCCGGCGAGAGCTCGTTCCCCTTTTCATCCCTGATTTTGATAAGTACGTTATTTATGGGAAGCCCTATTGAGCCTGCTTTCCTCTCTCCGTGCAGCGGGTTCAGCGCGCATATCGGCGCAGCCTCGGACAGGCCGTACCCTTCAACAAGCGGGACTTTGAACCGCTTCTGGAACTTATTAAAAGTTTCCACAGGCAGTGACGCGCCGAGTTTTTGTCAAATGTTGTGTATGCATAGGAGCGACACACCTCGTTAAGCTGC
>CAYGHG010000192.1:0-2589 GCA_964349515.1 uncultured Spirochaetia bacterium
GGGATAAGTATCTTACTTCTCTTGGTTATAAGGTTCTTCGTTTCAAGAATGAAGATGTATTAAACCAAACGGAAGATGCTTTGAACAAAATATCACAACACCTCTCCCCCTGGGAGAGGCTGGGTGAGGGTTTTGTAGAGGAAGAACCTGAAAGTTATGGATTGCCGGGTGTAAAAATGCAGCCTGTCGGTGACCGCAAGGGTGGTGTGGTATGGCATACACAGGGCTCAGGCAAGTCGCTTTCTATGGTGTTTTTTACGGGCAAGATCATACTTGCGATGGACAATCCCACAGTAGTTGTGTTAACCGACAGGAATGACCTTGACGATCAGCTTTTTGACACTTTCGCGGCATCACGCCAGCTGCTGCGGCAGGAGCCGGTGCAGGTTGAGAGCAGGGCTGAGCTCAAAAAATATCTTGATGTTGATTCCGGAGGCGTTGTTTTTACTACAATACATAAATTCATGCCGGAAGAGGGTAACATCCACGAAACACTTAATATCAGAAGCAATATAGTAGTAATAGCGGATGAAGCGCACAGGACACAGTATGGATTTAAGCCTAAGAATAAGGATGAAAAGGATGAGGATGGCAATGTGACGGGAAAAAGGGTTGTGTATGGGTTTGCCAAATATCTCCGTGATGCCCTGCCAAACGCCACATATATAGGATTCACAGGAACGCCTATTGAAAAAGACGACATAAACACGCCGGCGGTTTTCGGCAATTATGTTGATATTTATGACATCGCACAGGCAGTTGAGGACGGCGCTACAGTCAGGATTTACTATGAAAGCAGGCTTGCCAAAATTTCTCTCAGTGAGGAAGGCAGAAAGCTGATAAATGAACTTGATGAAGACCTGGCTGAGGAGGATTTGTCAGAGACGCAAAAGGCCAAGGCAAAATGGACGCAGATAGAGGCGCTGGTCGGCAGCGTCGAGCGGATTAAGAAGGTGGCCGCTGACATAGTAAATCATTATGAGCAGAGGCAGGAGGCAATAGACGGCAAGGCAATGATTGTGACAATGTCGCGCAGGATAGCGGCATTGCTATATAAGGAAATAACAGAGTTAAGGCCGCAGTGGCATGATAATGACCTGAAAAAAGGCGTGATAAAAGTTGTTATGACTTCGGCATCTTCGGACGGCCCGGATATTTCCAGGCATCACACCACGAAAGAACAGCGCAGGATGCTATCCGACAGGATGAAAAACCCCGCTGATGAGCTAAAGCTGGTCATAGTGCGTGATATGTGGCTGACAGGTTTTGATGTGCCGTGTCTTCATACCCTGTACATAGACAAACCCATGAAAGACCATACCCTGATGCAGGCAATAGCGAGGGTAAACAGGGTGTACAGGGACAAGACAGGCGGGCTTGTTGTGGACTATCTCGGAATCGCGGCTGACCTTAAAAAGGCACTCTCGTTTTACTCCGATGCGGGAGGCAGGGGAGATCCTGCCGTAACGCAGGAACAGGCGGTAGCCCTGATGCTTAAAAAACTGGAGATTGTGTCGCAGTTGTTTCACGGATTTGACCATAATGCATATTTTGCCGCTGATACAGGCAGGAAACTCTCGCTTATACTGGAGGCAGAGGAGCATATACTCGGTGTTGAGAACGGCAGAAAAAGGTTTATAGATGAGACCACTGCGCTGTCAAAGGCTTTTTCCATAGCAGTGCCGCATGAAAAAGCAATGATCGTAAAAGATGAGATAGGTTTTTTCCAGGCCGTAAAATCAAGACTGATAAAATTTGCCGGAACAGGCGGCTCCATGGGCAGCGAGGAAATGGAGACGGCAATACGGCAGGTAATAGACAGGGCACTGGTGACAGACAAGGTCATAGATATTTTTGACGCCGCCGGCATTAAAAAACCTGATATCTCAGTGCTTTCGGATGAATTTCTTATGGAAGTAAAAAATATGAAGCACAAAAACATTGCCATGGAAGTGCTGAAAAAATTGCTGAATGACGAGATAAAGGCAAGGTCTGTGACAAACCTTGTGCAGGGCAGGACGCTGATGCAGATGCTGGAAGATTCCATTAAAAGGTATCACAATAAAATAATAACTGCCGCAGAATTTGTTGATGAACTGATTAAAGTTTCGGGTGAGATAAAGAAAATGGATGAAGAGCCGGAAAATATGAAGCTGTCGGCGGAAGAATACGCATTTTATACGGCTGTAGCGGATAACAAGAGTGCGAGAGAGCTGATGGGCAGGGATAAGCTGAGGGAACTGGCAATAGTCCTGTACGACAGGGTCAGAAAGAATACATCTATTGACTGGGCGATAAAAGACAGTGTCAGGGCAAAAATAAAGGTGATGGTAAAGCGCCTGCTGAGGGATTTTGGATATCCCCCTGATATGCAGGCACTTGCGATAGAGACAGTGATGAAACAGGCAGAACTGATATCGGCGGAAATGACAGGACAGTAATAAAAAGATGGTGCCGAAGACTGCTTTAATACTTTAAGAACCTACGGCTGATAATACAAGTGCGAGACAGACACTTAAGATCCGTCTCTACTCGGGATAAAGAAAAGATCTGAGAGATTTAGGACTTAAATATTTTCCTCTCCCGTGC
>CAYGHG010000193.1:0-2554 GCA_964349515.1 uncultured Spirochaetia bacterium
AAAAACAGGGAAAAATAATTGTCGTTAGCAGGGAATTATAATTGTCGCTGAACATGAAGCCAAACTTTTTTGAATGTTTTTCATTTTTAGGCTTTTCCGCAAGCTGCTTTAACACCCTGAATATTATAACAAAATTTTCATCATGTTTTTGAAGTTTGTCTATGATCTGCTTTTGCGTCGCCAGATACTCCCTCATCCTGATAAAGGCATTAACCACGGCAATGCTTGCCTGTACTGCCCGCTCGCTTTTAAGAACACTTGAAAGCATTACTACTCCGTGCTCGGTAAATACAAAAGGCAGTGTTCTCGGCCCTCCCCAACTTGAGGTCACAAATTGTGACCTCAAGTTGGCGGCTTCTTCATAATTCAGCCTGAACATGAAATTTTCCGGAAAACGATTCATGTTCCTTTTAACAGCCTGATTGAGAACCTTTGTCCCAACCCCGTAAAACCCCGCAATGTCAGAATCAAGCATCACCCGCTGCCCTCTTATGACATAAATCTTCTCTGCAATCCTCTCCATTGGTATCATGAAATCCCCCCCTTTTTGAATAATCACCTTGCAGCGGCGTTCAGCACTCCCCACAGGTATGAGCCGCTTGTTTCTATTCCCGCGCGCTCAAAAGCAGAGGGCCTGTCAACCGGCCACATTTTATATCCCGCCTTAATGTCGGAAAACCTTATCTCCCACCCTGACTTTCCGTGCACCAGCAGGGATTCTCCGTCAATCACGTATTTAAAGGACTTGCCTGTTTTAGTGGAAATATCCATGCCCTGCATCTTCCTGACCCGGTCAAGCACTTCATCCACATCAGCCGCGGCGCCGTGCACAGGAGGCGGATTGTAAGTTTTGGTTTGCGCCACCGCGCCCGGATTTATGATCTCAAGAAACTTTGCCCCGTAGTTTTTCATCTTTACTTCGCCCACGCCCGGCACCCGCAGCATCTCTGCTTCGTTCTGCGGCCTCTGCACCGCCATCTTTAGCAGTGTAGCGTCGTTAAATATCATGTAGGGCGGTATGTCGTGCAGGTCTGCCAGCTGTTTTCTCAGTTTCTTAAGGTTCTTAAAAACAGTGTCGTCAGATATCCCTGACAGCCCTATCCTGTTCTTTGCGAAAGAAGAGTATGTTTCTCTTTCCTCCTCCTCATTCTTTTCCTCAGTCCCCGTGCATACATCGCAGGACTTGCCGCATTTCTTCAACTCCTCTTCAAAATAAGAAAGTATTGCCGAGTGCCTGCAGCCGCCCTGTTCTGCCATGCGGAAGAATTTCACGGTCTTCTCCTGTATCTGCCCTGCGAGTTCTTCATCCGCGGCGTCCCTCATGAAACGCTCGTAGTTCATTACATCCGCCCAGGAGTAGTACATAATACAGTCGCTGTGCAGTCCGTCCCTGCCGGCGCGGCCTATTTCCTGATAATAGTTCTCAACCGTACGCGGCAGGTTGCAGTGAATTACATAACGCACGTCCGGTTTGTTTATTCCCATGCCAAAAGCAATAGTTGCCACCACCACCTCTGCGTTGCCGCGTATGAATGCCTCCTGATTCATCCTGCGCGTCTCCGCGTCTAGGCCCGCGTGATACGGCAGGGCGTTTATACCCTCGGACGACAGATAATCCGCAAGGCTCTCCACATTTTTCCGCGACCAGCAATAAATGATGCCGCTCTCGTCAGGTCTGGAGCGTATGTGCCTGAGTATCGCCTCTTTCATACCGGAGTTTTTGCCCCTCTTACGGATTGAGATTTTCAGGTTTGATCTAAAAAACGACCCCCTGTAAACTTCCGGCGTTTTCATGGCAAGCTGTTCTATAATGTCTTTCATTACCTGCTTTGTAGCGGTTGCAGTCAGCGCCAGTACAGGCACGTTTCCAAGATGGTTTTTAAGCCCCGCGAGTTTTCTGTAGGCGGGCCTGAAGTCATGGCCCCACTGGCTTATGCAGTGCGCCTCGTCAACCACCACCATGGAGACAGGGCAGTCTCTTACAAAATTACCAACAGAGCCGTCGAGTGCCTCAGGCGCGAGATAAACCAGCTCATAGCCGCCGCGCCGGAAATTATCCAGCCTGACATGCTTTTCTTTCATATTAATAGTGGAGTTAATTACTGTGGCGTTGAAACCCGTTTCGTTTATGGAGTCAACCTGGTCTTTCATGAGGGAAATCAGCGGCGAGATTACGAGAACCGTGCCTTTCATCATACGCGCCGGTATCTGAAACGTAACAGACTTTCCCGCGCCGGTGGGCATTATCCCCAGACAGTCGCGCCCCGCGAGTACGGAATTGATGATTAACTCCTGCCCGGGCCTGAAAGACTCATAACCAAAAACAGTGCGTAAAATTTCAATAGGTTTCATTTTAAATCCTCCTGATTATCAAAATTATTTAAATCATTTTTAAGATTCATTCAATTATTTCCCAGTGTCCGCTTCTGGTTCTTCCTGTTCTTCTTATTTTTCCTTTACGTTTCAGCTTGGTCAGGTATTCTTTGACAGTATCCGCGCTTACTCCCATCCTATCAGCCAGCTGAAAACGGGACAGTTTCGCATCATATGATAT
>CAYGHG010000194.1:0-2533 GCA_964349515.1 uncultured Spirochaetia bacterium
CCTTACGCCTACTCTTTGTTATGCTTCTGGCTCTATCCCTGCCATTCTTGCTTACTGGGACTTATTCTGCTTCGTGTCGTATAAATTATTCCTACTTCCACACAATCATACCTAATGCTATATAATCTTGTAACGTTTCTACAATTTCTTCCTAACTCTTTCTGTTTTTGTCCCAGCCAACGCCTGCGTCTGTGGCTCTCTTTCCCCAGTCACGCCTATCTACTGGGCTCCTACCGTCCCTATATATCTATACTGTTCAGCGACAATTATAATTCCCTGTTAACGACAATTATTTTTCCCTGTTTTTGTGCTTTGTTTTATTATCTGTTTTTAGAGAGCGATTCTTGGCCGCTTCAAGCCTGAAACTGGACAGGTTCAGCTCAAGGATTACACTGTGATGAACCAGCCTGTCAATGGCGGCGGCCGTTGTCATTGGGTCCTTGAATATCTTTTCCCACTTGGAGAACGGCAGATTCGAGCTTATCATCACGCTGCCGCGTTCATATCTTTCAGCCAGCAGGGTAAAGAGCACTTCCATCTCCTCGCGATCCTGCTGAACATAGCCGATGTCATCAATTACGAGGGTATCATATGCGGATAATTTCTTCAACACTTTTGCGAGTTTCAGTTCTTTCTTGGCCGAAAGAAGTTCCTGCACAAGCATGCTGCAGCTGCTGAAATACACCCGTTTACCTTTTTTCACCAATGCCTGGGCAATGGCGCAAAGCAAGTGGGTCTTTCCGCTTCCGGGGTTTCCAAAAGCCAGTACGTTCTCGTTTCTGTCAGTAAATTTACCATCAAGCAACCCTTTTACTTTTTGTACCTCTTTCATTGGAAGTCTGGATAAATCAAATGAAGCCATGGTTTTATCAACAGGCAGTCTGGACTGCCGCAGCAAACGCTCGTTCTTTCTTTGTTCCCGGTCAAAGCGTTCCTGTTCCATCAGGCCAAAAAGAAACTCCTCGTACCGCATTGAGTTTTTCTCAGCCTCTTTTACCGCAGCTTCATAAATATTTCTGACCGTGGGCAGATGCAGTTCTTTTAACACTTTGATGAATTTGTTTTTATCAAAAGTTGCTGTAGTCATTTTATATACCCCCGCACGAAAGCATGCAGTCGTATACGGCGAGCTTTACTTCGGAGACCTCAGGACCGATTCTAACGGCCTTTTTATCCGTTAACGAAATGTTTTTTACCACATTTTCATATGTTGGTTCAATATTTCGCTCCAGGATTGATTTAAGGGCCTCCTCAACTTCGTCCTCCGTCTCTTTTGCCGCAAGGTTCAGTATCGCTATGTATTTTTTGTTTCCGCTGTCAGGGTATCTGTCTTTCAGCAGATCATAAGCAATCCTAAATGTCGTCGACGGGAACAAATCGTCACGATGCCTGTAATTCTCAAAGGCCCCTGGCTTTCTGATCAGCCAATCCACGATATGCCTGTAGTTTATTGCGCTTTTGGCCTCTCCGCGCAGCCTTGGCAGTGTTTCTATGAGTTTTTGTCCGTACCATACTTCAAGGTATTCCGAACTTGCTCGGACCTCTATGCGTTCGCCTATTAAACGGCTATTCACGGAGTATGTATTGCGGAAAACATTTATCGTACTGCTTTTCCCAACTTTGAGTATTATCATTTTTTTGTCGCCAAGTTTGCATGTCGGAAGTTTTTTCAACAGGGAAACTTCATCTTTGAACTTTTGTTCACGGCCGGAATTTCTTTTTGCCATAAGATTGGCCGCAAACAACTCGTATTCCCGCCGGCTATCGAAATTTCTGCTTCCGCGCATCATGAGTGCCTGATCCACGGCATTCTTAAATCCATCATGGCTTTGTTCCACATCTCCGTTTTCATTGCCGCTGTTTGGATTATTTGATATGCCGGTCATATCGTAATGCCTCAGTAGGGCGTTATATCTGGCCGTAAATTCTTCCCGGTTACAGTCTTTATTTACTGCCGCGCTTAACCTGTCTGTCCTGTGCTGCGCCGGGGCTCCTCCTATTTTCCAGAATGCCAACTGCATTCCTTCGCTCAAACTTTCAAAGCTTTCCGAAAAACAAACATTACCTGTTTCCCAGTTGGAGTACGTCAGAACGAAGTGATAGAACATGTGATCGAACAGTTCGTTTTTAATTGTTATTTTCAGGCTGTTCATATATGTGAAATCTGATTCGCCAAGCATTCCGGGATGATGTTTTTGTGGGAAATATATCTCTTTAGAGGGCCCCTCGGTCGCTCGCCAAACCTTGATTCGCCTTTGAAGGGTCCTTAACTGTCCGTTTTGATACTTGTTTGGATATACATCCTGCAGGTGTTCAAACAGTGTTTTGGCTTCTAACCGAGGGTTCTCCCGCAGATACGGCAGCAGGTCTTCCCACGTGCCTTCAAAAGGGTCTTTCCTAGTGCGCCAGGCATGCGCCTGCTTCATCTCGCTTGGTAATTTTCCGCTCGCCAGGTACTTTCTGGCTGTCTTTACATCGATTCCTCCGGCCAACGCCGCTTTTTCTATGCCTTTTCCTCTGTTCATGGCCTCAA
>CAYGHG010000195.1:0-2509 GCA_964349515.1 uncultured Spirochaetia bacterium
GCCCGCAAATCAGAAAGTATTAACTTTAAATTTTAAGCTTAAAGAAGCTATTTCTTTATCTTTTTAAGAATCTCCCTCGCGTTCGGCGCCATATCCGAGTTTGGGTCCATTTCCAGAAATTTTTCCAGGTTAACTCCCGCGTCTGTATTGTGGCCGAGTGCCGCGCTCACAACACCCAGATTGTGGTAAGCCTGGGCGAGTTCCGGCCTTAATTCCGACGCTCTTGTATAAAAATGTTTGGCTTTAAGAAGGCTCTCTCCGGTTTTTTGAGAGAAGTATATGTTGCCGAGCATAAAGGCCGTGCCTGCGGCGTAGTTTTTGTCGTAGAGCGCCAGTTTTTCGAAAATTTCTTCAGCTTTTTCGGTCAATCCGGCTGTGATATACACCTCCGCGAGATTGTTGTAAAACAAACCGGTAACAGGAGCGCGCCTCACCGATTCTTCGTAATACTTAACCGCTTCGTTAAGCGCGGCAGAGTTTCCGGATGTCCTGTAAACCATCATATTGACCCTGCCTAAATTGCCCCAGTAATATGCATTGCCGGGGTTAAGTTCTATTGATTTTTTGTAGTAATGCACCGCTTCAGCCACAGCTTTGTTTCTGATATCGTCATTATTGTTTATCGTCATGGCGAGCCTCTCGTAAGCCAATCCGAGATAGACGTGGTACTTGACTTCAAAGGGCTGTTTTTCAACCGATTTGAAGTGTTCTTTTACGGCAAGGTCCCAGCGGTTATTATGGTTGCCCCATATTCTGCCGCGGTTGTAGTTCATATCAGCAGAGAAGAAATTATACGCCCACAAAGTGCCTGTCACGGCAATAACCGCCGCAAGCAAGGCCGCGAAACCCTTTGCGGCGGAATTATGTGTAAAGCCGAGATTTATTACCTTTTTCTGAACTCCCGCGGAGCCGAGCCTCGCGTGCATCGCGAAATTAACATAGAGGATTGTGTTGATGGCGGCAACCCCAAAACTGAAAAGGTTCTGGGTGAAATAGGCGATAAAGGAGACAAACATTGCAAAGGAGAGCAGCCTGATGCCTGAATCCTGAAGGCGCGAATACCCTCTTCGGAAAACCTGATAGTACCTGAACAGCAGGAAAAAGTAGATGATAAGCGCAGGGAGCCCCATCGTGGCTGCCACATTCAGCGGCTCGTTGTGAGCTGTTCTTGACGAGACGTTGGCGCCGTCTATCTGTGCGAAATCAGTGCCGGAGTATTTGGGAAAGATGGTCTTGAATGTGTCAACGCCTGTCCCGAAGAGAGGGTGGTCCTTTATAATATTAACCGCCGGCTTCCAGATGTGAAGGCGTGAGACCTTCATAGCGTCGCCGGGGTTTGTGACCGAGGTCCAGAGCCTGTCCATAGCGCTTTTTCCGGCGGTAAAGCTTATAATTGTTGCGGCTATAAGTACAACCGCCGAAATTGCAATTAAAGGCCTGTTTTGCTTTGCAATGGCAAGCAGAACCTCTGATTTTTTAATATTTTCCGCGGCTGATTTATCTTTTATGAAAGCGCGCAGTTTAAAGAGCCCATAGACGGCGAAAAACGCCATTGAAACGGCAAAGCCGAGCACCGGGCCCCTGCTTTGCGTGCCGAAAAGGGAGAGGTATAAAAGTGCGAGAAGTATAACCAGCCCCGCCGTGAACAGCGTGTTCTTTTTTCTGACGGATGCCGCAAGGAAAGAGAGGGCAATAGGGATGATCATAATCAGCACGGCGCCGAGGAAATTGGGGTTGCCCATAGAGGCAAAATACCTGCCCTTTATCATTGAGCCCGCGCTCCATTTGATGAAATCGTGGCCGAAAAACTGCATAACAGCGTAGAGTGTGAGCAGGAGCCCTGAGCCGAGTATTACGAGATTCAGCCTCTCCACCTGTTTCGGGCCCGCTATATTGTTTACCGCTATATAATAAAGTACAACGTAGTTGATATTTGAGAGGGAGCCGGCGAAGTTTTCATACTCTCCGCGAAAGCTCAGGTGGGGCGCAAAACTTGTAAATGTGGTTATAAGATTCACCACAACCCAAAGCCCGAGGGGCAAATCAAGAGGCGTAGGTGAGTACTCTATCCTGCCTTTTAAAACAACCTTTACAAGCCAAAGCCCGAGCATAACAAATGTCATAATTCTGAGGAGAGTGAGTTTTGGAAGCTCAAACTGGTCATAGGAATATATGCTGAAAAACAGGGGAATCATAAATACAGTAAGGCATAAAAGAGTAAAAATCAGGGACTGAACAGTTTCTACGGCTTTATTGTCATGCTGAACACCTTTGTTAACGGGATTTTTTACCATTATCCACCTTTTGTATGAAAATTTTAAACAGTATAGGTGGTAATTAAAAGAGTGTCAATAGGATTGGCTGGGAGAGACGGGTGTAAAGATGCCAGGTGTAAAGTGTTACGCGGAAAAAGACGGGTATATTTATGTGGTAAGGGTGGTAAGAACTAAGCAGTAAGCTATGAGCTATAAGCTATAAGTTAAAACAGATAGAAATGCTGCGCGCTGCG
>CAYGHG010000196.1:0-2491 GCA_964349515.1 uncultured Spirochaetia bacterium
CAGGGTTTCTTGCGCGTTGTGTTGGTTTTCCCGTAATACGGGTAAATCCAACCGGCGCTCTTAAAGACTACTATATTTTGCGGCCTACCACAGAAGATTTAATAAATGAATTATTCACCGATTCAATATCGTGGGACGATATTGTAAAGGGTGATGTTCTGATAAGGGCATCATACCCGAAAAACGGGGATATTGTATCAGGACATGTTGGTATTGCGCTGGAATCCGCTAAAAACAAGACATCGGTGTCGGCGATAGACGCATCCAGTAATGAATATCTGGCGGGCAAAGGACCGCGGGTCGCGGAATGCAGCTACATCCGTGGAAATCCGGGAGATGCTGTAAACGAAATACAAAGAAGCGATGGAGGGGAAAGGTACAAACCAAGGCGTTTGAATCCTCCATATCTTGAGAAAGTCAGGGTATTGACGCCCAAGTATGACGTTGACGGCGTAAAGATAGCCGCAATGGAAGAGAGGTATTCTGCCGCATGGACTGCTGATGGCGCGGGAAGAGTCCTGACAAAAACGAGTAATGAACCTATCAAACAGGGCGTTATATATGTGGAGCTGAGTTTCAATAAGGCGATGGCTGCAAGGGCAAATAAAGATTTGGGTGATAAGTGGGAATATATAAGTGTAAATATGGATGACACGGCGTTGACATGGACGGGTATTGACAAGGACACAGAATACAGTTTTTTTGATGCAAGCGGAAACAAAAGGAATAATGGATGGTGTGTGGGGGAAAAAATCGCGGAAGGCGACGGGTATGTATATAAGAAATGGGTAGGAAAAATAGACCTTACAAATACACAGGGAAATGCTTTTGGGAATGTAATAAAAGTAACCGCCAAATCCCTGATGCAGGATGAGCTGGATACAAACCCAGCAACAATTGCCAGACGCACGGATGGCGGCGGATGGACGGGATATGAACAGGGGGCGGATACAAACCACAAAATTACAATAATCCCCAAGGACTACGCCCTATACCACAGTGGCATGCCTACTCCTGCTGCTGGGGTTGATAACGGGTATTTGGAAGTCACTATAAAGGACTTAAAACAACAGCCCACAGAGGAGCCGACGCCGTCGGCGTCTGCGACAACCGGCAGCACAGCTACTGCGACACCGTCGCAGACCGCGACGCCTGAGGCTGAGATAAAGACAGTAGCGATAGACAAATACATAAAAGGCGTAATGTTGGCATGTGTCGGGACTGCTTCTTTTGGCGACGCAAAATACAAAGAGGGCTTCAAGGCGCTTGGTGTGGCCGCATATACACTTTTACTTCACGAAATAAAGAAAAACTCTGATTCTGACATAGCGGTCAACGGTTATACAGGCACGCAGAAATATTACATACCGTATGTTGATTTTGACTCCGCGCCTGCGGCGGGGGGCGTAAAATCAAGAATAAACGACGCTGTAAAAGATATAATTGTGACCGTGAAAGACGATGCGGACGGAGCTCCCAGGTATTATATTAAAGCTTTTTGGTTTGACGCGGTTAAGAACAAGAAAGAAAGGTTCAAAAAGGACGTTACAATAGGCGGCAAGACCGTCACCTGGCCGGATATAAAAACTCTTGTTTTCAGGTACGGCCAGACGGATGAAAATAACAACAGCCGAATAGACGAAGCAGAGCGGACCAATATTGTTATAAAAAGTGCAAAAGACGTTATAGGCAAAGCTTACACATACCTGACAGAGACAAAATATGACGAACCGGCAACAAACATACCGCCGGGGTTAAAAAGCGGGACTAAGTGCGGGATGAGCGCGTGGGGGGCGATGAATATGAGCCCTTATTTTAAATCAGACATGATTTTGAGGAGGTTTTTTCACTGGGCACCTGTAGTGGCTAAAAAAGTTGTAATTCGTGAGATAGGAGCAACAAATGAAGGCTCAACTGCTGGGAATAATGTAAAATATTCGGCGGAATGGGGGCCTGCCCATACGGATAAGGGCGAGGCAGTCAGAAACAGAGTTATGGGAGGAGACGTTAAAGGGCTTGAGACAAATAAGAATTATGAAGTAGGAGTATATTTTACTGATAGTATCGTGGCAGTAATGCTTACGCTAAAGCTTGCTGACGGCAGTCAGAAGGTCCCGTTACCTGCCATAATAGATTCTTTCGGCGAAGGTGGGTATCCTGTAGTCGCAAGAGCAATGCTTACGAGCATGCAATACAACTCGCTGCTCGCCGGCAAAAGCGAAACAGTTCAGGTTGTCTTGGCGGTAGATGCTGTCGATGAGTATATGTTCAGTAAAAACGACCATATTCCAAAAACAGTCGCATACTCTGCAGTAGGTATTGAGGGCATCGGCGGGGAAACTACCGGGTATGAGGCCAGCACCTCCGGTTCTGATGATACAAATGTTTTTAGTCTCGTGGTAGTAAAAGGCGCGGATGATGCTGAGCTTGGTAAAAACTACGTAGTCCCTGCGCCTGAAAAGATAAAACCCGGCGTGGATGTCGGGCATGC
>CAYGHG010000197.1:0-2429 GCA_964349515.1 uncultured Spirochaetia bacterium
CTACGCCCCCTTTACCCCTCAAGGGGGTACTATAAAGAGTGGGAAAGGGGGTTAAAAAGAGAACTACCCCTCACCCTTACCTCTCCCGGGGGGAGAGGAGTAAACGCTTAACCCTTTATTTTTTTCCCGCTTATGCTAAAATACTCAAAACTATCCGGAGGAGAAATGGAACTCATATACCGCTTGAGCGGCAAGATGCGGCAGCTTTGTATTTACTCCGCGCTTTTTCTTGTGCCTCTTGTTTTCTGGCTGCCTGCCAACGAGTCTTTTGAAATGCCAAAGACCGCCTCGCTTGTGCTTTTGATTTCGCTCAGCCTTGCCATAACCGTGTTCAGGGCTTTTTATGAGGGAAAATTCCTGCTCTCCCGCCCCTCTTTCACACACATAGCGCACCTCATACTGCTCTCCTGCGTGCTCTCTGCCGTGTCCGGGCTTTTTGTCAATGTGCACGCCTGGCAGATGTATCTGCAGTTTTTTCTCTTTTTCTTTGCGCCCATACTTCTTTACTTTCTCATCATCAATACCTTTTCCCGCGAAGCGCTCTACAAACTGCTTTTCTTCATTATAATAAGCCACACGATAACCGCGCTATACGGGGTCTTCCAGTATGCCGGAGTTGATTTTGTGAAATGGGTTTCTTTCGGCAAGGGCAGGGTTTACTCCACGATGGGCAACCCCGACTATATGTCGGCGCAGTTTACCATCCTCCTGCCTGTGATACTCGCTCTGATATTTTCCCCTGTCTCAAAGCTTCTTAAGTTCTCCCTCTCGCTTCTCTCCTGCGCCCTCATATTTCTGATAGTCGCGGCTCAGGGCCGCGGCGCGTGGATTGCCTTTGCGGTCATGTTTGTTTATCTTGTGATTGTTTTCGGCATTTCATACGGCAGAGTGTTTTTCAAACGCTACAGGCTTTTCCTCGCCTCTGTCCTCATAATACTCGCGGTGATAGTGGCCTTAAAAAGCGAGGCCTTGACCGCGCGCGTAAAACACGGGCTCAACATGACCAGCGACTCTGTGGCGGTCAGGCTTTTTTACTGGGAGTCTGCGCTTCAGATGGGTATGTATAACCCCCTCTTTGGCGCGGGGCTCGGCGGCTTTTCAATGAACACGGCATATTATCAGCGAAAGGTGCTGGACCGCTGGGAGCACGCCGCGCCTGAGATGGCACAAAAAGTGGAGCCGCACGTTGAGCTCTATGTCCACAATGATTTCCTCCAGCAGTTATCCGAAACCGGATTTTTCGGGCTGGGGGTATTTTTGCTGTTTTGTTTTGTGCTGGTTTACGGGCCGCTAAAGCGCTCTTTTACCGCCGCTGACCCTGTGTCAAGAAACATACTGCTCGGCCTCTCGGCGGGCGGCATTGCATTTATCGTAAACGGAACCCTGAATTTTCCGTGGCGGGTGGTAATCACAGTGGTGCTTTTGTGGTCGCTTTTTGCATGTTACTCGCTGTTGGAAGAACAGCGCAGAAGAAAAATAACCCTGCCTCTGTCCAAAACAGCGGGGCTTATTGCCGGCCTGTTAATAATGCTGATCCCCTCTGTATCGGTATTCTCCGCTTTTTTTGCCAACCACTCCATCCGCGCCGGCCAGGGGGAGTTCATGCGCGGCGGCCACATGAAAGCAGCAGGTATTTTTGAACGCGCCCTTGCCGCCAATGCCCGCGCCACAGACACCATAGAACTCCTCCTCTACTCCGGCAACGCCTACAACGCGGCAAAAGATATTGACAAGGCCGTAGATTACTACAACAGGGGCCTAAAGATGTTCCCGCACTTCATAGAGTCCCACTACAACGTAGGCAACGTGTACATGAACAATCTAATGTATGACAAAGCTCTTGCCGAATACGACGCGGCGCTCGCGCTTAACCCCAAATTTTCCTCGGCCTTAAACAACAAGGCAAACATATATTTCAACACCGGTGACTTTGCAAAAGCAAAAGAGATGTATAAAAAGGCCCTCTCAATCAAGCCCTCGGGAATAGAGGCGAGGTTCAACCTCGCGGCGGTTTACTACAGGGAGGGCAATTACTCTGAGGCGCTGAAGGAATTCAGGGAGATAAAAAAATACCCGCCCGCCGACCCAAAAGACACCACAGCCGCAAATACCTACAGGCTCGCGGAGGAATGGGCGGTAAAAATCGAAAGTTCCGGCATCAGGTAAGTTTTTTTGTTTTAAAACAACACGCGCATTCAAAACAACACGCGTATTTGTAGGCGGGCTCTTTTAAGGGCCCGCGTTTTTGTTTTAAAACAGGATTTGTCCGCCCCCGTAAAGGGGTACGGCTACAAAGACAATGCGTGCGTTTTTTGTTTTGAAACAACGAAGACAACACGCGCATTTGTAGGCGGGCTCTTTTAAGGGCCCGCGTTTTTTTTTTGAAACAGGATTTGTCCGCCCCCGTAAAGGGGGACGGCTACAAAGAC
>CAYGHG010000198.1:0-2394 GCA_964349515.1 uncultured Spirochaetia bacterium
CCCATACACCTGCGGCTAAAAATATTGACACCATTACTACTGCTGTTTTTTTCATTTTTTTCCTCCTGCCGGTTTTATCCACTCAAAATCCGGCTCTTCATTTATCTTCAGGTTTTTGTATTTCATTATGCTTTTACTCTTTCCCTGCGGCCCTTCCATTTCCACTTCCACTTCCTGAGGCAATTCGGTTTCTGCAGGGCTGTTTTCCGCTGTTGTGACTCGATTTTTTCTGTGTTTAATTTTTCCCATTTTCCTTACTTTCATATGCCCTATCCTCTCGTCATTCAGGTTATAAAACTCCGAGGCTTCGGTTATGCCGCTTTTCATGTTTATGAGTTCTTTTCTTTTGACCACGGTTGTCTTTATTATCTTTTCTTTTTCTCTCTTCATCCCGTCTATAAACCTTTTCTTCATCTTTCTTGCGCCTTCTTTTTCCGCTTTGCCTGCCTCTGCCTTTGATATCCGCTCATCAAGCGCGAGCCTCATACCCGCTGCTTTTTTGTCATAAAACTCCACTTCCGCGGCTTCGGCGCCAAAAAGCCGTGTTTTTTTCCTTACCTTTACCCTTACCCTGTCGTTTTCAAAGTCCGGGGTATTCAGCGCTTTATCATACACTCCGTCTGTCCTGTCTCTTTTAGCCTGCCCGAAAACAGCCGCATAAACACTGCCGCCCCCACCTATGCCGCCCAAGCCTGCCATATTCATTATTTCTTCCTTTGTATCCGGGGTTATGGTGACTTTTTTGAGGCTGCCGTCCGCCATCAGGTAGGTTACAGACATGTCAGCCGTGTCCACAAGAAACTGCATGGTAAAAATCCCTGTAGTCTTTACCATAACCTGCCTGGAGCCGTCATTTAAGTTTTTCATGGAATAAACATAACCCGCGGCCATGGTATTGCCGCCGTATTCGGTATGTGATTCAAACTCGCCTGACATAGTTTCATAGGCGCCGGAGGCCTGCTCCTGTACTGAGATTACCCCGGAAATAGTATAATCAGAGGCATAAACATCCGGCAAAAGGAAATTAAACGATAAAATACACAGGCATATGATTAGATATAATAACTTACAGTTTTTCCGCATTGCCCCTCCTGGGTTTTTGGAATTTTGTAAGATTTTATCACGCAGGATTAAACCGGTCAAATTAATATTTATTTAAAAAAACTGTTCCCCAGAGCCGGTCCGCGGGCCTCTTTTCAGTACCCCCTCGCGGGGTAGAGGGCCGGGGTGAGGGAAGGTTTTTATTTTGCTTATGTTTTTTTATCTTCTGTCTTGCGTCTTATAGTTTGTCTCTTATAGCTTATTTCCTTGCTCTTAACCACCCCTCACCTGACCTCTCCCAAAGGGAGAGGAACAATATGCGGTTTTCTGTCGTTTCTATTTTCTCTATCTCGCTCTATTGCTCTTAAAGCAAAAACAAACGGGAGCGAGAGCGGGAGCAATAGACCGCAATAGAGCTTTTTGTCTTTTCTATCTTCTCTATCCCGCTCTATTGCTCTACGAAAAACAAAAAGCAGGCCGCAAGGCCTGCTTTTTGTTTTTCATGGTGCGAGGGGCGGGACTTGAACCCGCACGGATTGCTCCACATGCCCCTCAAACATGCGTGTCTACCAATTTCACCACCCTCGCACTTGTCTATTTGATCACTCTGTACTGAACTACTGTGCTTTTATCCTTTGCGCCTTTTCTCGTGTCAGGTATTATCCACGCTACAACCCCTGATATAATACTAAAGAGCAGCGAACCCACCACCGCGCCCCATACACTTGTCACTTCAAAGCCATTCACAAAAACCGCCGACAGGGCGAATAAAACAGCGTTAACCACGATTGTGAATAGCCCCAATGATAATATATTTATAGGCAAAGTCAACAATAAAATTACCGGGCGTATCACGGCGTTTATTATGCCTATCACCGCGCCCGCGGCAAGAAGCACGGTTATTCCGTTTACACCTTCCGCAGTCAGGTGAATTCCTTTCACGGTCTTAACAACAATGAAAAGCGCCGCCGCGTTTATCAGCAGCCTGATGAACAAAGCCTTGAAATTGATCACTACAGAGCCCCTATCCCGAAACCGTCTTTTACCAGCCTTTTGTCCGCGTCGCGAAGCCTGGCAATCAGGGCTTTAAGAAATACTTCATTAAACTTTACCACTAACGCCGGCTGTGTTTTTTTGAAATCATTGTAATCCCTGTCTGAAAACCTGACCAGTTTGCACGGCCTGATGGCAATTGCGGAAGCGGACCTGGGCGCCGGCATCAGCATTGACATCTCGCCGAAAAACTCCCCGTCTTTCAGGTTGGCCAGCACTTTTTCCTCTGTTTTATACTTTTTTGTTATTTTAACCGCACCTGTTTCTATAAAAAACAAGGAATCATCGCCTATCTGGTTT
>CAYGHG010000199.1:0-2278 GCA_964349515.1 uncultured Spirochaetia bacterium
AGTATCAAATCATTAATTATTAAAGAAGTCTCCGATACCGTTTTTTTTTTTTTTTTTTATTCCAGCAAATACTTTTCTTCAAGTTTGAAACCGTAAGGAGTGGACAAAGAAGTGCCTGAATACAAGATATTCACAAAGCTCTTCCGCGAGTTCCGGTGAAATGACTTTGCAGTCAGCAGCCTGCTTCATTACATTTTCAATACCGCTGTAGAAATTATGAAGAAACGTGCCTGCAGCAGCAAGTTCTATGACGGTTTTCTCGGGGCGCTTCATTGTTTCGGAGAGATTTTTCAGGGCTTTATCTATGTTTTCCTTTTCAGCAAGAATTTCAGGCGTAAGTTCAGCCATAAATTCTGATTCCGTTTTTTTCAACAAGGTCATTGAAAGACGATCTTTCATTTAGGTCTATGAGGTCCACGGGTTTTGTCGCGTACTTAAATATTTCCGCGTAAAACTTGAAAAACTTTTCAGGCTTAATGCCCTTTACAGCTATGTCTATATCTCCGCTTTCATCCTGCGACGCGGATGAACCAAAAAGTAAAACATATTTTGCTTCATACTTTTTTGCATACTCTATAATGACTTTTTTGTCGTTTTCTGTAATCATTATTATTCACCTTTTTTCAATTATATCACCTTTTTCCCCTGATTCAATGGTAATAAAACATGATATTAGGTTGAGGCCTATGCAGCAGCAGGCGACAGCATTAATTTGCACTGCCACTGCAAATTTATGCTAATTCTGCATTTTTCTTATTTAACAAGCTTTTTTAGTAATATAAACTTAAAAGCGCAAAGACATCTGTTCACAAAAAAGCAATACTTTCGATTATAGTCGAAGCTATTCGGCGATACTTTCGATTATAATCGAAAGTATCGCAAATATTCAGTTTTTGCTTATAAAATAAAGATTTTATTAATAGCGCCTGTAAAATCAGCCATGTGTCAAAGCAGTCTCCGGCATTTTCAATATACTAAAAAAATTATTTAGTGTTTTTTAATATCTCAAGCATTCCAAAGAGCCCTGTCCTTTTAACATTTTGTGTTATGCAGGACATCTGTGGATTATCTTCAAGAGTTACAACATGCGCTGTAGCCGGAGCTATTTTTTTCTTTTTCGCAATAACCAGTTCAATGTTTTTTGCAGATTCATAACCTATGTTTATGCCTGCCTTAATCTCAAACAGATGAAATTTCCCATTAAATTCAACAACCAGGTCTATCTCAGGCCCCTTATCCGCCCTGTAGAAATGCATTACGCTTTTATAAAACGAAGTATTAAGCAGCAGTTTCCGCGCCTCTGACACACAGTAGTTCTCAAATATCAGCCCCGTCATGGCATGCGAATATATGTCTTTTTCTGTCCTGATATTGTTCACCCTGCATACCAGTCCCGTGTCATAAAAGTATATTTTCGGTGTTTTTACAAGCCTCGTCCTGGTATTTGCGTAATATGGATGCAGGAAAAATATAATCCCGCTGGCTTCAAGAATGGAAAGCCATTTTTTAATGGTATTTGCAGATGTGCCGCAGTCATTTGAAAGGGCTGACATATTTAACAGGTGCCCGGGCCTTGAGGCAAGTATTCTTATGAACTTGTCATACGTTTCAAGATCGCCTACATTGTACAGGCTGCGCACGTCTCTGTCGATATATGTAGTCAGGTAGCTTTCATACCACCCCTGCAGGTCCACTTTGCTGTCTGCAACAAGCTGCGGATATGACCCTCTTAAGCACGCAAATTCAAACAACCGGCGGGTTGAATCAAGCCCCGTAAAACCTTTTACTTCCCCCGC
This sequence comes from uncultured Spirochaetia bacterium, assembly GCA_964349515.1. Taxonomy (GTDB): domain Bacteria; phylum Oederibacteriota; class PGYV01; order PGYV01; family CAYGHG01; genus CAYGHG01. The sequence continues at coordinate 1,797 of CAYGHG010000199.1, forward strand.
GCTTAGCGTATTCATGTACAGTACTCCGACTCTTCCTGCAAGCGTCTCGGTAAAACTTTTCATCAGCAGAAAATTCTGTGACCCTGTAATTATAAATCTTCCTTTAATTTCCCTGCCGGCGTAGCGGGCTTCATCAACTTCTATTTTGATATGAGACATGACATCAGGTGCGTACTGAAGTTCGTCAATAATGGCTTTTTCAGGAAGTTTTTTAACAAATAGAGCCGGATCGTTTATTGCCAGGCGCCTCTGACCTGCATCATCCAGCGACACATACGCATATTCGCTGCCAAAAATCTCTCTTAACGCAGTTGTTTTCCCGCATTGTCTCGGCCCTGTAATTGAAACAACCGGGAAACTCTCCGTATATTTTCTGACCTGATTTTCTATGTCTCTTTTAATGTATTTATTCATGATCTTATTTTATCTGATTCAGCCTAAATTGTCAATTCGCAAATCTGCAATACCAATGCAGATTTGCG
>CAYGHG010000200.1:0-2250 GCA_964349515.1 uncultured Spirochaetia bacterium
ATATATTTAAGTGTAAACCTTTTCACCGTAAAAAAACAGTTTTTTCTACGGCCCCTTACTCCGCGCCGTGTCCCAGATATGTCCTGAGTTTTTCCTCTTCGTACATTTCAGAGGCTTTTTTGTCTTTTGTCAGAAGCGAGACTATTATGCCCACTGCAAACGCCGCTGTCATAGATACAATCGCGGGGTTTCTCAGCGGAAATATTGCCTTTTCAAAGTTGAAAATTGTAACCCACACCGTCGGGCTTATGATAATCAGGCCTACGGACAGCACTGCCCCTGTTATTATGGAGCTTACCGCTCCGGCAGTGGTGAATCTTTTCCAGAGAATTGACATCAAAAGGGCCGGGAAATTTGCACTGCAGGCCACTGCAAAAGCGAGCCCCACCATAAACGCCACATTCTGGCCTTTAAACAGTATTCCCAGCATTACCGCAATCACGCTGAAACATATGACTGCAATACGTGCCACCTTTACCTGTTCCTGTTCCGTTGCCTTCCCTTTTTTCACTACATTTACATATATATCGTGGGAAAAAGTCGAGGCGCCCGAGAGCGTAAGGCCGGCAACTACAGCAAGAATAGTGGCAAAAGCAACAGCCGCTATAAAGCCCAGAAAAGGCGTGCCTCCAATCAATTCCGCGAGAAGAGGCGCCGCCATATTACCGCCCTTGTCTATTGACATGATAAGATCCCGTCCGACCAGAGCGGCTGCCCCGAAACCTACAATAGGAATTATTATATAGAAGTATCCGATGAAACCTGTTGCGTAAAGCACCGATTTTCTGGCCGCCTTTGCGTCAGGGACAGTAAAGAACCTCATCAGTATGTGCGGAAGACCCAACAGCCCGAACATGAGCGCCAATCCCAGGGAAATCGCATCTATCGGGGATGTAATAAGGCCCCCGGGCTCAAGCGCGGCCTGCCCATATTGGTCCGCAACAGCCGCATAAAGAGTACCCGGATTGAAACCGAATTTTGCAAGGACAAGAATCATAAGCAGCGTCACGCCGCTTACAAGCAGTACTGCTTTAATAATCTGCACCCACGTAGTCGCAATCATACCGCCAAACAAAACATACATCAGCATCACTCCGCCTACTATAATAGTTGCTGCTTCGTACGGTATTCCGAACATGAGTTTTATGAGGCTTCCGGAGCCTACCATCTGTGCGATTATGTAGAAAAGTATTGTGAGGGTTCCTCCAAACGCAGAGGCTATCCTGACAGGAATCTGGCTGAACCTGAAAGATACCACATCCGCGAAGGTGTATTTTCCGAGATTTCTTAAAGGCTCGGCAATAAGAAACATCAGCACGGGCCATCCTACCAGCCAGCCGATGGCATAAATTATTCCGTCATAACCTTTCATGGCAACAAGCCCCGCTATCCCGAGAAAGGAAGCGGCGCTCATATAGTCTCCGGAGAGAGCAAGCCCGTTCTGAAAAGCACTGACGTTTCTGCCTGCGGCATAAAACTCAGAAGTAGTTTTTGTTCTCTTTGCTGCAAAATAGGTTATTACAAGTGTACCGATTACAATTATAACAAAGAAGAATATCGAGGAAGCCGTCGGTGTGCCGACCGTGGTTTTAAGAGGTCCTGCGGAGGAATTAACCGCCTGCCCGAATACCGAGGCCGGAATGACGGCGGCAACAAAGACAGAAATAAAACCTGAAATTTTTGAAATCATTTTTTAACACCTGCCTTCAGTTGTTCATTCATTATTTTTAGTTCAGGGTCATACTTGTTATTAGCCCAGACTACATATATAAAAGTAAGTATCCAGGAAATGACAATTACAAGAACTCCTACAGGAATTCCAAGCGTGGTTGCTTCCCCGATTTTATGAGCAAGCACGCCTTTATTTGTTGCTATTATCACTATGTAACCGTAGTAAAGTACAAACTGTAACGCTGTAAGTATGAAGGCCACCGTCCATCTGTTCCGGACAAGTTTTTTAAAACCCGCTGATTCAAGTACCTCATGTACTGTTTTTCCCATAATCAGATTCTCCTTTTTAATTTGTCAGGCTTTTGCCTGTTTGACAAAAATCCAAGGGGTGCATATTTTTTATATGCACCTTTGAATTGGAGATATTATAGATTTAAAAACAATTAAGTCAAGAGGATTTTTCAGTGCCTTTTTTCAGAACCTGTTTTCGTATTGAAAAACAAAGAAATTAATCATCAGCCCTGTTTTGTTCAGCGACAATTATAATTCCCTGCTAACGACAATTATTTTTCCCTGTTT
>CAYGHG010000201.1:0-2092 GCA_964349515.1 uncultured Spirochaetia bacterium
CTACAAAGCAGGCAAAAAAAAAGCTTTAAAAATATAATAAAACTTGCATTATATAGTTTTTTTGTTATATTTAACTGCTTCGACTAATTCAGCGTGAGGTGCACATGAAACTCTTTTTAAGTTTTAACTCTCTCCCGGAAATACCCAAAAGAAATTCAGAAATATATCCGGACAGAATCTGCAGAAAGTACAGGTCAGGTAACGGATTTGCTTCCGTCACCTGGAAAGAATTTTACTCCGATATTCAGGCATTAAGCGCCGGTTTTGCCTCATACGGGCTTAAAAAAGGCATCCATGCCGGTTTTTTCAGCGACAACAGGTACGAGTGGTCCGTCACAGACTACGCTTTGATGTCAACAGGCGCGGTTTCAGTCCCCCGCGGTTCTGACACCTCGCCCATAGAACAGGCTTTTCTGTTCACTCATTCAGACTCAGAGTTCCTGATTATGGAAAAGGCTTCTTATCTTCTTGAATTTCTGGAAGAGCTTCCTAAAAAAGAGTCTTCAAAAATAAAAAAAATATTTCTGATGGAGGGCGTCACAGAAGGGCTTCCGCGTGAAATAACCGCCAAAACAATAATGTATTCCGAATTGCTGGAAGAGGGAAAAAGACTGCTCGCGGAAAAACCCGGGCTTTACCACGAAATGATTGACGCAATAACCCCGGAGAGCCTCGCGACAATCATATATACCTCGGGTACCTCCGGCAACCCAAAAGGCGTAATGCTGACGCACGCAAACTTCATGCACAATGTCCGGGTAATAACCCCGCTTCTGCAGGCCGACCCTGAAGCCGGGGAAACCACGGTTTCAATACTGCCAAGCTGGCACGTTTACGAGCGCTGTTTTGAATACTGCTGCGCCGCCTCCGCTATGTTGCTTGTTTATTCTTCAATACAGAACCTTGCCGCCGACCTGCTTTCGGAAAAACCGACGCTGATGTCCTCGGTGCCGAGAATATGGGAAAGCCTTCACCAGAAAATCCTTGCCAAAGTCGAAAAAGGAGGCCCCGCGAAAAAAACAATATTTTCCTTTTTTCTCGCAGTGGCGGCCCTTTACCTTAAAACCACAAACGTGACAAAAGGCCACGTACTTTCAATGAAAAAGAACGCTCTGATTCTTTCCCCTGCGGCAAAAGCGGCCGCATATATTCTTTTATTGCTGCTTTATCCGTTACACCTGCTTTCAAAAAAGATATTTAAACCCATAACCTCAAATCTCGGCGGAAAACTGCGCGCCTCATTTTCAGGCGGCGGCTCCCTGCCCAACAACGTGGATATCTTTTTTAACGCGATAGGGATAAAACTGGTGAACGCTTTCGGAATGACAGAAACCTCCCCCGGCTCAATAACCCGCAGGCTTGACAGAAACACGCTGGGCACTATAGGAATACCTCTTCCCGAGACCCAGGTCAAAATAGTAAAAGACAACGGCTGGCCCGCGGGCTACGGCGAAAGAGGCATAATCTGGGTAAAAGGCCCGCAGGTAATGAAGGGCTATTATAAAAACGAAGACACTACCAAAGCAATAATGGAAGAGGGCGGCTGGCTCTGCACCGGCGACGTCGGCATACTGACCGCAAGCGGCGACATGGTAATCAGCGGCAGATCAAAGTCAACGATTGTGCTTTTAGGGGGCGAAAATCTGGAGCCCGAGACGATAGAAGAAAAACTCAAGGAATCGGCGATCATCGAGCAGGCTGTAGTGCTGGGCCAGGACAAAAAATCCCTTCACGCAATCGTCACTCTGAAAGAAGAGCGCTTAAAGCACCTCATGGAAAAATGGAAGATATCCTTTGACGAACTCGTCCACAAAGGCTCGGAAATAATAACGCACAGCAAAATACTGGAAGAAATAAAAAATGACATCCACCGCCTCATATCGCGAAAAAACGGATTCAAACCCTTTGAGCGTATTTCAAAATTCATAGCCATAAACCGCAAGTTCACCATAGGCGAAGAAATGACGCAGACGCTGAAGGTAAAAAGAACAAAAATAGAGGAAAACTTCCGGAACTTCTTCACCGGAGGAAAGCACACGAAATAGAAGAAACTGAAAGCTGAAAGTTTAAAACTGAAAGTTAAAACTAAAAC
>CAYGHG010000202.1:0-2078 GCA_964349515.1 uncultured Spirochaetia bacterium
GCAGCTTAACGAGGTGTGTCGCTCCTATGCATACACAACATTTGACAAAAACTCAGAAGACAGAAAGTAAGACAGAAGATAAAAAGTAAGACAAAAGACAAAAGACAGAAGTTAAAGCAATACGTTTTTTGTTTTATCTGTTTCATCTGTCTTTATCTGCAGTTATCTGTCTTCATCTGTCTTAATCTGCAGTCATCTGTCTTCATCTGCCTTCCTTTCACCTCTTTTCAGCCTCCTTTACAACAACAACCAAACCTGCTATAATTCGCTTCTAAAATTTTAAAGCGGAGAGACAAATGGAATTAAAAGATGAGATAGCAAGGCGCAGGACTTTTGCGATAATAAGCCATCCTGACGCGGGTAAGACGACTTTGACCGAAAAAATGCTGCTTTTTGGCGGCGCTATACACTCGGCCGGCGCGGTAAAATCAAATAAAATAAAAAAGACCACCATATCGGACTTCATGGAAATAGAGCGCCAGAGAGGCATATCAGTCGCCTCTGCGGTCATGACATTTGAATACAACGGCCTTTACATCAACCTGCTTGACACTCCCGGACACAAGGATTTCGCCGAAGACACCTACAGGACGCTGACGGCTGTTGACAGCGTTATACTTGTAGTTGACAGCGTGAAAGGCGTTGAGGAGCAGACAGAAAAACTCATGAACGTCTGCCGTATGAGAAATACACCTGTCATAATATTCATAAATAAGCTCGACCGCGAAGGCAGAAAACCCGAAGAGCTGCTCGACGAACTTGAACGGAAATTAAACATAACAGTCTGCCCTCTCACGTGGCCTGTCAGCCGCGGTTCTGATTTTAAGGGCGTTTACAACATGCACAAAAAGAGCCTTCAGCTCTTTATGCCCAACAAAATGGAATCAGATGATGTTCCCATAACCGACCTTTCTTCCGCTGATCTCGATTCCAGGCTGGGCGCTGACTACGCCGCCACACTGCGCGAAGAAACAGCCATATCAGCCGGCATTTACGGCTCATTTGACAAGGAGATGTACCTTGAGGGAATGCAGGCGCCCGTGTTTTTCGGAAGCGCGCTAAATAATTTCGGAGTCCGTGAACTGCTGGATACCTTTACCGAAATAGCGCCGCCGCCCGTCCCCCGTCTGACGGACATTAGAGAGGTGAAACCTGACGAAGCGCAGTTTACGGGGTTTGTCTTTAAGATCCACGCTAATCTGGACTTAAGGCACCGCGACAGGATAGCTTTTTTCCGCGTCTGCTCGGGCAGGTTTGAGCGCAATAAATTCTATAAACACGTAAGGCTGGACACTGATCTGAGGTTCAATAACCCCGCAAGTTTTCTCGGACAGAGCAAATCAGTCATTGATGAAGCCTACCCCGGTGACGTAATAGGGCTTTATGACAGGGGCAACTTCAAGATTGGCGACACTCTTACCGATGGGGAGAAAATCAATTTCCAGGGTATCCCGAGCTTCTCGCCGGAGCATTTCAAAGAACTGGTAAACACTTCAACCAAGGCAAAACAGCTGGAAAAAGGGATAAAACAGTTAACCGACGAGGGCGTAGCCCAGCTGTTCCTCTCCGACGACGGCCGCAAAAAAATAGTCGGCACAGTCGGACTCCTGCAGTTTGAGGTTATTTTGTACCGGCTTACAAACGAGTACGGCGCAGACTGCTCTTTCAGGCCGCTTAATATCTACAAAGCCTGCTGGATAACCTCTGATGACAAAATGCAGTTTGACGAGTTCGTCAAATTCAAGGCCGAATCAATAGCACAGGACAAAAACGGAGACCCGGTATTTTTCGCGGAATCAGAGTGGGCCCTGAATCATTACATAAAAAAATATGACAAAATAGAGTTCAGGTTTTCATCCGAAAAAGCAAAAAGTAATTAGTTTTTATTTTATAAAAACCGGCGTCAAGTGCCCGCCCGCTTTATTTCTGCATTAAACAGCTAATCACGGCTGTTGAAATCTATATCCTTTGGAATTTCAAAAAAAGAATCATCAATTTTGTGATTCTTTTTAAGACTGAAAACTTCAAGAATCTTGATGTTTTTCCCGTATTTGCTTTCTGATGTTTCAATTTTTTTC
>CAYGHG010000203.1:0-2044 GCA_964349515.1 uncultured Spirochaetia bacterium
TTGTCCACGATGTGATGACAGTAAAAACTGTCCACGATGTGGTGATAGTTGTCACATAGGCTATAAGGACCGATAATCGAAAATAGACAGCATGGCTTGGAGGGTATTAATATTATAATATCATTTCTTGACAAATAGTAATCATTATGATATAGTAATAATATGAAAAAAGACAACTTTAATGACATATTCAGAGAGAAATGCAGGGAAAAGGGGTTAAAAGTTACCCCTCAGCGTACTCTTATTTATGAAGTGCTTTCTGAGGCAAAAGACCACCCCTCGGCTGATGCCATATACAAACGTGTGCGTAAAAGCATGCCCAACATTTCGTTTGATACTGTTTACAGAACCCTTCTTTCATTTACGGAGATGGGGATTGTTTCGCTTGTGGAGGGTTACGGCGAACAAAAACGTTTTGAACCAAATGACCACAATCATCATCATTGCAGGTGTGTGAAATGCCGCGCAATTATTGATTTCTGCAATGACTCCTATGACTCTATTCAGGTACCGCCTGAGATATCCGGGCAGTTTCAGGTAATAAGCAAGCGTGTTGTACTCGAAGGCTTATGTTCAAAGTGTAAGGCGAAGTAATTTTTTTGCCTTTAAAATAGTAATGATTACGATTTAGTAAATAAACGCAGTATGCAAAGGAGGTGTGTTATTGAGGGAAAAAGCTGTCTGAAGGGCGCAGTAAGTACGGTAAAAAAAACGAAATTAAATTAAAGGAGGAAATGTTATGGCAAATGACAAGTACAGATCGATTGTAAGGCTGGATTTTCAGTACGCGCACAGGTTCATGAAATGGCCGAGGGAGGCAAAACACCTTCACGGGCACTCGGGAATCCTGGAAATAGAACTTGAAGACACTGTGGACCCTGTAACCGGGTTCGCGCACTCCTGCAAGGACGGGGTTAAAAAAGCATGGGAAGTTTGTGACCATTTCCACCACGCGACTCTGTTTCAGGAAGGAGACCCGCTTCTTGAAGCGGTTATCGCTGTTTACAAAAAAGAGGGCATTAACAACGACCCTGAAAACTGCGTGCCCCTGAAAAAGATAGACCATCCGCTTGCCTGGTCGTACCCGGAATACAGGATAGTAGTGACAAAAAAAGTATCCACATGCGAAAATCTTTGCGAGCTTTTTCATGAGCTGCTGAAAGACAAAATGCCGATTAAAAAGATTTCGTTCAGGTCGTCCTCTATGAACGCGGCGTCAAAAGAATTTTAATAGAAAGAAATGATTTTAAACATCCGCCGGTTTTGCCGGCGGATGTTTTTTTAAAGCGTCGGTTACCCAAGGTGTAAAAAACGACAATCGAAAACCGGGAACAGACAGCGGTTTTTTTACGCGGCCATACAATACGATAATAAAATAAAGCGGAATTTGTTATAATATTAATTGACAGGATGTGTTGTCAGGTTTAATAAAGCAGTACAAACGCCAACAATAAGGAGTCTTAATGACCTGCAGGATTTGCGGTAACAGTGCCGGTAATGAGCCGTATAAAATAAAGGAAATGATGTTTGCTACAGGGGAGGAATTTGACTATTTCCGTTGTTCTTTGTGCGGCTGCCTTCAGATAAAAGAAATACCGGAAAATATGGAACGGTATTATCCAAAAAATTATTACAGCAAACACGGAAAGGTCGGACGGAACATTGCAAATCCTTTTGTCTGCTGCATCATGAAGCTCAGGGACAGGTACGCTTTTACCGGCAGAGGGATAGCCGGGAGGATGATACATGCGGTGAAACCCGGGGAAAGTTTTAAGATTTTTAAGGGCATTAACGCGGGTTTTAATGATTCCATACTTGATGTGGGGTCAGGCGAGGGCGCCACCCTGAACGCGCTGAGCAACGCGGGTTTTAAAAATCTGACGGGTGTGGATCCGTATATTGCAGAAGACGCTGTGCTCTCTAACGGCGTAACTCTCTATAAAAAGAGGGTTGAAGAAGTCAAAGGTAAATGGGACATAGTGGTTTTTAACCATTCTTTCGAACACCTTGCAGATCCTGAAAGCGCGCTGGCTGCGGCGGCAGA
>CAYGHG010000204.1:0-2003 GCA_964349515.1 uncultured Spirochaetia bacterium
CATACAGCGGAAACACCGCGATAAAATAAATGAAAATATAAAATTTTTTTATTGTTTTAGTATGACGATTCATTGAATACCTTCATCTAAATACAAAAACACTGTAATAAAAAATGCTTTCCTTTTCATACCCTCTCCTTTGTAAATTATAGTCAGTATATATTTAATAGCTTCTAAATACAATATTTTTCATAAGCCCGGATGCCCGAAAAGCTGTAATAGAAACCCATGAATTTTCGGCCTGTTTCGATGATAGAAGCACCACTGGATCTGAGTATACCCTGCAATCGCAGGACAAATTCTCATAGGTTCATTTCTAATGCGGTCACGAATTGTAAGATGGGTTTGTTTTCAGGAAATCAGACGTGTTTTTCAGATTTCGTATTTAAAATATGTTTTAACCTTATCGTAGAGGTTGATGTTAGAGTAGGGCATAAAGAGGCTTTTGAGGGGCTCTGTTATGGACCTTTTTTTCAGCATATACCTGTAACCTGCATTTTCTTTCGCGCCCATATGGTTTGTTATTTCTTCTTTTGAGTAAGGCAGGTTAAGCACCCATACCGCGCTGTCTTTTATTTTCATATAGGACAATACGGGGTAGGCGTTATTTACCAGTATTATGTTCCTTCCTTTTAATACGTCAACAGACATATATAGCCTCGAACTCACGCTCTCATCGTAACCGCTGTGCCTGAAAAAATCGGCCTTTATCTCTTTTTTAAGCTTTGAGACATTAAAATATTTTTTCACAGAAGCCGCGAACCCCGCGGTCACCACGAGGTCTTTTTTTCTTTTAATAAGAGCGCTGAAAAGCGCGGCCCTGCCCGCAGGCGGGGCCGACTGCTCGGAAAGTATGTGTATTTTTTCTTTAAGGGCTGTTTTCGGCGTAAGATAAACCGGTATTCCCGCCATCAGAAAATACTGGTGCAGCCCCTCGTCCCCTTTTCCGGCGGCCTCCCTGATAAACGGCACGGTGAAAAGCCCCGAGAAGTTTTTAAGCCTGTCTATCTGCGCGGTTTTTTCAATCAGTTTTTCAATTATCGGAATGTTTTCCTTTTGAGGCAGTACGCCCGCGCAGAAAAGTATTATCTCGGAAGCTCCCGCGAGCACCGACTGATAAGCCTGCTCCGTGAACAATTTATCGTCACACATATATATGTCAAACCACGCGCTCTTTACCTTTCCCGGCGCAAGCTCGCTCAAATACCTCATCAGCATCCCGCCATATACCGGCATGTAGGGGGATTTGTTGTAATCCCTGGTTTCTGTTCCGGCGCATATCCCGTCAAAAAGCGGGAACAGTTTTTCGGTGTCATACCCCGCGTTCATATACCCTTCGTACCACTGGGGCATTTTGAGTATTATCTTTACTTTTGGGTTTGCCTTTTTCGCCGGGGCAATCACATATTTTTTGGCAGCGTCCGCCATCAGTTTTCCCCTGTACTCATCCCAGCTTTTTTTCCCCTTTTCCGATACACACTCGGGGCAGCGGCACAGCGTAAAAAACCAGTCGTCTATTATTATTTCATTAAACAGCGCGGCCGCCTGCTCAAATATCTCTTTTAACTTTTTCTTCGCGGCAGAGTCCGTATAACACGAAGAGGCCATAACAGACTCGTTGTGTTTTGCCCTGTCAGACAGGTGGGTGGTGGTGACACAGCCTGACACCTCAAACCCCAGGCCGGAGAGCTCTTTTTTTACTTTTTTTAAAAGCGCAGGATCGGCAGAATATCCGTCACGGTATGTTTCAAGATAAACCTTTTTTACATGCAGGTTGGAAAAAATCTTTATGAATTTTTTTATATCCGGCCCGTAGTCGCGCACGTCAAAAGCGGTAAAGACCAGTGAATAAGAGAAGTTTGACGGTGTTGTCTTTTTCCCTTTGAACGGGGTATATAAAGTTATAAGCGGGTCCCGCGGCACTGATATAGGTTCAAGTGCGAGGGGCCTGTTTTTCTTTGAGGGGTAACTCAAAGCGTCCACGAAATCTTTTGCAGGGACAC
>CAYGHG010000205.1:0-1982 GCA_964349515.1 uncultured Spirochaetia bacterium
GATGTCAGCCAAGGAGAGGGCAATCAGGTCAAAATTAACAAAATCGGCGACTTTTGATGAGTTTTTAAGGGGCACAGTAAGTATCAGGGACAAGAAATGCATGGTTAACGGGAAGCGATACGCAACGATGTATCTTGTGCATGTGAAAAATGGAGAAGCAGAGCACATATACATACCGAGAGGCTGGGAAGAAAGAGTCAGGAAATGGGTAAAAAAATACAGGGAGACGGAGAGATATATGGACAAAATTTCGGACATATATCTTAAAAAAATAAAAAACAGGGAGGAATAGGAGATTTTAAGCCGCCTGCTGAAATACGCCGAGAATAAGTACAAAGTGCTGACGAGAATACGCGGACTAAAAGACAAAAGGAAAAGGCCGCAGAAAAAGACGCACGGCATAGTTCTCGGGGTAATGGTGATGGCGTTAACACGGCTTGGAAGCTTAAATGGACTGGAACAGAACCGCAAGGCGAGGCTCTGGAAAAGACTGTTTGATGAGGAACCTGCGAGCGCAGATACTGCCGGCCGTGTGATGAGCATGATAAACGCCGACGATTTGAGGGAAATAAACAGACACATATACAGCAGGATGAAAAGGAATAAGGCGTTAAAACCCATGGCGGGAAATATGTTCGTTTTGATAATAGACGGGCATGAAACAACGGCAAGTTATCACCGGCGCTGCGATGGCTGCCTGGAGAGGAAAATAGAGACAAAAGACGGGGAAGAAACGCAGTATTATCACAGGAATGTATGCGGCATGCTGAAGTGCCGTGATTTTTCGATATTGCTTGACGCGGAAGAGCAAAGACGCGGAGAGGATGAGGTTGCTGCGGCAACAAGGCTGTTGGCTCGAATAATGAAAAACTATCCAAGGGCTTTTAAAATAATAATAGCTGACGGGCTCTATGCCAGAGCAAAGTTTTTTGAATTTGCGTTAAGCCACAAAAAAGAAGTAATAGCGGTATTGAAGGATGAACGCAGGGAATTGCTACATGACGCCATGGGGATGTTCAAAGCACAATCTCCTGTTCATGTTTTTGAGAATAAAAGAAAGACAATAAAATGCTGGGACATGGAAAATTTCAATTCATGGGATACTTTCGGAGGTAAAGTCCGTGTGGTCCGGACCGTGGAAGAAACGACAATAACAAGGCAGAACGGCAAAAAAGACGAGGTAAAAACAAGTGAATGGTTTTGGGTAAGCACAATAACAAAAGATAAAATTGGCACGGAGGATTTTGTCAACCTGGCACACGGCCGATGGGCTATAGAAAATAACGGGTTTAACGAGCTTGTGACATACTGGAAGGCAGATCACGTGTATAGGCACAACAAGAACGCGATAAACGCGTTCTGGCTGATGATTTTGCTGGCATATAACCTGTTCCATGCTTTCATCAGGCTCAACCTGAAGTCGCAGGTCAGGGAAAGACATACAAAGTTGTATTTTCTTTTGATGGTAACCGCTGAATTGTTTGGCGGGCAGATGTGCGAAATAATCACGCCTTCCGGTTGAATTTTATTATAACACCAACAGCCTTCAAAAGCCTGTTGTAGTCTGCCCGTAGTCTGTCCGTGAGTGAAAAAAGTTCAAAAAACCGGCAAAAACAGCAATCGGAATATGAACCGCCGGAAGAAATCGAGAAAAAGCCGCTATTTAGCCGCATTTAAAAATGAAGTTGCGGAACCGTTGGTATAAGCGCGCGCTTCTTTACAACCGGCTCGCCTTGTGGTATAAATAATAATGTAATTGACTTGCGGGAATTTACGGCAAAAACATAAAAAGGGGAAATGTGGATAAAAACAAGGTGCAACTCAATCTGCTTATGCTGGCCCTTTTTTTAGGCGCGTACTTTTTTGTAAACTATGACCTTGACCTGTCATCGGGGCAGAAGGCCCTAGCCATGGCTCCGAACTACGAAAAACACTACTTGGCTCATTATTCAAAGAAAAGAAAGATTAAAAAAGAAGGGCTG
>CAYGHG010000206.1:0-1964 GCA_964349515.1 uncultured Spirochaetia bacterium
CTGCTGAATACCCGCAGATAAGGCTGGTCATAAAAAATGATATCATAGAATCCGTAAGGTTTTATTCCGCTGCCGGTAAAAGGTACTATGAAGTTACGGCGGTAGAACATAAAAAAGACAAAGGCATAAATGTTCCTGTCCTGCTGAAAGAAACCGTTACGGCCGAGGGAAACACAACAGAAACGGTTCTGGATTACAGGGATATTCAGGTCAATGTCAGCATACCGGATGCTGAGTTTGTGAAATAAAACAATTAATTCATCAATAGATATATTTTCGTGAAGTTTTAACGACTTCCCCTGACCTTACCTCTCTCCGGAGGAGAGAGGTAAAAATTGTATTGAGGCCGCAAGCAACATAAAAAATCTGTTATAATATAATCTGTTAAATAACTAAAAAACTTCAAAGAGGTATTTCGTGTACATTATAATCTGCGGGGCTACGGGGACGGGAAAGTCAGAGGCTGCTTTGCTTGCCGCGCAACAAATAGGCGGGGAGATAATATCCTGTGACTCCATGCAGGTTTACCGCGGTATGGATATCGGGACCAGTAAGGTGCTCGCTGAAATACGCGGTAAAATCCCTCACCATCTGATAGACATCATAAACCCGGATGAACCTTTTACCGCGGCAGAATTCAAGCGCCTCGCGGAACCTCTGATAACCGATATCATTTCAAGAAAAAAAATCCCCATACTTTGCGGCGGCACCGGGCTTTATATTGATGCTCTCATAAAAGGGATTTTTGAAGGGACTGGGAACAAAGAGGGCGTGCGGGAGAGGCTTAATGGATTGCTTGATGAAAAGGGGCTTTTGTATATGGCGGGGCTTTTAAGTGAAAAAGACCCGGAAGAGGCTGCGGTTACTGACCTGCAAAACCCACGGCGTGTGATACGGGCGCTTGAGATTATTGAAACAGAGAAGATGAAGGCGTCCGTAGTCAGGAAAAAAGCGTCGCTGACTGCGTTTAAGGCTGAACGCGCTATGTTTGTTTTATCACGCGGCCGGGAAAATCTGAACAGGGCTCTTGACGCGCGGGTTGACGCGATGTTTGCGGCAGGGCTTGAGGATGAAGTGCGCTCACTGATGAACAACGGGCTTAAAACCGGCTCCACCGCGATGCAGGCCATAGGGTATAAAGAGACGGCTTTATATATAGAAGGAAAGCTTTCTCTTGATGAGGCAGTTCAGAGCATTAAGTCAGCAACCAGGCAGTATGCCAAGCGCCAGGAGACCTGGTTCAAACGCTACAAGGAAGCGGAAGTCATTGACATGGATAAAAACACCGCGGATGAAGCAGCAGGAATAATCTGCCGGTCGGCAGGTGTTTCATAATGGCTGAAATAAAGACGATAGAGCCTGAAAAACTGGTGGCAGGGTTTATATATAAGGAAGAGGAATCATACAGGCAGGCTGCGGCGCTTGTCGGGGGCAGGTTTGGGGAGGCTGATTTTGAGTCTGAACCCATGGATTTCACCGTAACCGGTTATTATAATGAAGAAATAGGCTCCCCGCTCTTTAAGCGGTTTGTAAGCTATAAACAGCTTATTATGCCCGACAAGCTGGCTGAGGCAAAGGTGTTTACAAACAGCATAGAAGATAAGTTGAGGGGGAGCAATGGTAAAAGGCGGGTAAACATAGACCCCGGCCTGCTTACCATGGGCAAATTCATACTCGCGACAGCCAAAAACCACCAGCACCGCATCTATATAGGCTCAGGGATCTGGGCAGAGGTGGCCCTGCGGTACAAAGAGGGTGGTTTTACGGGGTGGGAATGGACATACAGGGATTATTTAAGCCCGGAATATCTGTTTTGCTTTGAGAAAATAAGGGAAATATACCGGCTGCAGATACAGCCGCGGGGATGTCCTAAATAATGAAACGATGTGCCGAATTTCTTTTGAAACTAATTTATTGACAGGATTTTTGTGCTGTGTTAAATTGAATTACTTTGGATTTAAAGG
>CAYGHG010000207.1:0-1950 GCA_964349515.1 uncultured Spirochaetia bacterium
CTCTACCACTGAGCTATTCCCGCTTCTCAAAAAACTGTTTCAATATTCTAATAAATATGCTCTTTTTTGTCAATGCAAAAATATACGTTTTTTAGGCAGGGCAAATTGCAAGTTTTAATGCACCACGCCCATAAGTCCACACATTTTTCTTGTAGCATTTTGTATTATCATATCATTGGCTGTTTTGTACCCAAATATACCCCGCGGATAGTTATTTATCCAGTTTTGGGCCTTTTTTACTGCTTCTAAAGTCACGCTGCCGATATCCAACCCCTTTGGTATAAACCGTCTTATCATACGGTTGAGGTTCTCATTTGTTCCTCTTTCAAAAGAACTGTATGGATGCGCGTAGTACATCGTGGTCCTCTTGGTTCCTGGCCTTAACTTGCTTTCCTCGAGTTTTTCCCAATCAAGGAACTCAGACCCGTTGTCCACGGTTATTGTTTTAAATATCCTGGAAAAAAATTCTCCATATTTTATTTCAAGCTCACTCAAAACCCTGTCTACTTCTTCAACCGTACACGAACTCAGCTTGAATATTAATTCCTGCCTTGTTAAGCGTTCACTAAACGTTAATAGACACGACTTGGTCCATTTAATACCTTTAACAACATCTAATTCCCAATGTCCATATTCCGTTCTTTCATTTGCCGCCGCAGGTCTTTCTTCTATGCTTTTTGAAAGCCTGCTTTTACATACTTTTCCAATCTTTCTATACCTTTTCTTATGCCTTGCGCCGTATATGAGTTCTTCTTCTCCTACCCCGGCAAGGTTTCCTCCATATATATAATTATAAACCGTCTTGGTACATAACTTTGTCTTAAATATCAGCTTCTTTTGTGCTATTTCGCCTACTATCGCAGCAGGCGAGTATTTGTCCTGGATTATCTTGTGCTTTATGTGCTTGCTTAACTCATAATCGTTACAAATCTTTAAAGGCCTGCCCTTACGTTTCTGATTCTCTTCGTAGTCCCTCTGGCCATAATCCGCACGATATACCAAATTCTCCCTTAATTCACTATCCACCTGTTTAATCGTCCCTCTCTTTATTTCCCGATTTATCGTGCTTGGATCCCTGTTCAATTGTCTGGCTATTTCATGGCCACTTAGCTTCTTATCCCAAAGAACTTCAATCTGCCATCGTTCTCTTTCACTTAAATACTTGTTTTTTCTGTCCCTTGTGATAATCTTGTCTTGTCCCATCATTCACCTCGTGTCAGTATGTTTGTCTTCGCAAACAACATAATAACACAAGTGCTTGGTGGGACTTCTTATTTACTCAGGTGGTGCATTTCATCTTACACTTTTTACTGTCGGAAAAGCTGTTGGAAAACCCCTAATAGCAAGGGATGCGTGTCCGGCTGACGAAGCCCTGTACCAGAGCGAAGCGATCGGCACAGGGCGAAGCAAAACCATGTACAAAAGCTAAAACATCGGCTACAGGAACTGACAGCTTCGATCAACCGGCGTATTGCCTCAGACAATGGTTAAAACAAAAATAAACCCGCTGTCGTTTAAGCCGTGCCCCTCAAAATAAGTTCGGGCGTTATTACTATTTTTTTCGGGCTTTTCAGTTTTTTCCGCATGGCCTCATGCGCTATTTCAACTGCCATCGCGCCCATTCCCGCTATCGGCTGCTCTACTGTGGTCAGGGCCGGCTCCACAGCCTTGCACATTTCTATTCCGTCAAAACCGATTATGGAAAGGTCATCCGGTATCTTAACGCCGTGCGCCTTGGCCTCTATCATAAAACCTATGGCCGCAAGGTCGCCTGCGACGCTGAAAAGGCCGTCTGTGTTTTTCATATACCGCGCCAGGCCTTCATATGCCAGCCGGCCGTCCTCTAGGGTATGGTATTTCACGCGGGTAATACGGTTTTTTTCAAGCGTGAGCCCGCTTTCCTTCAGCGCCTTTTTAAAGCCCGCGAGCCGCCCGGCTGTCGCGGAGCCG
>CAYGHG010000208.1:0-1932 GCA_964349515.1 uncultured Spirochaetia bacterium
CTGCGGCCTCTGACATGCTCTTTACCGTATTGCCGGAAGAATCAACAATATGCACGTCCGAGGATGAAACAGGCTTGTTGTAAGAACAGCTTATGTCTATGCTGTCATTACCGCCGGTTATCAGGACGCCGGGAGCCACTCTTAGATTGTGCGCAAATCCGATTTTTATTCCGTTTAATTCCGCTGTTTTTGAATTACCCGCATTGTCTTCAACTATTAATTTTAGGTCAAGAGTATCACACTTCAGATCACGGACAAGGAATCTATAAAACTCGCTATTATCCGCGCTCTGCGCAGATTTTCTTATCTGACGCCAGTCGCCGCCGTCCTCGCGCTTAAGCAGTTCAAAACTTTTCATTTTAACCGCTGTTTCACCCGCTCCGTCCTCAGAGACACCCGCAGTCCCGATAACGCTGAAATCGCCCATAAACATTTCTTCCGGCAAAGGCGATGAAAAAGAAGCATGTATATGCGCGCTTCCCGAGAGCTTTCTTATGCTGCAGCTGCCGGTAAACTCTCCCGCGGATACAGACGCGGTATAAACACCATCCGGCTCGCCGCCTGCCTCCCAGAGAGCGCTGTATTTTACTCCCTCTGTATTGTATGCGGGAATTACGGCCCTTACAGCATTACCCGCATCTCTGATGACTATTTCCGGCTCAATACCCGTGGAAACATTTATGTTGGCTGTTATGGTCACGCTTGCGGAAAAAGGATTTGGAGTTCCCTTTAAATTATAAATTCCTTCCGGATTGATTATCTCAATACCCTCTATAGTTACCCTGTCCGCAACTTTCTCCTCTCCCTCCATATCCTCCGCGATTATGAAAAGCGCGAGGTCATACTTCCCGGAGGCAACCGCGGAAATATCCCAATCCGCCAACTTGCCGTTGTTAACCTGCATATTTTTTGCCGTTATTGTCACTTTACCGCCGTTATACTCGGCAGGCAGTTCAATATATGTAAACCCTTCATTTTTGCCGATTATTTCATCATTAACCGGATAATCAGCCGGTCTATAGCCGAGCATATAGCCCCTGTATGCCTCTCCTCCTGTAGCCAGCCCGTTTACGCGCATCACGCTTCCGTCCGTGACGGTATTGAGTGACATTCCGTCTGCAGCTGCTTTACCGCCTATCTGATTGATTTCAGGAACAATCCTTCCCTTGACTACGTAGCAGGACCCGTAAGAGTTGTTGCCAAAAACATCCATGAGCTCTATTTCCGCCCTGTAAACACCGTCCGGCACATATCCTTCCGTGCCGTCAGAAAGCCTGCCTATCCCGTCCCACTTTATCCCGCTGTCAGGCGCGTTCAGCACAGCCCTGTATCTGTAGCTGTTCGCCGCGTCGGTTACGTGGTTATAAAACCAGTACTTTTCACCCCTGAACTCATCTACATCCCCGTGAATACCTGCGTATTTCAGCTCTATCGGGGTATTATTTTTTATTCCGCTGTAAATTTCTTTTACAACGCGCCTTGAGGCAGGGTCTTTTTCGTTTGTTGTTATTTTTACATCCGCGTAAACATACCGCGATGTGGCAGACATAGGCGCGAAATATATGGCTGTGCATGTTCTTCCCTTTGATTCTTCCTCAGGGTTAAAGATAAAAGGCGAAGCATAAGCCGGATACCTCAGAACCGGCGGTTTGTCAGCAGGCATCAGATAATACCTGCCGGATGCACCGGCTGTCTTGGTAACTACAGTATATGTACCGATAGGTTTTTGAACGCCCTTTATGAGTTCTCTTTTAACAGCACTTACGCAGCCCTCGCAAGCCTCTGCGTTGTATTCCCTATAAATCCCGAGATTCTCTTCGAGTATTGACAGTGCTTTTTCGTATTGCAGCCCATACTCCGCGCCTGTAGGATTAAGCCCAAAAATCGTATTAATATCACAGTCTTTCATATCTTCTTTTGTATATCTTGCCT
>CAYGHG010000209.1:0-1894 GCA_964349515.1 uncultured Spirochaetia bacterium
CTTTAATATATAACCACCATCCTTATCCACCCTGAGATAACCGCTGTAAGTTACAGAAGAAGGTGCATTATACCCCGCTCCGTCATGAAACCGCTTTATTGCAAAAAGGTCATTGCGGCTATAAACACACGAATTACCCCAAGAGTCATATCCCGGCACATGGCAGGACTTAAGACCGTATGGTTCTGTAATCTTCATAATCTGTAATCTTGCCCCCTGCTCAAACACTTCTATTTCTCCTGCCTTTGCTCCGTGAACTTCAATTAGATTTGCTCCCTGCGTTATTTTAAAAGGCCCCGCACCTTGCTGCTTTATCCTCTCTATATAAACAACCGAACCTGCAGGTTTGACGACGGTGACTGTATCGCCATTTGAGAAAAAAGTGCCTGAAAACGTATCTTTTCCGTCTTTAACTACTCTTTCTAAACCGATTGAATCAACGATATCTTTTTGTGGGATCTTTATTTTTACCGCATAAGTACAGTCCCTGTATGGCTCTGTTTTCCTGCGGAAAGTTTCGGTATTTACAATCGGCATGTTGCAGTCACTGTCTTCACTGATAGCAAACAAAACATTCCTGTATAGCTTATTGAATATTCCTTTGGCATTTGCAAAATAGCCGTCAGCGACAAATGCAACATCTGAATTCGAATCAGACTTTAACACATCTTCAAAATTGTAAGTCCTGATAATATCAGCATCCCCCGGCACCAACATATAAGCAGCCACATCATTTTTAAAACGAGGGCTTAAATACCTCGTGGAATCTTCATTTTCCTTTAAAAATTCACCTGCATCTTTATACATCCTGCCATAAGCGAGTTTTTCATAAGGGCTTCCTGCATACCTAAAAAAGTAATTATAAGAAGTCATTCCAGCCGCAGTAACCGCTGCAATTATTGCTGCGGTAAAAAACACCTTTCCTAAAACTCTCTTGTCATCGGGTATAACCGCCCGTTTAAAGAGTTCAAAAGCAAAAGCTGCAAACAAATAAATCCCCGGCAGTGCCATGATAACCCTGCGCTCTGTAGGATGGGCAAAACCTGCGCCTCCGAGAAACGCAGGAAACATACCCGCAAAGATCACAAGCAGTATAAAAGCAGGAATAGGCCTGAAAAATAGCAACAGACACAAAAAGAAAGCCGGCGGGAAGAACGCTCCCGTGACTTTATCCAAAAGTGGCGCGTATTCAATATGTATGCTATAGTCGCCATCGCTTCTGTAATGAAACATCTTGGCGTATATAGGTAATACCTCTTTTAGTGTTTCTATATACCTTGTAATACCTCCTGCTTTATTAGGGTTCGCGTGGTCAAAATATCCGAAATAATGGCCCGGATATTTAATGGCAAACCCTATGACAGGGCTGCTTACAATAATCATCCCTGCAAGAAACAGCGCTACGTGTGATAGTTTAAGGCTGTACTTTCTCCAAAATACCATAGACATCGCAAACCACGCCAAAAACACAAGCGGAGCTCCTCTGCCCGGAAAATATCCGTGTATGGAAAACCCCGCAGCAAGCCCTCCAAGCAGAAACAAATACCACTTTTTGTATCTTAACCCATAAACTATAAAAGCAAACCCCGCAAGAAGCGGTGGTATGAGTATGGTACCGGCAAAAAACCATCTGGACTGTACAATATGCAGATTGGAAGCGGCAAATAAAAGCGCGGCAAATGCCGCTGATTTAGGCGAAAAAAGCAGTCTCGCCAGAAAATAAAACGATATTACGCCAATTATGCCCCATATCCCCGAAGGAATCCTGAAACTCCCTGTTTCGTAGCCGAAAATTTTCGTAAAAAACAGCCCCTGATAGAAAACTAAGCTCGGAAAACTGACATCCCCTGCAAAAGAGTGCGCTGTGTATTCCCTTTCCATTTTCGGCACTTCT
>CAYGHG010000210.1:0-1832 GCA_964349515.1 uncultured Spirochaetia bacterium
CAGCTTAACGAGGTGTGTCGCTCCTATGCATACACAACATTTGACAAAAACTCGAAAAAGCGCAAATAAGGCTATTGAATTATTAAATACAGGTTTGTAAAGATGGAGGATGGGAATGGGGAGATTTGTAATGCCGGCGAAAAAAGTCTTTACAGTATGCCTTTTGATTTTGATATATTCTGCAGGCGCATACCCGTTCCCCGAATACCGCGGCGGCGCAGAACGGGCCGGGTACAGCGCGGGGTGCAGTCTTGACCCTGATGCAATGGGGCATGTTTATACCGCCAATGTATCCGGCGCGGGGGTGAATCTTTCACAGCCTGTCAGCGACGGGGGTTATGCTTATGTCGGGACGCACTCGGGGCGGGGAGTAAAATAATTGACACTACTTAAAATATAATGTATTATACTTAAAGGGTAAAATAATATACATCATGTATAAATGAGGTTACTATGAATGATACTTTTGACCTGCTAACATCTTCGGTTTCTAAAGGCGTGCTTGTTTTTTTGACGGAAAATCACGACAAAGACAAAAACGTTGCGAAAAGGATAGTTGCGGAAACCGGGTTCAGCCGTAAGGGTGTGCATGACGCGCTGAAAAAGCTTACGGCTTCACGCCTTGTACTTTACCGACAGATAGGCAGGTCAAAGGTGTATGAAATAAACAGCAGTCAACCTGTAATCAGGCAATTCAAGGTTCTTAGAAACATAATTCAAATAATACCGCTTGTTGACAAGCTTAAGAAGTTCACAGGCAGAATAATACTGTATGGCAGCTGTTCGAGAGGCGAAGATACAGCTGAAAGCGATATTGACCTTGCTGTAATAACAGAAGTTTTGGATCATGAAGAGGTAAAAAGTATACTGGCTTCTTTTCGGTCCAAAAGAAAAATAAATGCAGGAATATTTACGCGGTTAAAATACCTGGAACTCGAAAGAAAGGATATTGTTTACTACAGGGAAATTGACAGAGGAATATCTTTGTGGGAGGGAAAAAATGAGCGGTGAATTTGATAAATGCGTGGAAAAGGGGAAGCTTGCAAAGTTTTCAAGAGGCGGCAGTGTTGCCGAAAATAAGCTTAAAGAGGCTTTTGAGGATCTAAAAGACGCCAAAACAGGGTTTGGGAAGAAAAGATACAAGTGGGCGACCATTCAGTCTTACTACGCTATGTTTAATGCCGGAAACGCGCTTCTGATGAAACAAGGCTGGAGGGAAAAGAACAGCCACTACTGCCTGCTGATAGGGGTTAAGGAGTTATATGTAAGTACAGGTGAAATGGACCTGTCATATATTGAGGCGCTGCAGAAAGGCCGTACTCTCAGGGAATCTGCAAGTTATCACAGCGAATGGTCGGAAGATGCATGTGTAGAACTGTTGGAAGAAACGGAAAAGTTTCTTAAAAAAGCAGGGCAATTAATAAAAACATAAGGGTGGGGGCAGTACCGCGTGAGTGACAGACGGGGCCGGATTTAAACCTGTGAATAGCATGGACGCGAAATACCTGAAACTGAAATTGTCGCTAACAACGCAGGTTTCACCCGCGCGTATCAGGTCTTATGTGTATGTTTTTTAAATACATAGTATTTTAATTTTTGTACAAAACTGTCATTTTGTGACAGTTTTGTACAAAAATTAATTATTGATCCTATAGCCTGCGTTTAATGGCAGGGGCTTAAATGCATGGCCAGGGTGTTTGGCTGTTAAATAAAACCAAAGAATTTAAATTCACCAATGAAAAATCAAATAAAAAAACGGTATCGGAGACTGCTTTAATAATTAATGATTTGATACTATTATAGTGTTTTCTTTAATAGTTTTAGGATAATAC
>CAYGHG010000211.1:0-1821 GCA_964349515.1 uncultured Spirochaetia bacterium
GAATATATCCTTACACTGCGGTCAGAACAAAAACACACTCAAGAAATAATTGTTATATTATAAAAGTTAGCGTATTAAAATTCAACGTATTTCGGGAAAAAAATTCTTATATCGGCAGTCACTTCTCGCTGTTTTTCATTTACTTCTTTTACCCGCAAGCTTGAGCCACTCGTTATAATCCCTGACATAGTCTTTCTCGTCATACTCGTGTGACGCGAACACCAGCAGCACCGCGTTTTTGCTGTAGTTGTACTGGCTTCCCCATGTCATAGGCGGTATCAGCAGCGCCTTGTCCGGGCTGTCGAGCACATAATCGCGCCTGTTTTTCCCGTCATCTACCGCGGCGTGCACGGAACCGTTTACGCATACGAGAAGCTGGCTGCATTTTTTATGGGCGTGCTGGCCTCGTATCTTTTCTGACGGCACTCCATATATTGTAAAGAACCTTTTGGGAGCAAACGGAAAATCCTTTGCAAACTCGGCAACAGAGAGATTGCCGCGCATGTCATCTATATTTTTGAGGCGGATTATATTTCTGTCTTTTTCCTGCGCAGGTGCTTTACCTGTTTTTGCCGTAGACCTGCCTGATTCTATGTATCGTATTATCCTCGCGGGATTACCCGCCACTACCGCGTATGCAGGCACGCTCATGGTCACCACCGCGCCCGCGCCCACCATTGCGCCTTTGCCTATTTCAATACCCGGCAGAACCGTGGCGTTGGCCCCTATCGAGGCGCCTTTTCTCACTATGGTACGCATGAATTTATCCGGGTATTGTTTGCTCCTCGGGTATTTGTCATTTGTAAAAGTGGCATTTGGCCCTATGAAAACATCGTCCTCCACGGTTATCCCGTCCCAGAGCTGAACCCCGCATTTTACCGTTACCCTGTCGCCCAGGATTACATCGTTTTCTATGAATACCCCGTCGCATATATTGCAGTCAGATCCTATCACAGCATCAGGCAGCACGTGTACAAAAGCCCATATCCTGGTACCGCTGCCTATTTTAGCGCTCTCGCATATTCCCTTTTCGTGGACGAAAAATCCTATTTTTTTACCTGCCATATTTTTTATCCTCCACTATTATAGTAAGCGGCCTGTTTTTTGAATTCTCATACGCCCTGTGGGCATAAGCGCCGACAATCCCGAGCCCCAGTATGTTCACCGCGCTAAAGAAAATTACTGTCAATATTATGGCCGCGTAACCCGAAACCTCAATAATGCCTGATAAGCGTGAAATAATAATCAGAGCACCGAATATAAGAGAGAAAAACGCGCCAAAAGTTCCTATGATAATGAATGTTTTTATCGGAAGGTCCGTAACAGCGAACACGCTGTCCAACAGATAATTGAACTTTTTCCTGAATGTCCAGGCTGATTTTCCCTTTTCCCTCTCAAGCCTTGTATAACTTACGAACATTCTCTTAAACCCCACCCAGAAAAGCTGCCCTACAAGGCTGGAGTTAGACTCCCTGAAAGCTATTATGTAGTCGCGCACCCGCCTGACACAGCCAAATACATCAACCCCGCCGCGCGGCACGTCCTTTACTATGAAAGTCTTGTAAAACCACCAGAATATCCCGGAAAAGAACCTGCTCGTGCGTGGGTCATTTCTGTCATTCCTTGACCCGAACACTATGTCGGTTTTGTTTGGTTGTAAGCTGTTAAAAAAATCAATTATCAGTTCCGCAGGTTCCTGCAGGTCAGCCGCCATCACCGCGTATTTATCCGCCTCCACCTGCTGCATGCCTGTTCTTATAGCTGCAAAAGAGCCGAAATTCCTCGAGTGGGATATCAGGCGCGACGGATATCCTGCCTTTG
>CAYGHG010000212.1:0-1764 GCA_964349515.1 uncultured Spirochaetia bacterium
TAATACAAGGCTGCGGCCGGCTGTTTTGCTGCTCGGTTGCCCGAGTCTTTCTCTCTCCCCCGGGGAAAAATACCCTTGTTAAAAATTTCCAAAACAATTTTCATTCTTTCATTTGACTGTTTCACGTTTCGTGTTAAAATATAAAAAAAATAAAAGGAGGGATTCATGAAAAAAGTATTAGTTTTCGCGGCAGTTTTTGCTTTACTTGCATCGGCACTATCGGCAGAAGTCTTTGTAACAGGCCACGCCGGGTACTCTGCGCTGGCACTTGACGACGCAAAAAGCGAGTATAAGCTGGGGCTTGATTATCTCGAGGCACTGTTCCCGTCATCGGCTACAAAGAATAACTCAGAACCCGACGGGGCACTTTTTGCCAAACTTGACATTATGGTTCCTGTTCTTCCTTTTGTTAACTTAGGCCCCCGCCTGGGAGTTATCAGTGCTATGCAGTCCAGGCTGAATTACACATATTCAACAAATGAATCTAAATCTACCATCGATGCTATAGCAGTCCCGGTTATGCTCGGCGCCAATATTTCCATACCGCTTGGTTCTGATGTTTCTCTGAATGCTTCAGCTTTTGGCGGATATGCATTAGGCTTCCTTACCCGGGGGGAATATTCAAAGTTGCTTAACGTTGTTATTGCAGATTACACGGCAAACTACAGCAGCGGGGCGCTTGCACTTGATTTTTCAGGCGGCATTGATATAAAGCTCGCTAACTTCATCAAAGCAGGCATCAACATAGGCTACAGAACCTGTAAATTCGCAGAGACGAAGGCCTCCCAGGAGGCCAAATACAACAACGTTGTAGTTGTAGAAAAAGACGAACTTCTTGAAAAAATGGGCGGCGGCGCGCTTGTGATTGACATGAGCGGCCTTGACGTAGGGCTTGGAATCACCATAATATTCTAATCCGCATAATAAAAAAGGCCGGGCTTTATGCCCGGCCTTTTTTATTGTAATTAAAATCACTGATAAAACCGCTGTCTGTATGGTATAGTTATATAAAAACATGGAGGTTATAATATGAAAAAACTTACAGCGCTTTTTATCGCAATAGTGTTTTTTGCCTTCCCTTCTTTTTCGGACTCACTCCACATCGGGCTTTCAGGCGGTTATTCCTACTCAAACATGGAAGAGCTGAATGAAGCCTGGGAAAAGGCAAAAGATGCCGCAGGCACCACTCAGAACGCGAGCTATACGGAATTCGGCAATGCGGTCTGGGGAAACCTCGACATAAGCGTCGTATTTTCCGAGCCTTTCGCGGCCGGGATACGCTCCGGCGGGCAGTATGTCTTCCCTGCCGTATTTACAGAAACACTTGATTTCAACTACAACGGCACCACCTACACCGCGGAGATTGTTGACAGGACTTTTTATGCCGTCTTAGTTCCCGCAATGGCAGGTTTTTCCGCCAAGTTCAAGATCCCGGATACGGAAACAGGCATAGTGCTGTCCGCATACGGCGGCTGGGGCTTTGCCTATGCAGCCGAGCAATACGAGTCGGCGCTTGTACCGGGTTATTCTTTTGCCATCATTTACGAGGGCGGCGCTCCAATGGCAGACGTGTCAGCCGCAATTGAAATACCTGTATTTCCTTTTATGCTTATAAGCGTAAACGCAGGCTGCCGGTTTGCAGAGATAAGCGGGCTCAAATCAAAAGAATCTTTTGACATCCCCGGCTACGGCACCATAGAAACAGGCGCGGGGTTAACCGACATTGATGATAAAGATATTGCCCTGAATTTTACCGGCTTTAAT
>CAYGHG010000213.1:0-1655 GCA_964349515.1 uncultured Spirochaetia bacterium
TGATATCAGTGCTGATTGCCGCACCGCCTGTTATTTCCGGCATGCAGGAAAGCCTTGAGGCCACCACGGGGGCCCCATATGCCATGGCTTCAATCACCGGGAGGCCGAAACCTTCATACTGTGAAAGGAAAACAAATGCCTCAGCGTGTTTATACAAACCTCCAAGACCTTCATCGCTTATGTTTTTAATAATATGAATGCCTCTCCGGCTGATATTATGCATTTTAAGAAGAGCCATGACGTGTTGCCTCGCATTAATCCCCAGCGTGTCATGCAAAACAAGCACCAGCCTCACACCCGTTTTTTCCCTGACTATGTCATATGCCCTTAGGAGCATTGCCACGTTCTTATACTCCTGAACACTGCCTACATACAGAATATACTTAAACGGCAGGCGCGGCGGTGCCGTGCGTTTGACCTTGTTAACCCCGTTATAAACGTGTGTGATTTTATCTTCAGACACTCCAAAAAGAGAGACTATGTCATATTTGGAGGCCTTGGAAACCGTAAGTATGTGTGACGCCCTTTTTACAGCGAGCTCGTGATAGAGCCTTTCAATAGGGCTGAAATAGTTTGTAACAAATTTAAAAGCAATGATATCGTGCATGGTCACAATAGAGGGGCATATCCTGCGCGACGGCACCAGAAAAGAAGTGGAATGAAAAATAGCAGGCGGGTCCTTCTCAAGCATTATGGAAAAAAGCCTGTGCTCAAGGGGGAAAAACAGGGGTATTACTGTCTTTTTCACCGAGAAATTACCCGGGAGATTAAGGGCCTCAACGTGCCTGATTCCTTTTTTTGATGCATATATGTGATATATGTTTTTCCGGTCAGCCTTTGAAAGGCTGCGAATCAGGTTCTCCGCGTATCTGGTTATTCCAAAATTTCTATGCTCAACAATTCTGGCATCTATCCCTATAATCATGTTTTGTTTCCTCCGGTATTTATCACTCTTAATTCTTATTATACCACACTCTGCGCGGGTGTGCTAAAATCTGTTTATGATAAATAAAAACAACATAGATATGGTTTTAAACAAAGTAAAAAAAGCCGTGTCGGGGTACCGGGCGCCCGTGCTTGAGCGATTCAGCGATGAAATCAACGACCCTTACTGGGTTTTGATTCCCTGCCTGCTATCACTCAGGGCAAAAGACGAAACCACGGCTGTCGTGGCTGCAAATCTCTATAAAGCGGCGCCTACGCCGCAGGAAATACTGAAACTTCCGCTGAAACGGCTGGAAAAAATTATATTTAAAAGCGGTTTCTATCACAACAAAGCAAAGGCAATAAGGGAGACCACGGCAATGCTGCTGAATGATTTTAACGGCATAGTACCCGACACGGTTGAGGAGCTCCTCAAACTCCCCGGCGTAGGAAGAAAAACCGCGAATCTGGTGGTAACCGTCGCATATAAAAAGCCGGGCATATGTGTCGACACCCACGTCCACAAGATATGCAGCCGCTGGGGGTATGTCAGAACAAAACACGCAGATGAAACTGAAATGAAATTAAGGGAAATCCTCCCGAAAAAATACTGGATTAAAATCAACTACTGGCTGGTGCTCTTCGGCCAGAACATCTGCCTCTCCGTCTCACCGCTGTGTTCAAAATGCCCGATTGAAAAAATGTGCCCGAAAACAGGAGTCGGGAAATAC
>CAYGHG010000214.1:0-1640 GCA_964349515.1 uncultured Spirochaetia bacterium
GCTCCTACGCGTACAATAAAGGCGCAGGCAAAAAAATGACACTGCCGCCTGCGCAGAACGGTGTTGAGAACAGGAGCAATAGAGCAGGATTGTCTTGAATTAACTTCTGTCTTTTGTCTTATGGCTTTAACTTACAGTTTAACTACATTCTTTTTGAAAAATGGCTGAAAATAAACAAAAAAATAAGGAGACGAATTCGGGGTATATAACTTAAAGGTGAGGGAGCTTTTTATTATACTGCCCGTTTTCATCTCCATAAGATATGACAAAAACGGCTCAAAAAAGTTTCGTTTTTTTCCTTAACTTCTGTCTCCTGTCTTTTGTCTTTCTCACACTTGCTTTTTCAGCCTTTCAATCCTTTTCTCCAGCGGCGGGTGCGTGGCAAAGAGGTTGTCGGAGAGCATTGCTTTCGGGACTGATATGTACATATGCGCGAGGCCCCTGTTTATCTGCGCGGGCGCCGGCGCGTCTGCGTCCTGTTTGATTTTTTCAAGCGCGCTTATCAGGCCCGCCGGATATCTGGTAAGCAGGGCTGCCTGGCCGTCGGCCATATACTCGCGCTGCCTGGATATTGCCATTTTTATTATAGTCCCGGCTATAGGCGCGATTATTGCCGCGAGTATTACTATGACAATAAACACAATCCCGTGTTTCCCGGCCGCCCTGCGCGCCGAGCTCCTAAACATACTGCGGGTTGCCATATCGGAGATTATTACAATCATCCCGACTAAAACCGCGGATACGGTTGATATGAGAATGTCATAGTTTTTTATGTGGCTCATCTCATGGCCTATTACGCCTTCGAGCTCAACTTTATTGAGTTTCTTAAGCGCGCCTTCGGTAACAGCAATGGCCGAATGCCGCGGGTTCCTGCCTGTCGCAAAGGCATTGATGGAGTCGCCGGGAAGTATGTAAACTTTTGGTTTGGGAATCCCCGCCGCCAGTGCCATACCCTCTGTGGAAAGGTGAAGCTGCCGGTAATGCCGCTCGTCCGCAGGCTTTGCACCGGTTACGGCTATCACTATGGAGTCGCTGAAATAGTAGGAACTGAACGCAGCCACAAAGGCAAATACAGCCGCTACAATAACAGCGGTATAAGGGTCCCCGTATATCTCGCCGATTAACCAGCCCAGTGCAGTTATAACCAGCAAAAAAACAAATATCAGTATGAAAGTGTTACGTTTGTTTTGGGCTATATCCTCATAAACCAAAATTCACCGCCTTGAAGTACAGTTTAGAGTCTAAGTGACAACTATCACCACATCGTGGACAGTTTTTACTGTCATCACATCGTGGACAAATAATTGTTCTTTGACAGATAAATAGCTACCATAAACACATCCCAAAACGGAGGTGTTTATGAAAAAGAGCGTAGAGCAAGAACGAATTGCCGCTGTACAACGGTTTTTAAGGGGCGAAAAACCAGAAAGTATTTGTACAAACCTCGGGAAATCAAGATCGTGGTTGTACAAATGGATCGAACGGTTTGACGCCAACGATAAATCCTGGGCTCAAGAACAGTCAAGAGCTCCTCGCATCCAAGCTTCACGAATTGACCCCAAAGTCGAAGAGGCCGTAAAACTCGTAAGGTTGAGTCTTTACAATAAAGGCCTATTCTGTGGGGACCAAGCAATTTACTG
>CAYGHG010000215.1:0-1570 GCA_964349515.1 uncultured Spirochaetia bacterium
TTATTATAGGATACGTCGCTCTTATTTCATACACAACTTTTGATTATAACTCCTGTCTTCTGTCTTTTGTCTTCCTTTTCATTTCCCTGAAAATACCTCATCATCAGGTACAGCGCCAGAAAATCATAAACTGTATGCAGCGTTATTGCGCTTATTATTCCGAAGCGCTCAAAGAACACCCCTATGACGCAGCTCAAGCCGAATGCCAGAATGCCTGTGACTGTCATATTGAGGCTTTTGGGGTTGAAATAACCGTGTATGAGGATGAATATGAAAGATGTCAGCCAAAGGCCTAAAATAGGCTGAAGGACCCCCCTGAAAAGAATCTCCTCAAATACGCCCGCCATAACAGACGTTACCGCGATGTCAAATGTATTGAGCCGTGCTGATTTGAAGAGTTTTTCCATAATCTCCCGCAAATCTTTGAAAAAAGGGATTTTGAGGCCTATGAAAATGAAAACAAATGCAAACGGTACAGCCGCTGCCGCGCCGATTAACACCTGGAAAAAGGCAGGGCTGTGGTTCACATACCATGAAAAGAGAGGTTTGCCCGTAAAAAAGAGTATAAGAAATGCAATAACGGGCAAAGCAGGCTCCATTATTAAAAGCGCTTTATAATATTGTTTTTTATTCATGGGGACATTATAAGTGAAAACGCACAATTTGCAATTTGCAAATTCATGCGTATTTATATATGATGCTTAAATGAAAAAGTTTAAAAAGCTATATGTGGAAATAACCAACAGCTGCAACATGTCCTGCTCATTCTGCCCGGGAACTTTACGGCCGGAGGGTTTTATGGGCAGGGAACTCTTTGAAAAAATCATGAAGGAAACTCAGAACAGGGCTCTTTACACCTATTTACACGTGATGGGGGAGCCCCTGATGCACCCTGACATATCTGACTTTATGGATATAGCCGCAAAATACGGCCACAGGGTTTCCATAACCACAAACGGTACGCTTGTTTCAAGGCTTGAATACCTGCTTGATAAGCCTGCCCTGAGAAGCGTTAACTTCTCGCTTCACAGCGCAGAGGGGGCTGATAACGCAGAGTATCTTGAAAAGATATTTGCCTTTACATATAACGCCGCAAAGACCGGCCGGGTTTCAGTATCTTTCAGGCTGTGGAACGGCGGCGGGGATATCTCGGGAAACGAAATGTTAGTCTCTGCAATAGAGCGGGCTTTTTGCCCCGGTGTAAAGATAGCAGCTGTTAATACGGCTGTGAACGGTTTTAGGATTTCAGAGCGGATCTTTGTCAACATCGCGGATAAGTTCCGGTGGCCCTCCATGACTGACCCTGAAATTCCGGGGCCTGCTTACTGCAAGGGCATGAGGGAGCAGGCGGCAATACTATGCGACGGGACTGTTACCGCTTGCTGTCTGGACAAAGAGGGTATTATCAGCCTCGGGAATATTGAAAATGAAAATTTTGACGACATAATTAAAAGCCCGCGCGCACAGGCTGTAAGCTCCGGATTCGGAAGAAGGGAATGCGCGGAAACCCTATGCAAAAAATGCAGTTACCGTATGAGATTTAACAGTAAATAAAAAAGCCGGGCTAAAA
>CAYGHG010000216.1:0-1549 GCA_964349515.1 uncultured Spirochaetia bacterium
CCTTTGCACCCTGATAAAAAAAATAAGCCAGTTGCCAAGATAAGGACAATTATAAAAAATATTGTCGGAAACCCGTTTTTTTGTTTAGAAATCATTTTATTATCCTCCTTTGTGAAAAAGTTTAACCAGCCCAAGCTTGCGAAATAAAAAAAGAAAATCTGCCACAGCAAGCTAAATGCTTTTTCTGATGAACCATCTGTATTTGCCTTAAATTATAAGGAGAACGCGCAAGATATGTCAATATATTAATGAGCCGCTTGCTATCAATCACTCACAGCTTGAAAGTAGATGATATCAAGTGTAGACTATAGTTCAGGCCGGAGAAGATCAGATGATCGCCTGCAGACTTGATCTGCCGGAGGAAAGTCCGAGCTCCGCAGGGCAGGATGGTCGCTAACGGCGACCGGGGGTGACCCCAGGGAAAGTGCCACAGAAAATATACCGCCGCGCTGAAAAGCGGGGTAAGGGTGAAAAGGCGAGGTAAGAGCTCACCGCTTTTCCGGTGACGGAAAAGGCATGGTAAACCCCATCCGGAGCAAGACCAAATAGGGGAACGTTTGAGGACTGCCCGTCCGAAGTTCCCGGGTAGTGTCGCTAGAGGCGCAGGGCAACTTGCGTCCCAGATGAATGATTATCGTCGCGTTTGCGGGTAACCGCGGCGCGAAACAGAACTCGGCTTATGAACTTCTCTTGTGCCTGATAAAATAATCTCTTACAGATGATTTGATGATAAATGGTGCCGAAGCCGGGATTTGAACCCGGACGGGTGTAACCCACCACCCCCTCAAGATGGCGTGTCTACCAATTCCACCACTTCGGCATTTAGAAGTTACTTAGTTTCCGGCGCCGGAGCGGGGGCTGCTGGTAACGGAGCCTCGTCTGGCAGTGCCGGCTGCTCGGTAACAGGAGCGCTGGAGCGTTCCAGCACTGAGGAGGTTCCTTTGGTAGCCATATAGGCAAGCGATAAAGACGTAATCATAAAAACTATCGCCACCGTAGCGGTTAATTTGCCCAGAAAAGTTCCCGCTCCTGATGAGCCAAATACGGTCTGACTGGAACCGCCGAACGCGGCGCCCATATTGGCTCCTTTGCCCGCCTGCAACAGCACGACCAAAATCAGGATAAAGCATGCTAAAACGTGTATAAATGTAACAAATGTTCCCATAGTGATTTATTCTCTTTTTAAAATTATTTTTAAGGGGCAACACCCTCATATACTAATATTATAGCACACTGTGCCATTTCAACGAGGCTGGACAATACCAAAACGGCAAATACTCGTCAACTGATTTATTTTTCGATGAAAAAGCCGGTATTTGTGAAATTAACGGCTCAAAGTGACTCCGACGCGCGCGCAGTAAATTTTGATCGGGCAGGCGCTGCACAAAGGAGACACAGGTTTACAGGTTTTTCGTCCGAAAGGAACCATCAGCGTGTTATAGATTATCCAATGGCGGCGCGGCAATTTTGCCCGCAGGGCGAATTCCGTTTCGTCCGGTGTTTTAGTTTTGACGTAACCCAGGCGGTTGGAAATTCTGTGCACGTGCGT